>NZ_JAUNXR010000002.1 GCF_030539665.1 Methanobrevibacter sp.
CCAATAGCAGTAGCATCTGCCAGGATCAAACAGAATTGAATAGCAGAATAATACTTAAAATATTGAAGTACGCTAAAAAAATATAGACAGGTAATACACAAAATTTGAAAATCAAATTTCACCACATCTACAAAACCAACATCATACCTAAAAAAATTAGGTACTCATTCAAGAATATAATATAACAAAAGAAGTTGCAGTTAAACAACTATTTTTGAAATAAATATGATTTAATAAATTATTGCTACATGTGGAAAAGCAACCATCATTGCAAATTGTAATAAATACATTGTACTTAGGTCATCGCCAAAAAACACATAGCACATCTAATAGAGAGAGATATAATGTTAACAAATTCAATTAAAAAATATTGCAAAAATGATTAAAAAAATTAAAAATGAACGAGATTAACATATTTAAATTAAATAAAAATTTAAAATTAATATTATCATGAATAGAGAACATATATTCAAATAAAATAACGTTTTTGAAAATAATATTAACTGGCCGAACAACCGAAATTACAGTAATAAAAAAAATAGTTTTTGTATTAATAGTAAAAAATGGGATTAAATCAAATAGAATTATGAAACCGAAGAAACAGTAATATATAAAATTTTCTATTAAATTCAAATGCAAATTCCTTTATATATGCCTAATATAATATATTAATGGTGATAAAAAATGAAATTCGGTATTGAATTCGTACCAAATCAACCAATTAGTGAAATCGTAGAATTAGTAAAATTAGCAGAAGATGTAGGATTTGAATACGCTTGGATCACTGACCACTACAACAATAAAAACGTATACGAAACCTTAGCATTAATCGCTGAAGGAACTGAAACCATCAAAATGGGTCCTGGAGTAACCAACCCATACGTAAGAGCTCCTGCTATCTCAGCATCAGCTATTGCAACCATTGATGAACTCTCAGAAGGTAGAGCAACTTTCGGTATTGGTCCTGGTGACAAAGCTACTTTTGACGCATTAGGAATTCCATGGGAAAAACCTGTAACTACCATCAAAAACGCTATCGCAGAAATTAACACCTTAGTCGAAGGTGGAAAAACTGAAGGCGGAGCATCCTTAGGTGGAGTAAAAGCAGTACAAGAACACATCCCAATTTACATGGGTGCACAAGGTCCTAAAATGTTAGAAACCGCTGGAGAAATCGCAGACGGTGTATTAATCAACGCATCCAACCCTAAAGATTACGAAGCAGCATTACCTTTAATCAAAAAAGGAATCGACAACGCTGGAAAAGACATCGCAGACTTCGATGTAGGTGCATACACTGCAACTTCTATCGGAACTGACTCCGAAGCTGCTAAAAACTCAGCAAGAATCGTAGTTGCATTCATCGCAGCAGGTTCCCCACCTCCAGTAATAGAAAGACACGGATTACCTGAAGGAATCAACGAAAAAATCGGTGGTATGTTAGCTAAAGGTGACTTTGGTGGAGCTATCGGTGCTGTAACTGATGACTTACTCGAAGCATTCTCCGTATGTGGTACCCCTGATGAATTTGCTCCAAAAATTGAAGCATTAGCTGAAATGGGAGTAACCCAATACATCGTAGGTTCCCCTGTAGGAAAAGACGTAAAAGAATCCATTGGATTATTCGAAGACGTAATTGCAAGTTTCTAAGCAATTTACTTCTTTCTTTTTTTTCTTTTTTTAAAATAAATTTTACAATAATATTATACAACACTATTTTTAAACAAAATTTTTAATTATACTAACTGCTCAATATATTATTAATGGAAATTGAAAATTTAACAAAAGATATAAGACAAAGATCATTTGATAGGAAAAAAGATAAAACACCCGATCAAGTGGCTGCCAGTTGGTATAATGATGACCTTACATATGACGGTGTAAAAAAAACCTTATTTTTGATATTGCCAACACCTGGCTGTTCCTGGGCTCTTGGAGATGCCGGAGGATGTACAATGTGCAGTTATGTTTCAGACTGTACATTAGAAGCTATTGATAGTAATGACATCATTAGAATATTTAATGAGCATCTGGAGAGATTCCCTTTAGATGAGGAAGATGAAATAGCAGTGAAATTATTCGCTTCAGGTAGTTTCTTAAATCCCCACGAACTTCCAAAAGATGCCCGTGATGAAATTCTAAAAACCTTGGTTGAAATGGGCAATGTTAAAGAAATCATTGTTGAATCACGTCCGGAATATGTCAACGAAACATTTCTAGATGAAATAGCTGACATTATTGGAGATACATTATTTGAAGTCAGCATTGGTCTTGAAACCTCTAATGACGAAACCCGTCTGAATAAAATCAACAAGGGTTTTACAGCCAAAGATTTTGAAGAAGCGGTTAATTTGATTCATAAATTAAGAGATGAAAAGAATTATAATTTTAAAGCAAAGGCATATGTTTTTGTTAAGCCTATCTTTTTAAGCGAGAAGGAGGCAATTGATGAAGCAATAGCTACTGCAGAATATTGCGATGGCATTGATGTTGACAGATTGTCCTTTTGTCCTGCAACCATACATGGCGGGACGTTGATTGAAAGATTATGGAGACAAGGAGCATATCAACCGCCTTGGATTTGGAGTGCTGTTGAAATAATAAATACCGTTCGTGAAAATATGGATATTCCTGCACTTTTAGACACTTCAGGTTTTGGTTCTAGAAGAGGGCCTTATAATTGTAAAAAATGCAATAAGGAATTGAAACATTTGATTATTGATTCTAATCTAAATCAATCAATTATTGAATATGACTGTGAATGTAAGGATTCATGGTTGGCTGATGTGAACAATTCCAATATGAATTTTTCAAAAACCTTTAATAAACATATTCCACTATATTAATAATACAAAAAAGATGGGAGGGAAAATATAATGAGAAATAGATTTATAGGTTTGCTTGCGATTATCTTAGGACTTATCATTATTGCATTTCCAATGCTTGGAATAATAAGTACAAGTGCCTTATTTGGATTGTCTACACTTTTAATATCAATTATAGTGATAATGATTGGTGTTTCAATAATGGATTATAACAAATTCGGAGCGATTCTTGATTATTTCCTTGGAATCGTCATGCTGATTATTAGTTTAATAATTATATTCAATCCACATTATTTTGCATTCCTTGCAGCGATTATGCTGTATTTGGCTGGAATCTTTATAATGATTATAGGACTTGTAACACTTATCAACAACCGCCATGCAAGATACGGTTTTTACATTGGTGTTGCAGGAATCGTATTGGGAATTATTTACATTATAATTGGAACATATGTTTCAGATCCGTATGTTCTTGGAATTTTGATTGGAATCTGGTTATTGATAACCGGTATATTAAAACTTATAGATGGTTAACACCATCAACTTTTTTTAGGTGATTAAATGATTGCTATAAGTGCTGATTTTGATCCTGTCCATATAGGCCATGAAAAATTGATAAAAGAAGGTCGCAAAATAGCTGATGAAAAGGATACTGAATTGGCTGTTTACTTGAATAAGGGCTATAGTGCAAATCATGCTCCTTTTTTTCTTGATTATGAATCACGTCGGGAAATCGTTTTAGAATTGGGTGCTGACAAGGTAATTCCTTTTGAAGGTTTGCATCACCGCCTTATTTTGTCTTATAGCGTTACTATAAGACTTTCCAAAATGATTGACGATGGGGTCACTGATTACATTACTGCAGCGAATATTCCTCTTGAGGAAATAGCTAAAAAAGCCGACAAATTTGTTAAACAGGGGAATTTTGTTGGAATGCCAAAAAATTATCCCAACAGAAATGAAATTCGATGGTATGCCATAAATGAATTTTTAGGTTCCAAACTCGATTTCCATGTTATAAAAGAAGTTTCCAAGGGAGGGAAAGTCTCCGGACGTGCAATAAGACAATCAATCCTTGAGAATGACTTGAGATTAACAGGGAAAGTGCGTTCAGTAATTCCAAAGATCACCGCAGAGGTCTTGGAACGTGAAATTGCTCTGGGAAAGGTTCCTGGCCAGAGAAATTATGGTGAGATTTATAAAACATTGAACACTTCATCAAGGGGAAATCTTTCTAAAATTGCCTACCTTACAAGCAATGCGATTAATGAAATTATTAAAAAAAGGGTTTATAGAGATAGTGAAACTATTTGGGCTGCTTTTAGAAAGGCGAATTATGGTCCTGTAATGACTCGCCTAGCAATTAGCGCCATTGAGGAGGGGGTTACTAAAAAGGAAGTTATGGATTTGATGAAAGGCTATGAGGAAAAAGGCGTTATTCCCCCTAACCAGAATGTGGAGCATGTTATAAATCGTGCATGGTACGTTGCAAACAGTGATTTGGATTCCAGTAAGGCCAATGAGAAATTTAGATCAGGAAATATAAAAGTGGATGCTCCTTTGACCATTTATGCTGGCCTGAATCTTACAAAATTTGAAGCCAAAATAATGAAATCCGGTGAAAATGCAGATGTCTATGTTGATAAGAATGGAAAGGTGTCTGTCCAGATGAAGATTGACGGTAAAAAAATTAAGACAAATCTTAGATTGCCTTCAAACGAAGTGACATACATTAGATATATTCTTGATTCAAACTTCATTCCCCTTAAAGGAACCACTGAAAAAGTAAATAATAGCTATAAAATTAAATTAGAGATTGGATAATTTTTTAAGAGTTGCTTCACTCATCTCCATTGAGTGTCCTTTGAAATAATCCAATATTTCCAACATTTCTTCTTCTTTTCTTTTTGGATTGTTTTTTGTGTTTTTAATTCTGGATATTGCTAATTTTTTAAAGTTTTCACCTTCGCTAAGTGATATGGTATCCAAAAGCTCTTCTTCAAGATTTAATTTCTCTGCAATTTCCATGGTTTCTATTAAAGCTGCAGATACTGATTTTGTATAAATGCTTCTGAGCAATTTGAGTTTTGAAGCATCCCCAATATTGTCCGAGATTATTTCGATTGGCAGATAATTGCTTAGGAATTCTAACTGCCTTGACTTTTCTCCGGACAAGTATATTCTGAAGTCGTTGTTGATTCCCCCAATGATTGATGAGTCTACAAAATTATTTGTAACCTTTTTGATTTCCCCTACTGTTTTTGGTGAAATGTTGTTCAAATCCAAATATATGCCGTCACATAATCTCCCGTATTTTTCAGCTGTTTTAAGGGCGTTGCTTGGGGAATTTGCAGATATTAATATATCTGAGTTTATGGCCACTTGTTCAAAGTTGTCCAAAACTTCAGCATCGGATTTGTCTATATTGAAGATGGTGTTTCTAGACCTTCCCTCCTTTGAGGTCAATAATGTTTCATTCTTAAGAATCTCCGCCAATTTTCTGTTAACTTCGCCAAAACCAATAAACCCTATTTTCATAAAATAACTCCATTAGCCGTTAAAAACATGTATGCTGCTCCAACAATAAACAGAATGCCGCTTATTTTTCTTATATGCTCAGAGCCTTCAATAAAATTTTCAAGATTGATCTTAGATATTATAAAACTTAAAATCAATAATGACACTCCAAAACCTAAGCCATATAGAATAATATTGAAACTTATGTATAAAAAATTTGCAGTTGTAATAAGTACTGACACCAAAGAGATCAGGTATCCTCCATAACATGGAGCCCATGCAATGGAAGTTAGAATTCCTAAAGCAAAGGAGCCTAAAATACCGTCCGATGACATGTTCTTAAAACTTAAGTTGAAAGATTTGTTGAAAACGAATAGGAACCCCACGATTAACAGAACAATAGCTGCAAAAATTCTCAGATAAAACACATAGCTGTAAAACATTACAGTGAATAGTCCTGCTATAAATATTAAAGTTGTAAACACTGAAAACAATCCAATTACAAATGCGATTATTTCCTTATTGCCTTTGTTTTTAAGGGTAAATCCGAATAATATTGGTAGAACTGGAATTATGCATGGAGAAATTATTGATATGAAACCTGTTAAAAAAGAAATATAAGGAATAAAATCCATTGTTATTCCTCATCAAATATATTCAAGAAGTTCTGCTGGGCCGTAATAACCATTAAGTCTAGCTTTTTCTGTACCATTGCTATCTAAAAGAACTATAACTGGAGTTGCGACAGCATGATAAGCATTTGCCACATCAGGTTGTTTGTCAATATCGACAACTGCAGTTACATAATATTTGTTAATCTTTTCGATTACCTTTTCATCACTCAATGTATCTGACTTTAGCTTATCGCACCATGTACAGGTATCACTAGTGAAAAGTACAAAAACATCCTTATTTTGTGCATCTGCAATTTCTTCAGCTTCAGTTATATTATTAGTGGAATTAATGTTAGTTGATTCCATCTCAAGATTTTCACTACCCATTACCAATAAAAGAGCAGTTCCTACTATAGCTATAACAATTATAATAAGAGCTACTTTAATTCCTTTTTTCATAGTTAAATAATTAGTTTACTAGTATATAAATTATTTTAATGATTTTTGAGCAATACCATATCCTGCAAATCCACACCCATATCCTTGGATATTGCATGACACTTTGAGCATAATAAAAAGTACAATTCCTTATCCGAGGTGTCAATTTCAGTCAAACCCTCATAATTGCCCATTCCCTTGGAGATTATGAATTTGTGATCATTGAAAATCTTCCTGAAATCATCAGAAATTTCACTATCAACATATCCTACAGTTCCTGCACCAATTTCCACAATATCCCCATATTTGTCAAGCCCAACAGCCAATGCATCCTCCATGCAGGCATCATTTAAAATTGGTTCTGATTTGACGGCAATTGTAATGTCTAAACCATATGACTTGAGTTTTTCAAGAAGCAACTTGTCAAAAACAATTTCTCCTGTGTTGTCCACCAAATATAACAACTTATCATGTTTTTTAGCTGACTGTTCCAGACTTTCAACATGATTGATTTTCAACTGTTTTTGAAGGGCATTATTAATAAGCTCATCGATGTCCGTGTTTAATGTGAAGGCTCCAAAATCCAATATATTTCCTATGATAGCTATCTTAACATAATTTTCCAATGAGTCCTCTTCTTCAATTATCGTTTTGACCTGTGGCAGATATTTCAATGCTATCTTATTTCCTAAAACTTTTTCTTTTTTGTATGGGTCCTTGCATCCGGTTCTTTCTTTTATTATTTTATGAATTGTGGAACCTGTTTTATTGGAGTTTGTATTTGTTGAGAAATTACCTGCTAAAAAATTGAAAATTTCGTTGAAAATTTCTATTTTAAGTTCACTGTTATCAGTAGCCAAATCAAGAGCTTCTCCGGCCTGCCTTAAAAAGCATGGTCCGCATTCATGACTAATCTTCAATTTTTTATCCTCCGTAGATTATTTGGATTAATTGAATTTCATCATCATTCTTGATCTCTGTTTCTTCTATAACCAATTCGCCGTTTTGTTTGCATACTAATGATTGGCTGGATAATTCCAAATCATTTAATAAATCTTTAATTGTGTAATTTTCTGAAGACAATTCCCTTGACTCGTCGATGTCTTTATATTTTAAATTGAATTTCATTAAATAACCTCTAATTCCTTTAAAAATGTGCATTTTCTGCATAGTTCATTAGCTGAAGGTTCACCGCATACGCTGCACCTTCTTAGCTTGAATTCTTTTTTGAATTCATCCCCAATAGCTTCCTTTACCTTGTCGTATCCCCTTAAGGTAGAGTATTTTATTGTTGGGTGATTTTCAGACAGCTGATTGATTAGGTCTGAAACTTCTTTTCTAAAAGACTGTTGTGCGTATGGGCAACCTGCAAAATGAACTTCCAAATCCTTTGCAACAGCATATAAACCTATTTCACGTTCTGGAACTTCACGTAAAGGTTTGATTTTAACTGTGAATTCTTTTGCCTTTGATTCTGTTTTTGGTCCAAATTTGGAAATGTTGTCAGTGTTTCCTTCCAAATAGTTCATCATTATTCCCTGAACTTCATCATCTAAATTATGGCCCATAGCTATTTTTGTTGCCCCCATTTCACGTGCGGTCTTATTTATGATGTCTCTTCTGAAAACACCGCAATAGGTACATGACCCTCTATGATTGTCTCTTTCCATTATTTCGTCAAGAGTTATTCCATATTCGTCTTTAATGGCTACAACCTTATGTTCAATTCCTAACCTTTCAGCATGCCTAATAGCTATGTCAATACCGTCCTGACGATAGTTATCGATTCCCTCATCAACAGTTACTGCACATAGGTCGATAATATGCCTTCTCCTATAATCATCCAATATCTCTAAAAGAGTAACACTATCCTTTCCACCTGAAAGGGCCACTAAAACTTTATCTCCCTTTTCTAAAAGCTTTTCTTTTTTAATGGTTTTGCTAACCTTTTTTTCGACAGATTTGATGAAACAGTCCTTACATAAAAATTGTCCGGATTCTTCTTTTTTAATAATTACATGAGGATTACCGCATTTGGTACAATTCAATATTAATTCCTCCTTCATAACGATTCTACAAATTGAGCTAACTGATTTAATGTATTAACTTCATATACATGTGCACCTACATCTTCATAAAGAGAGACGCAGCTATCTACAACATCCCATTTATATCTATCTTCAGGATTCAATATAATAACTTTCTTTGATAGTTGAACCATTTCCTCTACAAATTGAACGCTGGCTTGCTTTCCATCCACTTTTGGTCCTGCCCAATCCCTACAATCGGTTAGCATTATCACATATGATTTGTTGTTTAGATCAGCCACTTTTATAAAATCTTCAAATGCAGTATACATGTTTGAGGTTCCGTGAACCATCATGTTCCTTATTCTCAAATCCTTTACTTTAACAAATGCATTTAACATTTGGTCTTCAGACAATGCTTCAGTGGTTTCTATTACCTTATTGTCAAATTCAAATGTTCTTGAATTTTTAAAAGCTGATTTGCAGGAGTACATAAGCATGAAAAACCAACTACTAATCCATTCGCATGATCCACTAATATCATTTAGAAAGAGATGTTGATTTTTACGATTTCTTGGTTTTGCCTTAATCAGATTGACAGGAGTTCCACCATACCTCATATTGGAGCGTATCGTCCTCCTCATATCTATTTTATTGGAATTGGCTTTTAGGTTTCTTCTGGAACGTTTATTAGCTATTTTTCTACCTAATCTTTGACAGATTTCAAGCATACGAGGATCAAAACGATTCAATTTAGTTAAATCAGTATTCATCAATTCCCCTTCACGTTCCAATTGATCAATTTCTTCAAGCAATGGCTTGCCTGCCAATTCCTTAAGCATCTTATTATTTAACTTTTCTTTTTTGAATGCTTTAGATCTATTGTCTGTCTTTTTAATAACATACTTATTTGATTTGGGGCCATCACCGGAGTACGCTTTTCCCCTATCCTCAATTACCTTTGACTCTTCAGAACCAAACTGCTTTTTGAAAATGCCGTCAAATATCCTATTGAATTTTGCCAAGTCATATTTATCCTTAATATAAATGGCCCTTAAAGCTGTTTTTAAAGTATTCTTACCAATATCTGGATTTTTATAGATATCTGCAGCATCTTTTGTGCTTCTAACACTAACAGGTATTCCTGCCTCTCTTAATTGATTGGACAATTCAATTATTTTGTCAACCATAATAATCATTTATTGAAAAATTCCTTAAGAACTCTTTTCTTATCGCTTTCTGTTTTGATAACAACACCAATACTATCTTCCAAAGCCTGTTCCATGCTTTCCTCTTTCAGATTCATTGCAGATTTAACCCAGTCAACAGTTCCCCTAACAGAAGGTTTTTTCATTAGATTAAGATTACGAATGTTTTGAACTAGATTAACAATCCTATTAACCTCTTCAGGATTTGCATTTGGCACTTTTGAAAGAACAATATCCATTTCACGGGAAGGTGTTGGATATGGGATATATAAGAACAAACATCTGTCCTTAGTTTCATCAAGAAGAGACCTCTGAGAATTAGATGTTAGAATAACAATCAAGTCGTTTTCCAAGTCAAAAGTTCCCAAGTCATTAACGGTTATTTGTTTTTCTCCTAAAGCCTGCAACAGAAAACTTTCAACTTCCTCATCAGCCTTATCTATTTCATCAATCAGCAATACTGATGGTTTATCGTTTAGAAATGCTTCAAGCAAAGGCCTTTTGATGAAATATTGGTCCTGGAATATTTCACCTTCACCCTCATGGTTTATACGGGCAGCTTCTAGATGCAGCAATTGCTTTTGGTAATTCCATTCACCAACAATCTGTTCAAATGTTATTCCTTCATAACATTGTATTCTAAAGAAATCCCTATCAAATGCCTTTGCAACAACTTTTGCAAGTTCTGTTTTTCCTACCCCCGGTGGGCCTTCAATTAACATTGGCTTACCTAAAATTAAAGATAAATATAATGTGGTTGAAATTTCATTATTTGAAACATAATTATTATCTATTAATATTTTATCAATGTCAGTAATTCTTAAACTTTCACTAGTCAATTAAAAACCTCCCAATGTTATTAATTGATATAACTACTAATATAAAATTAACTTTAAAGTTTAAATATTATATAATATTAACTAATTTATACTATTAAAGGAGGAATTGAGATGGAAAATAAAAAAATAATAGTATGCATACTGGCAGTGATTGCCGTGATTATAGTTGCGTATGTCGGATACATGTTCATGCAAAATGACAACAGCGACGACATCAGCACAACTGGAAAAAACATTTCAACAATAAATGAATCAGACCCTAATGGGACAAATAATGAAATAAGCACCAACTATGTCGACTATCAAAGTTATGAAAATGATTATGGAGGAAGTCAGGCATCCTCAAGCGGTTCAACAAGTTCCCCATAATCCCTTTTTTCTTTTTTTATTTTAAAACAGGTCAAAATCCTGAACATAATCCTTTCTTGTATTCATAGCTATTTCCGCTTTTTCGAGTTCTGCACCCAAATATGCGGCATGTTCAAGTTTTGTAACTAGATCCTTTTTAATAATTTCATCATAGATTTCTTTGGCTGTTTTTCCTTCAAATACCAAATCAGGAGCGTTTTTCTTGAAGTGAACTACGATAATCTTGCTATTTTCTACAGATGTGCCGTAATCGATCACTATCTTAAAGCTTCCTGCAACATCTCTGGAAAACTTAATGGGTTCCCCAGGAGTTATTAGCTCCAAATCTTCAATATCCGGAAGAGGTGTTTGTAATTTCTTATGCTTGTCCTTAAATTCAACCAGATTTATCCCCAAATCTTTTGGAATCGATCCCCTGTTCTTTGCCAAAAACATCATTTTACTGGCTACTGCCAATTCATGGACACTTCCTCTTGTTTTTCCACTTTCTTCAGGAGTGAACAATACGCTAACGCCCAATTCCATGCCTATTCCTGCAAGCAATACATTTACCCCTCCTGAATCTGCATCCATCAATTCTGTTACATTTCCGACACCGAAAAACATAGGGGCAGGATTTATCTTATGGAAATCATCACATGCAATTATGGATTCAACTATGCTGGAACTATTTACAGGATCCAAAATCATGTCTGCAATATATGTTAACCCTTCTGTCTTTTCAATTAACTCCTCCATCAATTCAACCCTTTCCTGAGGTGTTTTTGGGGTAATTCCTTTAGAAAAATTTGTTGGAAGCAATACTGCTGGAACATCATATTCCTTAAGGGTGTCAATAACTTTGCTGTAGTTTCCTAAATCAAGGCTCAGTACCAAGTCGATTCCATGTTCACAAGCTACCTTTATTTCTTTTGAATTTAATGTATCGATACTTAATGGTCTATCTCCTACAATTGGCCTTAGAGTTTCTATCAAATCAGGAATCCTGTCTGAATAATCCTCTCCTGCAGCCATTCCTATATCAATCATGTCGGCACCGGAATCTACGAAAAACTGGCATTTTTTTATTAGTTCTTCCTTGGATAAAAATGGAGCATTTGCAATTTCTGCAAGTACCCTCATTGGGAAATCCTCCCCTACAGGCAAATTTTTAACAAGAATGTTGTTTGGTTTTTTAAGAAGCTCTTCCCTCAATTTTTCATCGTTTTCAAAATCG
This sequence comes from Methanobrevibacter sp., assembly GCF_030539665.1. NCBI lineage: Archaea > Methanobacteriati > Methanobacteriota > Methanobacteria > Methanobacteriales > Methanobacteriaceae > Methanobrevibacter > Methanobrevibacter sp. The sequence continues at coordinate 12,054 of NZ_JAUNXR010000002.1, forward strand.
TCTATGAATTTCAATGCTTCCTTTCTTTTTTCTTCTTCAATTAATTTATCTGCAGGTTTAGATGTAGATAGCTCAATTGATTCCAGTAAGTTTAAAACCATTGCCAAATCTGCACCATCAGTTGACCCTTTAAATGTAGGGATTTGCAATGCTTCTGTAATTTCGTCAGTGTCTTTTTTAATTAAACCAGGTACTAAAATTAGATCAATATTGTCCAACTCATTTTCAAAATTATTCCTTACTTCCTTTATGATTTGATTTGGAGTTAAAAATGCAGCTACTTGAGTATCTGCAACATGCACAATTACATCCTCATCAACATCGGACACTACATCACTAATCAAAGGATAAGCCAAATTCCCAGTTATAATTAAAACCTTCATTAAAAACACCTGTAAAAATAATATATAGAATATTTTACTTCTAATATATATTTATATTTATATTGTACTATTTTGCAAAATGAACAGAGTAATAGAACCAATCAAGAAATAGCCAAAATTCTGTCAATTAAATTAAAATTTTAATAAAAAAAATTAAAATAAAAATATCAAAACAGGCAATTTCCATAAAAATTGTACAAATAACAAAGATTTATATATTTTGTAATTTATAATGATTATACATGATAAACTATGGAGGAAACTAAATGATTGAGATTCGTTTTCACGGGCGTGGTGGACAAGGATCAGTAACAGCTGCTGAAATTTTGGCTAAAGCAGCATTTAAAGACGGAAAATATGTCCAAGCATTCCCATTTTTTGGAGTTGAACGTAGAGGAGCTCCAGTTATGGCTTTTACAAGAATTGACGATAAGCCAATTGATATAAGATATCAAATCTACAACCCTGACTATGTATTAGTTCTTGACGATGGATTAATGAGTGTAGTAGACGTTTTTTCAGGAGCAAAAGAAAATACCGAAGTAATTATTAATATTGCAACCGAATTTGAAAAAGAAATGAATGTGGCAATACACACAATTGATGCAACAGGAATTGCATTGGATAATTTAGGCCGTAATATTGTTAACACAATTATTTTAGGTTATTTTGCTAAAAAAACTCAAGTAGTAAGTATTGATTCACTAATTGAAGTGATAAAAGAAACATTCCCTGGAAAAGTTGGAGAATTAAATGCAAAAGCTACCAAAATAGCTTATGATATGGGATAAAATAATAAAGGTGGATTATAATGGCAGTATCTATCGGATGTGTAATAAAAACACCAGGAAGTAGTAGAAACAATAAAACAGGAAGTTGGAGAACATTCAAACCAATTCTTGATAAAGAAAAATGTATTAATTGTAATAATTGCGTAATATTTTGTCCTGATTCATCAGTAAACTTTGAACATGACATTGATTATGATTACTGCAAAGGCTGTGGAATTTGTGCAAATGAATGTCCAGTAGTTGCAATTGAAATGGTAAAAGAATAATAAAGAGGGAAAAATATGAAAAGAGAAGTTATGACAGCTAACAAAGCAGTAGCCGAAGCTGTTAAATTAGCTAAACCACAAGTAATTCCTGTTTATCCAATTACTCCACAAACAACTATTTCAGAATATTTAGCACAATTTGTCGCAGATGAAGAAATTGATGCAAAATACGTAAAAGTTGAATCAGAGCACAGTGCAATAAGTGCAGCTGTTGGAGCAAGTGGTGCAGGTGTAAGAGTATTTACAGCTACATCCTCACAAGGATTAATGTTAATGCATGAAATTTTATTTGCTGCTGCAGGTATGAGAACACCTATCGTATTAGCAGATGCAAACAGAGCAATTTCAGCACCATTGAACATTTGGAACGACCAGCAAGATTCAATCTCACAGAGAGATGCAGGCTGGTTGCAAATATATGTTGAAAATGCACAGGAAGCATTGGATACAACATTGATGGCATTTAAAATTTCTGAAAATCCAAAAGTATTGTTGCCTTCAATGGTATGTTTAGATGGATTTATTTTAACCCATACAGTAGAACCAGTTGAAATTCCAGAACAAGAAAAAGTAGATCAGTTCTTACCTCCATATAAACCTGAACATTCCTACTTAGACCCAAATGAACCAATGTCAGTTGGAACTTTAGCAGACCCTGATTATTATCTTGAAGCAAGATATGCGATGTCAGTAGCTATGAAAGAATCACTTCCAATAATCGAAGAAACCTGCAAAGAATTTGCAGAAATATTTGGAAGAGAATATGGATTGATTGACCCATACAAATGTGAAGATGCTGAAATCATATTTGTTGCTATGGGATCCATGTGTAGTACTATCAGAGTAATGGTTGATGAATTAAGAGAAAAAGGTGAAAAAGTAGGTTTACTTAAAATAAGAGCTTACAGACCATTCCCTGTAGAAGCTATTGATGAAGCAGTTAAAAACTGTGATAAACTAGCAGTACTCGATAAAAACATCAGCTTTGGAATTGGTGGAGCATTATTTGCTGACGTTAAAGCAAAAATACACAAGGACGCTTATGGATTTATCGTAGGATTAGGTGGAAGAGATATCACACCTGAAGCTATTATGGAAGTTTATGAAAAAACCAAAAACCCTGAAAGAGAGGTTACTTGGATAGGACTTAAGGAGGAATAAAAATGGAGATACCTAAAGAAGAATTATTAGCACCAGGTCACAGAGGTTGTGCTGGTTGTGGAGCTTCTATCGGAGTAAGATTAGCTCTAAAAGCATTAGGTAAAAATACTGTTGCAATTTCAGCAACCGGTTGTCTTGAAGTAATGACAACTCCTTATCCAGAAACTGCATGGGAAATCCCATGGATTCATGTTGCTTTTGAAAACGCAGGTGCTGTTGCATCAGGTGTAGAAAGCGCATTGAGAATACAAGGAAAAGATGATGTAAATGTTGTTGCATTCGGAGGAGACGGAGGAACTGTAGATATCGGTTTACAATCCCTTTCAGGTGCAATGGAAAGAGGACATAATTTTACATACATCTGTTACGATAACGAAGCTTATATGAACACCGGTATTCAAAGAAGTGGAGCAACCCCTTACGGAGCTACCACAACAACTTCACCAAAAGGAAAAGACAGTTTCGGTGAAGACAAACCTAAGAAAAACATGCCAATGATTATGGCTGCTCATGGAATACCATATGTAGCTACTGCTTCAATTGCATACCCTGAAGACTTTATGAAAAAAGTTAAAAAAGCAGCGGAAATTGATGGACCTGCATATATACATTTAAACCAGCCATGTACCACAGGTTGGGGTTATGATTCATCAAAAACCATTGAAATGGGTAGATTGGCTGTTGAAACTGGATCATGGATATTATATGAAATCGAAAATGGTGAATTTAATATCACATACAGACCAACAGAAAGAAAACCAGTAGCAGAATACTTAAAACCACAAAAAAGATTCAGACATCTTGATGATGAACATATTGAAAAAATACAAGAATTTGTTGATAAAGAATGTGCAGAATTAGGATTATAGGGAGGAAGTACATTGAAAAAAATTACTGTAAATAGAGAATTATGTGATGGTTGTCTTGATTGTCAACGTGCATGCGAATCTCTTCACGAATCCTCCAGAATAACAATCTTAGAGTACGATTCTTCATTCTACCCAATTGTATGTCAACAATGTGAAGGACAGCCTTGTTCACAAATCTGCCCTGTAGATGCAATGACCAATCTTGATGTAGATAGCGAAAAATGTATTTCCTGCGGTTTATGCAGTATGGTTTGTCCCTTTGGAGCGATTACCATCACTCCTGACACTGCTGAGAAATGTAATCGCTGTGCAGATAGAGAAGAAGGTCCTGCCTGTGTTCAAGCATGTTCAAAAAGAGCAATATCAATTGTTGATACCGATAAAATCAAACTTAACAAACAACAAGAATATATTGCAAAACTTGCTGGAAACAGCGAAAGTAAAGCTAATAAGAATAGCTTTGTAAATGTAATTACAGCTATGGGTAGATCTAAAAAAGTTTTAGAATAATGAGGTGTTAAAATGGATGATTTAATATTAACTCCTGAAGAATGCGTAGATTGTATGAAATGTGAACGTAACTGTCCACAAAATTCAATTCATGTAGTTGACAGTGTTCCATTATTCTGTATGCATTGTAATCCAGCTAAAGCTCCATGTTTACTTAAATGTCCTGAAGGAGCTATAGAAGCTCTTGGTGGAGCCATTGTTATCAACCAGGAAAAATGTATTGGTTGTGGAATATGTGAAAACGCATGTCCAATCGGAGCAATCAACATCGATGGAGCTGGAAATGTTCACAAATGTAACCTTTGCATCGATCAAGATGAAAAACAATGCGTAGCAAATTGTCCTACTGGAGCTTTAAAAGACGACGCAAAAGAACAAGTTAATGAAAAACAACAAAAGTTAGCTAAAGAATTTAATAAAGTTAAAGAGTTATTAAAATAGCTATCTTTTCTTTTTTTATTTTATTTCACGAAAAGTGATTTTTTAAATAATAATTTATTAAAAAAAGAAAGGAAAATTGATTTCCTAATAATATTTAACATATTTTGAAAGATCTTGAGTTTCACTACCAAGTATTATCCAATATCCATTACCGTTATCATAAGCTGTTATGTTTCCGTCAATATAACAAGTAATGTCATTAATTGTTTTTTCTTCTAATCCGTCTGAATTGGACATTGACTTATCAGAAATTGCCACAGTTATTATTTCCTCATCATCATTTTGATATATATTGATCTCTGTGGTATTGTCCTTACTCATCTTAAAATCAACAAATGTGAAGTTGTTTTTTGCAAATTCAGCATCTATATTGTCATACATCTTATCCATGGAACTTGTAGAAACTGCCAATGCACTGCTAGCAAAAATACCTGAAATAGCTACAACAATTCCAAAAAGTAAAGCATACTTGTAAACTAATTTTTTATTCAAAAATATTCCTCCAATAATATGTAGTTTAATATCTGTTTATTGAATTATTAAAATTTTAGCAATCCCAAAATATATATTATCATTTTAATAAACTCATTAATAATATAAAAAGGGAGAAGGGGGATTTATTTGATTACAAAAGATAAAATAAAGGAAACAGTATATGAACTATACAAGGATGCTGTTATTAATTTTCATGACGATATGAAATGCTCATTAGAACATGCTCTTAAAAATGAAGAAAATGAGTTGGCAATATTAAATATTGAAGCTATATTGAAAAATATTGAAATAGCTAAAGAAAAAGAAATTCCGATGTGTCAAGATACTGGTTTGCCTGTGGTTTTTGTTAAATTAGGTAATGTTGAAGTTGAAAACCTTAGGGAAGGAATCGAAGAGGGAATTAAAAAGGCAACAGAAGAGGTTCCCATTAGACCAAACATTGTGGATCCCATAACACGTGAAAACACAAATGTCAATGTTGGAGTTCTTATACCTCCTATTGATATCGAACTTATTGATGACGATTACTTGGAAATTACAATTTTGCCTAAGGGATTCGGTTCTGAAAACAACAACAAACTCAAAATGGCATTGCCTGCTGAAGGAATTGAAGGAATCAAAGACTTTGTTGTCGAAACAGTATTGTCCGCAAAAGGAAAACCATGCCCTCCAACTGTAGTGGGCGTAGGTGTTGGTGGAACTTCCGACATGGCATTGAAGCTAGGTAAAAAAGCTTTGATGGAAGAAATCGGTAAAAGAAATGAAGATCCTGTTTTAGCTAAATTGGAAGAAGAAATAATGGAAGAAATAAACAATTCCGGAATCGGACCGATGGGCCTTGGTGGAAAAACAACAACACTGGACGTAAAAATATTAAAGGCAGATACACACACCGCAGGACTCCCTATTGGAGTTTGTATCCAATGCTGGGCAAATAGATTTGCAACTGCAAAAATTTACGATGAATAAAAAAGGATAACATAAATTTATCCTTCTCTTTTTAAATTTTCATGCTAAAAACTCTTAAAAAAAGGAAAAGATATGAATTATCTAAAGGTACGTGGAGTTGTAGACCTTGGAATATTATTATGAAACTCAAGAGCAATATCCGCAATTTCTACAGATGTATTCCCTATTCCTTTAAATGCTTTAACTACCCTAAATAAATAAATAAAATAATTGGAACGTTCCTTTTCATCAAATGGATTTTCAGCCATACGAGTAGCTATCAAATTTATTGCCTTACTTTGAAGAATTTGCAGTGACTCTTCCATATCCATAATTTCGTCTTTTGAATCAGTTTTTCCATCTAAAAAAGCAATCATTGAAGAGCGAATCATTTTTTGAGATTTCTTATACATTTTAGTTAAATATTTAAGAATATCCTCCTCAATCTCATAAACATCATTAATAACGAACTTTGCAATATGACCGCAATAATCCCCAATTCTTTCCAATTCATATGCAACCTCATTATAAAGGACTGATTTTGAAAATTCGGAATTTTGATTTATGCTAGCGATTGTTTCAACAGAAGTCTTTACTTTTTCAACCATGTTGTTGGTAATAAAATCCATTTCAAGGGCCTCATTAGCCTTAACTTCATCATGTTCCAAAAGAGCGTTAAATGAACACTCCAACTGATTATGAACATGTTTTACCATATTTCTGACCATGTCATTTACAAATATGTTACCGGCACTATCTTCACGGGAAATATTGCCCCCGTAAGACTCCAAAAACTTTTCATAGCTTTTTAAATCAAGAATATATCCTCTTTTAACTGTTCCATCTTCAACAAGAGGCTTTAATAGCTGAGTAACATATCTTCTTGTGATGCCCAATTTTTCAGCTATCTCTTCCTGAGTAGATGGATTTTCATGTAAAATCAAATCTAAAATATCCTTTAGTGTCCTATCCCTTTTACTCATACCCGTACCTCTATTGAAAAACATTTACCAACTAATATCTTTTTCTTCTATTTTCATTGTTTAGAGGATTTCTCCTTGGTGCTGGAATTCTATCCTCATTAATATCTATGTTTGGACCTTTGCCTTTAAAATTATTGTTTTTAGGAGCCCTCATTCCTGATTGGTTTTGGGATTCCCCATAATAATTCCTTGGAGCGTTTGGTTTTCTCCCATGATACGAATTATCTTCATAGTTCCTGCGAATTCTATTATTTGGAATATAATCCTCTTCAAAGTCATTGTAATGATTAGTTCTTCTTGAAGGAACCTCCCTCAGTGAAAGATCATCCAAATCATCATATTGTAATTTGGAATTTCTAACTTTGAACCGTTTTACATCTTCTTTTCCAAAATTATCACCATTGGAATTTTTAAACTCCTTATGGATTACAGAAGCATTCTTAAGGATCAACAGAATAACTGCAACCAGAAGTAAAAATGCAAATACTTCAATTGAGAAATCAAAGTGGCGGAATATTCCATCATACAATTGTGAAAAGAATGTGTTTGAATCTACAAATCCTCTGGCCAAGAATATCAAACCTATGAATGCTACCAACAGACCATATGACTTTTTAACAATGTTTGGTCTGATAATAAACGGATAAACACCCATTACAACAAGTGCAAATCCTAATATCCTATATAAATTATTGTCAACAGCACCTTGAATTTTAAGATAAGCATTTAAGAAAGTTCCTGGAAGATACCCCCATTGAGATAAAAATGCCGCAAGCAACAATAGCTGAATAAAAGCAATAACTATCAATGGAAATACATAGGCTATTTCATATTCAAAATTGAAACTGAATGTTCTTTTAGTTCTTTGAGTTACAGGTTTTTCCAATATTTCTGATAAAACATTGTAAAGTACAGAAGAAAGCACTGAACCTAGAATAGTTCCTGTTACTCCTAAAAATGCTGTAGTAATAGCTACAAAAGCAGAAATACATGCAACTAATACTATCTTAGCATGATTCAAAATTTCACCTTCTAATAATTTATTGAAGAAAAAAATAGAAATAAAAATTTCTAATATTTATATATTAGAAATAAGTTTAATTTATAGTTTTAATTTTATACAAGATTCAAAGCATTTGGAATATTGCCTAAAATTTTATTACTGATACCCGGAACGGTAGAAGTAATAATTGATTGATCTGTGGATGCAGCTGCCTGTTTATCATTTTCAGCAGCAATAATAGTTGCATCTAAACAACTTTGCAAGTTTTCGACAGTGGTTCTTTGAATCCATGGATCAACATCGGAAATAACAATTTCGTCAACCTGCTTATCGATTTCGTTAGCTATTACCCATGAAATAAATCTTCCGCCCAACAACGCAACGGAGTTCCCATCAACACTATTGACAATATCCTCCAAAGTGTGTTTTATCACAAGTTCCTTGTACATTTTGGAACTGGTTAATGTTGCCCAATGAGCGTCACCAACAGTATAAGCGCCTATTTTTTTAGGATAAATGTTTTCAGGGCCTGCAATCTTAACAGCAGTGGTTAATGCCAAAAGTTCCTCTCTTTGAACAGGTACCCTGGTATGGGTTGCCTTGATTTCTTCGCTCATTATCTGAATAACTCTAGGAAGACCGAATTTTCCACGTCTTGCAGTTCCAGGTTCATATCCGCACATATATCCATGGTGATTTCCAGGGAACCCTGAAATAATCATATTTAGACCTGTACGTAGACCTGCCCTACATTCGGATTCATAAGCACCATTTGTAGCTACCACCTTACCCGGAGCTAAAATTCTAGCTGCTGCAATAGCCTTACAATATGCCTCAATTGTATTTTCCGCCCTGTTGAAAGGTCCTCCTTCAACTACAAAAATATCCGCACCAAGTTCTAATGATTTTTCAAAACCTGTGATTACTTCATCGTAACCATCACCAACGAACATTATTGATTCCAAACCTTTGCCGTATTTTTTAGCTAAGTTTGCCACATCCTTTGCTTCCCTTAAAGGTGCAGCATGACCTTCACCAGTTTGTTCACTAGTAACATTTACAGCAACTGAAGAGGATAATTTGACCCAATCTTCCTTATCAGGGGTTTCCAATTTTTCCTTATCGATTAGTCTTTCATGAATTCTTCCCCTTGGACATTCTGTAAATGCAGGTCCTTTGTTATAGCATTCCCCTCCACATCTTACAATGTTTTTTGGGAATTTCATAGGTCCGTTTTCACCAAAATGATCCAAGTCAAGAGGAACATCTACTGCATCATAAACCTTTTGCATTACTTCAATTCCTCTCATATCATAGTTTTCTCCGATATCAGAGAATGCATAAGCACATATGTGGATTGGAGCACCGATCATATTTGCTAGACGACAATTACCAAGCAAATCCTTTAATTCTAAATCTGAAGCACAGGTTCCTACAACAATTTCTGTTAAATCACAACCTAATGGGAATCTTTTAAATTGCATTCCAAGAGCCATTGTTTCTTCTAATGATAACTGAGATATTGCATCTACAACTTCGGTTACATCTTTTTTTGATTTTGAAATTTCAATAGCTGCATCGTCATCATAAACTGCCCTTTTTATTAAATCATACATCTAATCACCTAATTTAAAATTTAATTATAATATTAACTCATTAGCTTATAAATTTATTTGTATGAATAAAATAATTTATCATTTACTAACTTTATAACAGCGCGATAAGAATATTTTAAAGATTTCTAATTAAATTATCTAAAAATTTATATAGTAAAGAAAAATAGAATAGTAATATTACTACATTATTTAAAAATAGAAAATTATACTATTTTCATTATTGACATTAATATAGCCATATTAATTAACATTTTAAATAATTAGTATAGTTATTTTAAAAAAAATAACTCAAAAAAAAATATATATTTTTTAGGAGACATTAAAAATGAAAGTAGCAATTTTAGGAGCAGGATGTTACAGAACTCATGCTGCAAGTGGTATTACAAACTTCGCAAGAGCTTGTGAAGTAGCTGAACAAACTGGAAACCCAAAAATAGCAATGACTCACTCCACTATCGAAATGGGTGCAGAATTATTAAACCTCTGTGACGAAGTAAGTGAAGTAGTTGTAGCTGACCCAGTATTTGATAACGACTTTGTTGTAATTGACGAATTCGACCCAGAAGAAGTTATCAAAGCTCACAAAATGAACGAACCTGAAACTGTAATGCCAGCTATCAGAGAAGCTGTAAACAAAAAAGCTGAATCCACTCCAAAACCACCAAAAGGTGCTATTCACTTCGTACACCCAGAAGATTTAGGAATGAAAGTAACTACCGACGATGCTGAAGCAGTAGCTGACGCTGATTGGATCATGTCCTGGTTACCAGAAGGTGGTATGCAAAAAGCTATCATCGAAAAATTCGCTGACAACATCAACGAAGGTACCATCATTACTCACGCATGTACCATTCCAACCACTGACTTCAAAGCAATCTTCGATGACCTTGGAGTAGACGTAAACGTAAGTTCCTACCACCCAGGTGCAGTACCTGAAATGAAAGGACAAGTATACGTTGGTGAAGGATACGCAGATGTAGATTCCATCACTTTATTACAAAGATTAGGTGAACAAGCAAGAGGAGCAGCTTTCACATTACCTGCAAACTTATTAGGACCTGTATGTGATATGTGTTCAGCATTAACCGCAATTACCTACGCAGGTATCTTAGCATACAGAGACACTGTAACTCAAATTTTAGGTGCACCAGCTGGATTTGCACAAAACATGGCAAAAGAATCCTTAACTCAAATTACCGATCTCATGACCACCGCTGGTATTGACAAAATGGATGACGAATTAAACCCAGGTGCATTATTAGGTACCGCAGACTCAATGAACTTCGGTCCATTATCTGACATCGTACCAACCATTTTAGCAAACTTAGAAAAAAGATCTGAATAAGTAAGCTGAAATACAATAAGTTTGTTGATTTTAATTAATCAACATAAACTTATTTTTTAATAATTAATCCAAAGTTAGCTATTAAAAAATAAGTTTAACTGATTTTATAAAAACTCTAATTCTTTATAGATGGTGTTAACTTGATTGAAAATATTTTAAAAAAAGCAGAAAACGAAAAAAAATTAACTGATGATGAATTCTTAACATTATTTTCAATTGATGAGCCAGAAAACTTAAAAAAATTATATCAGACTGCAGTCAATATCAGGAACAATCATTCAAAAATAATTAAATTAACATCAACGGTCCACATTACCAACAAATGTCAGGTGCAACCTAGATGCAAATACTGTGGATTTGCTGTTAACACTTCCAGAGACGGATATTACAATGCTTTTTATAAAAGTGATGAGGAAATCTATAAAGCAGTCAAATCTATTGAAGAAGCACGTATCCCTCGTGTAAGCTGTTCTGGAGGCCATGGTTATAAAGGAAAGCAGGCAGTGCATGCTGCAGAAATTGTAAAAGGAGATACTGAACTGGAAATTCTTGTAAATGTTGGTGCTGACTTAACTGAGAAATCAATAAACAGATTAGCTGAATTAAATGCCGATACAGTTTGTTGTAATCTTGAAACTACAAATGAAGAGGTTTTCAACTATGTTAAACCTGGGGAAACTTTAGAAGATAGGGTAAATGTATGTGAAATGGTATCCGATGCAGGTATCGAATTGTCTTCAGGTTTGTTGTTAGGTCTTGGTGAATCAAACGAAGACCGCCTAGAACATTTAAGATTCCTTAATAATTTTAAAACATTAGGAGAAATTCCAATTATGGGCTTTAACCCATACAATGACACTCCAATGGAAAATCATCCTCCTTGTCCTTTGGATGATCAATTGAAAGTAGTCAGTATTGTAAGAATAATGTATCCTGAAATAAGAATTACTGTTCCGACACCTACAATCGGACCAAAAAATGTAGAATATTCTTTAAATGCAGGTGCAAGTAATTTAGCTACTGTAATAGCAGACAATTATCCATTGGAAGTAAAAGGAGTTGGTTCTCCAACTTACGGAAACTTGAGTGAAGTTGTTTCCGTTATTGAAAGTTTAGGACTTTATCCACAATACCTATAATCTTTTTTTAAAGTGGTGAAAATGGCATTCGAAAAGATAATTAAAAATGCTTATGAAGAATCAGAAAACGGTACTCGAAAAGGAGATACGTTTGAAGAGTTAGCGGCAATACAAAATTATATTAAAAATGCTGAAAAAATTTATATTCCAAATAAAAATGGAATTAAAGTCGATGTTTTAAATAGGGTTTTGAATGAATATGGACTTCCTAATGCAGAAATACTTCAAATTAACACAAATGCTGCTGATGCCCATAGGATTCCTGCTTTAGGAAAAGCTTACATGGCCCTGGATCAAAGTGAAGCAGATTTAATAATTGCTAGAGGCCGTCTTGGAGTGCCTGGATCAGGATCACTCCTGTTATTTATGGACAATAAAGGAAGAATCCTAACTGCAGGAACTTCCCCATCACATGTTGTTCATGGAAAAAGCTTAGAGGAAGCTGTTGAAAGCGAAGCGAATGAAGCTTTGATAAAAATTGGTTTTAAAAAGGTTAAATAATGACAGTCAATGATTTTGATACTGGAATAACTGATGAAGTATTTACAATTAAATCAACTATTAAGCTATTGGATATTTTTGATGAAATAATAGAAAAAAAGTCTGCAGTTTGTTATGACTGGGCGATTCAATTTGAAAAAACCGACAAGGTTGTTGTAATTGGAACTTATTTTACTGGAATTGGAATTGTCAAAAAACTTTCCAAATATTTTGATGAAGTTTTACTAGTTGATATATATCCACACTTAGAAGAGTTTATAGATTCGCCAATAGGTGAAAGCATAAGCCAGGAAGATAAAAGCAAAATTAAGTTTTCAAGTGATCTAAGCCTAATATATAGTGGAGATATTGTTATTGACACTACTGGTTTTGGAGGAATAAACGAAGAACAGTCTGCAAAGTTTGATGTTAAAGGTTTTCTCATAGAAGATCCTGTAGCTGAAGATAACGACAGGCTGTTAGAAAATAAGAATAACATTCACGAACGTTTAAGCCTTGTAAAAAGTCCTAAAAAAGCCATACTTAAAACCAAAGGTCTTGATACAAAAACATCAGGAACAATGACTTTAACCATCGGTGTTTTGACAAGCTCCATAAATAAAGCGTTATCTATTGAAGGTGTTCTTTATGCAGCTTGTGAAATGGGCTTTTTTGAAGAGCTTATTTTTAAAAAGAAAGACATCGTTGGATTTTTCCAAGCAGTAAGCAAAGAAGCTATGAAAATATCAACAATAAACCTGTTCGAATGTGATGAAATACTAAAAGAAGAGATAAGTGCTATCAATTCAGAAATTATAATTCAAGATTAAAATGTTGTTAAAAGAACTTGAAACCCTGATTACATCACAAGTTTCTCCAAAATTAGCCATTCCAAATGATTTTATTGGATTTATGGACGATTACGATACAAGCCAGAATATTGAAAACATTAAAATATTCATGGACATATACCCAAAATATGACAATGATCTTGAAAAAACTCTTATTTTAACACACCATAAACCTCTTTTTACTCCAAAAACACCAACTTATGTTTTGCATTCAAATTGGGATGTCATAAATGGCGGGTCAAATGATGCATTGGCAAAATCCCTGGATCTAAAAGTGGTTGACGTTTTTGATAAAAACTTGGGAATTGGCAGAATTTGCGAACCTGAAGATAAAAATAGCTTTTTAGATAATTTGAAGTCACGATTTAAGGAAATAAGAATGGTTGGAGAATTGAACAAATTAAACAGGATTGGAATAATATCTGGCTTCGGACTTAAAAATCCGAATTATGTTAGATTGGCTAAAGATAGAAATGTCGATACTTTGATATCCGGCGACTTGACTCAAGAAACTGCAGTTCTTGCAATTAATGAAGGAATATCCTTAATTGATTTGGGCCACCACAACAGTGAAGTTCCAGGATTATTGAAACTTAAAGAACTTTTTAAAGATTGTAACTTGAATGTAGAAGTGGTAAACCAACCTCCATGGGAAAGTTTATAATATATGATAATTTATATTATAATATTTATATAAGGTGTTATATTAGGTGAAACTATGATTGATGAAATGGAAAGTAAAATGATTCCAAAAGGCAGAATAGATTTAATTGGGTTCGGAAGACTCGGTTTAAGAACTGGAATTAATTTAATACAAGTCCACAGAGGAGGACCAGTAGAAATTGGGGCATTTGACGGTCAGAAAATTTCAGGATCCGACATAATTTTTACATTGATGGGAGCTAAAGAAGGAGATTATAAAACAGACTTCTTTAAACAAATTTGTACACATGATAAAGATTATAGAAAAATAATCAGCATTCCGGAATATGTAAATGAAGATAACTTAGATTTAATAAAAGGAGATGTCGTGGTTATTGAAATTGCAGGAGGAAATACAATCCCCACCGCAGCAAGCATAATAAAACACGTTCATTCCTATGGTGGAAAAACAATAGGAACCGCAGGAATATTTGGAATTGGTGACACAGAAGTTACAGCAAAGGACATATCAGAGTTTGATGATTCAAATCCTGCAGTAAACGAGCTTAGAGCAGCTGGAATAACTGAAAACCATACAATTGTAACTACCAATAAATTCATTAGAGACATGGAACCTGTAACTCCTTATATGCTAGACAAGGTTGCAGAAAAAATTACAGAAATCTCTTTAAGAGAGCTAAACGATATTTATGATTAAGATAGCTACTGCAGAGTGTTTTACTCATGGAAAGATAGGGCGTGAAATCCATGCCCTTGCCCAAGATTACGAAGGTAACTTTGGACGAGATTACATCGAAAATCCATTAGAATACGGAGATTTCGATTATAAAACACTTAGCGTTAATTGTAGTCTATTTATTCCAACAATTGAAGCTGTTCAGACAATTTTACAAGTCGAGAATCCTCCAGAACCAAAAGAGCTTATCAAAGGAATAAAAGTTTACAATGAAAAGCAGGATTTGGAGGTTTCCAAAATAATGGCTGAAGCCGTGAAAAAATTAACCGGATGTGACATTGCCATCGGAACCACTGCAGGAATAGGTCGTGGTGGAATAACAATAATCAGCGACGATTTTGAAATTTCAACAACAAGCGACATTAATGCTGATTTAAGAGAAAATAATAGTGAAAATCTTTTTTTACGACAGGAGTCTGGAATTGACAAAACATTGAAAATCCTTCTATTGGCTTTAAATGAAAAATTTTCAGAAATTGAAAAAATAGAAAATACGAAACTAATTTTAAAATAAGTTAAAAAACGAGAGCCTTAGGGGGGATTCGAACCCCCGACTTCTACCTTACCAAGGTAGCGCTCTACCAGCTGAGCCACTAAGGCAAAATCGAGAAATAATTATAAAATAGTGCAGGGGAAGGGATTCGAACCCTCGAAGGCCTATACCAGAGGATCTTAAGTCCTCCCCCTTTGGCCGCTCGGGCACCCCTGCAAAAATAACAACAATATAATGTTGATTTTTATCTTATTTAAATATATCGGTTTAAATGGGAAAATATAAAAAACTACATAAATATTATAAACAATTAAACATAAATGTTAATATCATACTATAAAAAAATATTAATTGGTGAGGAAATTTGATTAAAATAGATTCTGAAGAATGTGCCGTTTGTAAAGATTGTATTGACGTATGTCCGGAAGAAGCAATAGAACAAAAAGTGTATAATATTGTCATTCATGCAGACAAATGTACACAATGCGAAGAATGCATTGACGTATGTTCTGTTGGTGCTATATACAATGATGACGATGAATAAGGTTTGAAAAAATGAAAAAACCAAAATTTACATTTATTGATTATTTAATTATAATTATTGTAATTGTAGCTATTTTATTTGCATTTATGCATATAACATCCGATAATCAAAATGAGACAGAATCCTCTTCATACGATTCGTCCACCTTAAATAAAATTGTTGAGAAATATCTTGGATATTATAACAAAGGAGAAATCGTCCATACAACCGTCGATGGTACAAACTCCAAAAACAATGAACATATTTCAGTTAAAGGAGAAATAATCTGGATGGATGATGAGCGAGGAAACTATGTTAAGGCCTTAGTAAAATCCGGGAATGAAACCTATTTGTGCGGATTATACAAGGATATTCCTGCAGCAGACATCTACATTGAAAAAATGTCCCTTGAAGTGGATGGATCAAAGTATTCAAATCTTACTGAATTTACAATAAAAGCTAAAAACATTAGTTCAACAATGGATTTGAATAAAGGATTGGAAAATTATTCCAATTATGAAATCTCAACAGGCATTGCTGTTGATAACTTGGATAGCTTGAAATTCCAACAATTAAATAATGTGGAGTTTGAAAACGGCAGAGTCCCATTTAAGTTGACAGATATTGGAATATTCCAAAAATTAATGGTTGTTAGAGCTTCACCAGATGACATAACAACTGCAGACAATATTTTGGGAAATATAAACGGTGAAACCGAAAATATATTTCTTAGAGTTTATAACTGTACAGCAAATGAGCAGAAATTCATTGAAGATAACTTTGATGTAGTGAATGTTAAAACCTATTAAATGGTAAAAATATGAGTTTAATATATTCAAAATTAACTGCAGTGTTAAATAAAATCACTTACGAATTTCGCAGGTCTTTTATTTTTACCACTATTTTTTCTATTTTAACTTTCATTGAAAAACAATGGGTAAATAGCTATTTTAAAAGTTTTTATCCATCCGAAAACTTTTTGGATTTTTTAAATAAAAATAAAATAATTAGAAATTATCTTTTCTCCCCATTAATCATTCTTTTTGTTTTTGCAATATTTCTGATTTTATCTTTAAACAGGCTTACGGATAGCCTAATCATGACTTTAATAATAGCTTTCGTATTCTTTTTTGTGGGAGCTGTTGTTTTACCTCGTTTTTTTATTAGGAACTCTTCTAAAAAACCGGCATTGTCATTTAATGCAAAAGACATGTACAGCATTGGTTTTTGTTTAATCATATTGTCAATAGTGTTTTTCTTCATAAGCATTGCATCTGTTGGTGGAATTCCACTTTTAAAACCTTCAATCAGATATCTATTAAAACCTGCATTTACCATGCCCGTATTTTTAATCATTCCTGGAATTTGCATTGTAGGAAGCGTTTATCTCCAATATTATAAAGAAAATAAGATTAGCAGATCCCAGATAAGATTTAGATTGTTGGTATTGATTCTTATTAGCGGTGCATTGTTATTGGGTTTGGGTTATAGAACCCCTTTGCTTGCCGCTCTCCTCATCATGATAATAATGGGATATTATGGAAAGGTTTTGTCACCTTGGGAAGTTGTAATCGGAGCATTGATTGGTGTAGGAGCAATTATTGGAATCGGCTATTTCAGGTCAGTTAGTGAATATACTATAACTGCCACAAGCCCATTCTATGCATTGCAATCCAGAGCCGATTTTACATTGCATGTTCTTGATTTGCTGAATTACATTAGTGGGGACTTTGGATTGACAAAAGGATCATTGTTAGCAAGCTCAATTCCCGGAAGTGAATTAGGACCTCGTATGATGATTGGAAAGTTAATTTCATGGAGAACAGAGGTTACTGTAACACCGACATTGATTGGGCAGATGGTGGTTGACTTTGGACGTGTTGGAGTTGCTGTTGAAATGTGCATTCTCGGATTTATCTTGGGAATCGGATTTAAGATAATGAGAATGACCGACAATTATTTTTACATTGGCCTATACAGCCTGCTGTTAACATATTCAATACTTGGAGTGGAAACTGGAATTCTAGATATACAAGTATTGGGATATTTTGCAATAGCTATCCTAGTATATGCAATATATATTGTAAAAAATATTAAAAATGAGGAAAAAATATAGGTTAAAAAAAACCTATACCCGTGTTTCAATATTAAACCGAACGTTTAATATTCCTAATTTTTGGAGATTAACTCTAATTTATTAAACCAGAATTGTAGAAACTAATTTAATAATTGAGATTTCATATTTGACTAATAATATAAAGAGGAGATAAATTTTTAGGCTTGCCTAAATTTCATCACCAATTATACTATTAATCTTTATCATATATAAAGGTTTAGGTATGCCTAAATTTCTAAGATATTTTCAGACACAGTTTCCAACTTATCTTTAATATCAGAAACGTCAACATTAGGAAACGCATCAATAATAGCCAAATCTACATGGGGAACAGATAAAGTTTCAATAGGTTCATTATAAATTTCATAACTATCTTCAGATATATTATTCAGTTTTAAATTAGTTTTAAGATTGATTATTGCTTGAGGATTGATATCATTGAATATTACTTTTTTAAATCCATATTTTAATAAAAATATGCCAATCGCTCCAGATCCGCACATCCCATCTATTGCCAGATCAGTACCAATACCAGTATTTTCCAGATAGTTATAAAGCTTCAAAAGTTTACTTTCGGTTGTAGATGCAACTTCAATATGGGAATTTCTTTGATCCTTGCTGATAACAATTTTTTCAGGAATCAAAGTTCTTAAAACGTCAATCCTGTCACTTTTTCCTGCAAGCAATTTAAATTCAACCAAATCAGCATCCTTACT
The DNA here is from genome assembly GCF_030539665.1 of Methanobrevibacter sp. NCBI lineage: Archaea > Methanobacteriati > Methanobacteriota > Methanobacteria > Methanobacteriales > Methanobacteriaceae > Methanobrevibacter > Methanobrevibacter sp. The sequence continues at coordinate 30,582 of NZ_JAUNXR010000002.1, forward strand.
CAAAATTCCTATGGTTTCAGAACCGCTTCCCTTTAAGACTCCCTTTACTTCAGGAATTTCTTCAAATAATCGCTTTGCTACTGATTGGTTAAAATCAGGATGAATCAAAATCAATGCATCCTCATTAATAAATTGAGGATTTAAAGAGCTATAACAAAATGCAGGCATTGGAATTGGAGAATTTCTGCGGAGAGTTGCTTTTTCAGAAACAATATTCTCCTCAATCATGATCTTTAATATATTGGCCATTACAACATCCAACGGACGTTTACCGCAAACGCATTTTAAAAAATCACCATTCAAATTATCATAATCCTCATAATCAACAATTGGAGTGAATTTTTTAATTTGAATGTCCTGACAATTCTCACATTGATTTAAATTATCAATACTTTCCTGGACTTTATCTTTCATAATTATTAATAGAATTTAATGTTAATTAAATATTGCACCGTCTTTGTAAAAATCAGCTAAAAAACAATAAAAATTATATTAAACACTTCTATCAATCTAAAAAATAATATAAAAGTTTTAGGTTAAATTATGAATGAAACAAATACAAATAATCGATTTAAAATCAATAAGCAAGTTGTGCCACAATATAATGTAAGCCAGCAAAAATACAACGATAAGGAAAAAGTTCTTTTAAACGAACTTCGTGATAATTTAGTCGATATAGCAATATCATCTGGTGAAAATTTTCAGTTAAATAAAACAAAGTTGTTAAAAGACATTAAAGACTTTATATTTTTAAGACTTAATGTCGAAAGTATGAAAATAAAAATAGATGAAAGCTATTTAAATGAACTTTCAAGAAGGTTCCTGCAGGACCTTTTCGGCTATGGAAAAATAGATCCCTTAATAAGAGATGATGACCTGGAAGAAATAATGATAATCGGTACCAACAAGCCTGTCTTTGTATACCATAGAAAATATGGAATGATGAAAACGAATGTCATCTACAGAAACGAAAAAGAAATAGTTGACCTGATTGACTCGATAGCAAGACAAATCAACAGGAGAATAGATCAAGAAACACCAATCCTCGACGGAAGATTGGCAGACGGCTCTAGAGTAAATGCTACAATCCCACCAGTATCTGCAGACGGGCCTTCAGTAACAATCCGTAAATTTAAGCAAGACCCGCTGACAATAATAGATTTGATAAACTCAAAAACAATATCCTCAGAATTAGCCGCCTTTTTATGGGTCTGTCTCGACGGACTTGGAGTAAAGTCTGCAAATGCAATAATATCTGGAGGAACAAGCTCAGGGAAGACAACAACATTAAATGCATTGTCCACTTTCATAAATCCAAAAGAAAGAATAATTACAATTGAAGACACATTGGAACTTCAGATATATCACGAACATGTAATCAGAATGGAAACAAGACCTCCGAATATCGAAAATAGCGGAGAACTGACCATGGATGACCTTGTCAAGAATTCCTTAAGGCAGCGCCCAGATAAAATAATAGTTGGGGAAGTAAGAGGAAAGGAAGCCATAACTCTCTTTACAGCATTGAATACAGGACATTCAGGAATAGGAACGCTCCATGCAAATGATGCTCGGGAAACAATAACAAGGTTAACCAACAAGCCAATGGACGTTCCAAAAATTATGGTCTCAGCAATTGACTTTATAATAATGCAAAATAGAATATACCAGCCAAATGGAGTTTCATATAGGCGAATAAGTGAAGTAGCAGAAATTGCAGGGGTTGAAGAAGGCACAATACAGTTAAACAAATTATTCCGCTGGAACCCTCAAAATGATGAAATAGAAAACGTAGGAATTGCAAGCAAAACCATTGCAAACATCGCCAAGACAAGTGGAAAAAACATACAGCACATATATGATGAAATAAACACCAGAAAAATAATTTTAAATAAAATGGCATCATTAAACATTCGTAAAATAGAGGATGTGAATTCGATAATCAACAGTTACTATACTGACAAATATTCTGTTTTCGAACATTTGGAAATGTAAGGAGGAGATACAATATTCGATGAAATATTTATATCAATTGGAAATTTTGCATTGATATTTTGCAGGAAGCTAAAAGATTTGAAGACCGAGAACAAAGTTGACAGCTACATATCCAACATTCGAAAACAGGAAAATGAAGAACTATTATTAAAACAGATAATGCTGAATGACGAGAAAAAATCAGACAACATCGAAAAAATAAGAGCATACGTAATCAACCACATAAATTTCAAAATAATTTCAATAGCTTCATTATCGATAGTGGTAAGCGGACTTCTCCTTGGAATGGAGATTTCAGTGATTATGTTCATAACAATATTTTCAATGCTGGGATTGATTTTGCATTATCCTAAACTAAATCAAAAAAGACAATACAACGATTTGAATATCGAGCTTCCCTATGCCTTAAGACACATGAGCACTGAATTAAAATCAGGTAAGGGATTGTATGACACACTAACAACAATAGCAAATTCGAATTACGGTTCATTGTCAAAAGAATTTGAAAGGGTTTTGGAAGAGATAAAATATGGAAACAACAATGAAAAGGCCCTAATAAATATGGCTGACCGAATCAATTCGGAAGGGCTTACCAGAGCCATTCAACAAATAATAACAACACTAAGAATAGGAGGAAATCTAGCCAATAGCCTAAATATAATTGCTGAAGATATCTCCTTTGATATGCAGATCAAACTAAAAGAGTATTCTCAAAAATTAAACGGTTTTATATTAATATATACATTCATAGCTATTTTAGGACCAGTAATCTTATTAATAATGTTAATGGCTGCTTCAACAGTAATGGGCGACATTGTACCTGGAAATCTCATACTGATATTATATGTCTTCTTTTTCCCATTGGTTGTGATATTCCTAGGAGTAATAATACAAAAACTAGAACCTAAAATTTAAAAAAAAAGTAATAAATGGATTATCCAAATAAATTGGAAAATCCTTTTGATGCTAATAAACCAACAAAGTCTCCTGCTGGTTCCATTACAATATTTCCTTTTGAGTATTGGTCAATTGCTGCTTGAACCATTTTTGCTTTCACATTAGGATTGTCTGCAGATTTAGCAATAGCTTTAACTAATTCCAATACTGCATCCCCTCTACTTTCACCGTTTCCATATTGATCTTCACGAATAATATCAATACCACTTACATTTACTTTTTCACCATTTACGGTGACTGTTCCAGCAGAGCTTAAAATTGCATCCAATGCTTGTGTATTAATTGCAACAACCGCATCGATAGGCTGTGTCATATTCATATTATGCTGTACAATTTCTTTTGCAAGTTCCATTGATCTTTTATTATCCTTTTCCCAAAATGAATCGTGAAGTAATAATTTTGATCCCGCACCTAAAGCTTGACCCTCCGCAGGTTCGGCTTCTGTAGGGTGAGTCATACCTCCTGGATAGATAGCTGTGTAATTAACCAAAGAACCATTATCCAAATATACTAAAAATGCCATATCACAAGCCCCCATTCCAGGACGAACTTCACTTTCATCAATAGCACAAACCAAAATGGTCCTATTACCTTCATCCAATGTAGTATTATTACCTAAATAGAAAATTTGACCAATAATGGCAACAACACCAATAAGTATCACAATAATAATTGCAATAAGAAGTTTGTTTCTTCTTTTCATAAAAACCTCCACTTATATTCAACATGGAATAAAAATTTATTAATATAAACTATACTTTTTATAATACTTAAATATTGTTAAATACCTATTTAATTAAACATCTGAAAATAAATTGCAATAGCTGGAATGATTAATACACCCATCAAATGAGACTTTCCAACACCCAAATAATGTGGTAAAAGCCCCATAGCAGTTGACGTGATTAATAAAAGAGTTATGAAAAATATTGGACCCTTATAATAAAATACAAAAATATACAAAATTACAATTTGCAAAACAATAACGGCAATTGAAAGTTTCCTGTAATCAATTCCGCCCATTAATTTTGAAAATGAGTCACCTAATTTCAAGCATATCACTAAAGAAATTGAAACGGATATCAGGGAAGCGAAAATAAAAATTAAAAGATGGTTGATGGAAAATTCAGCAACCAGATAAGACATGTAAACTGCAATTCCACTCCTTGGATTTCCAATCAGATAAATAGCTATTAAAGAGAATAAGCAATCGGAAGTGTTTAAACCTGCATTTGCAAGTAAGAAATTGGTGGTGTCATCATCCTCCCCCTTGCTGCCACTTGCACTTTGAGCTATAATACTTCCCTGTGCAGGGCCGAAACCCGGAAGAAATCCTAATATGGCCCCTGCAGTTCCCCCTGCAAAAATGCTTTTCAGTTTGGAAAAATCAAGATTGAATTCGTAATCTTCATTTTGAGGAGGAATTGTGGAATTGTCATTTAAACTAAAAAGTATTGTACTTATTCCGAAAAGGCCTGAAAACATGCACATCATGGATATTCCTGATTGAATAGGTGTTTGAAATACAATCCAACCAAGCAAACCTGAAAGTATGAAAAGAAGAGAAGACCATAGAAACTTTTTGAATGTGTTTGTAAGCTTATAGATCAAATAAACTGACACTACTGAAAGAAGAATCCATGTATATGGCTTGGAAATATTCATTAAAAATGGTAAAACAATCGCAAATACAGGGAGCATTATTATAACCACGATGATTGCTCCAAAACCACCAATGGAAACTATTCTAATGGTTTCCTTGGCCCTACCCTCCAAAACCATCCTATGACCCGGAAGTATGGAAACTGCAGTACCTTCCTCAGGAACTCCTAAAAGCATAGAGGGCACAAATTCTATTAAAGCATGAGCTATTGACATCCCAACCATCAATACGCAAAGAAATTCCGGAGATACGAAAAGCAGAAGAAAGGTTGATGATGCAAATAAGATTGCTCCTGCAGTGTTAACATGGATTCCTGGAACCATTCCTGTCATGGTCCCTATCAAAATTCCTAAAAAACAAGCTATAACTAATTCTAACATAGCCATTTGTTAATTAAGATAAAATATAAAGTTTGTTTAAAGAAAAATAAGAAATTGAAATGAGCATATTAAATTAGAGCTTCTCACCACAATTAGTACAGAACAATTCATCTCCCTTAATCTGTTTTCCACATTTAGGACAGTTTAATGAACTGAAATTTCCATCAACAGGAGTTCCACAACCTGTGCAAAACTTATCAGTGTTCTTTAAAGTTTTACCACATTTTGAGCAAGTATTGCTACTTATTTCCAGTTGTTCCTTTAGATTAGAGCCACATTCAATGCAGAAACTTGAATCTTCGTCATTTGAAAAACCGCACTTCGGACAAATCTTTGAAGGTTTGGGAACCTTAACGTTTTCCAGACTGTTGCCGCAGTAAATGCAGAAATTATTACTATCATCGACCAGATTGCCGCATTTTGGACATTTGACTTTATCTGAAGGTATCTGAACAACATCATCATTTTGAAAGGAGCCATCTCCCAAAACAGGAGTATTGTAAAAATCCTTACCGTTTTCAATTTCAATTATCAGCTCTTCCATTTTTGCTATCCTTTTGGAGTCTGCAGGATGAGTTGAAAAGAAATCATGCTCATTCCTATTTTGATTGCTTACCCTTGACCAAAAGTCAGGAACGCCTTCAATATCATAACCTGCCCAATGCATTATCATCATTCCCAATCTATCTGCTTCGAATTCATGATCGCGACCGAATGGTTTCAATACTAATAATTCAGAACCTATATCTGCAACATTAGTTACTGCCCGAGTAAGAGCCGCAGCTTCCCCAAAGCCAAATAAACTCAAACCTATTGAACCGATTCGTGCAGCTGTCGTAATGCCATTTTTAGCCTTTCTTGCACTGACCTGTGTTCTTGAATGATCCAGCAATGCATGAGCCATTTCATGCCCCAATATTAAAGCCAAGTCATTCTCATCGTTAGCTGGGCCAAACATTCCGCTGTACATTACAATTTTCCCTCCAGGCATGCACCATGCATTTACTGTAGGGTCATTAACCAAATGAAATTCCCATTCATAATAATCTTTAGTGTAATCTGACCTGCCAATGTTATTCAAAAATCTTTCAACCGCTTCGATTAAATTATTAGCAATTTCAGCAACCAACAATCCCTCTTCAGTATTATCAATTAACTCGGAATTGTTAATAATCCTATAATATTCATTATAATGAGTATCCAAAAATTTGTCATCATTAACAAAATCCAAATGTTTCTTATTGGTGAAGGGATTTATGGCGCTCCTCTCATTCCTTGCCATGATAAACCTCAGAAATATTTATTAATAATAATTTGTGTTTATTTGATATTTATATTATCCTAAAAACTTTTCACGATTATAAAATAATGATTTCAAAGCCAATTTCTCAAGCAAATCTTTCAATTCATCAATGTCCATATCCAGATCTTCACAAATCATTTCCTGCCATTCATTTTCTTTTTGTTGTAAAAATTCGGCAGTGTCGATTCCCTTTTGTGTCAGGGTGATTTTATAAGCTCTCTTATTGTTTTCATCAACTTCCCTTTTGATTAAACCGTTTTTCTCAAACTCTTTGAAAGCCCTGGAAACACCACTGCGATTCATTAAGCAAACCTTAGCTATGTCCGATTGATTGAAATTGCCATTTTCATAAATATACATCAGCATATAGTATTGGCCCAAACTAATGTCTGTCTGTTTTAAAAATTGATTTAAATAATAATCATGAGTTTTTAGAAGTGTTATAAAATGACATAATATAAATGGACTGTCCTCAACTATCTCCCTATAATCAATCACGATAAAACCTCTTTTTATAATCTTGCTTATAAAATAATTAGTAAAAAAAGTATATAAATGTTGCAAATGCAACATTTAATAGAAGTGCAAAATACACATCATAAGAACGCCTGCGGCAAAAAGGATTATTCCTGTAAAGACAAGATTGTCCATTTTATCCGTTTCTGGTTTTGGACTGTTAAATGCAAGTGGAACCAACGGCATTAACGGCAAAAAGTACCTTGCCTGCATTCCGCGAACCTTGCCTATGCCTACAGAACACCAGATCAAATAGATTAAGAAGAACATTCCGAAATAAAACAATATGAAAAATATAATCAATGCCTCTTTCTTATGCTTAGACAATTGTATTCTGGTAGGATAATAAATTGAAAACAATATAAAGAACACGAAATAACAGATATTGTACAATTGAAGTCCTTTAAAAGCACTAGTTCTATATTCGTAGAAATAATAACCATTTACGATGAAATTGTACAAACCTTCAAAGGCTTCCCCAAATATTTCTAAAATTCTCAAAGGATTGTTGATTAAAAACATTGTTTGACCAACAATAGAAACGGTCGGTTTTGTAGAAACCGCAGACGGTGTTTGAGTAAACATAACATTCCCTTTAAAGATAATGGCTGAAACAGCAAACAATAACAACAGATATGCTGCAAGCATTACCCAAGGATGCTTATAGCTCAAATTTTTCTTTGGAAGCAACAATATTATTAATGCAAAAATGATAAAAGGTGGTTTTATAAGCCCAATCAACAAACAACAGATGAAGAACATCAAAAGATCCTTGCTTCCAACCTTATTTTTATACATGTAAATGAAATATGCTGTTGCCAAAATTATGAATGCAAATATGAATGCATCATAGTTGGATGAGCTTAAGATCGGAATGATCAGCGGAGTAAGAGATACGAAAAACAATTGCATTTTATAGACAGGTGTCTTCTTAATGGCAAATGAAACAATTGCAGCATAGAAAACAACATTGAAAATTCTTGAAAGCCAAACGGCCCAGATAACACCTAAATCTAAAATTTTAGCCAACAACACTCCAATAGCTGAGAAAACATATGTGTAAAATGGAGTTGTTGTTACCCTTAAAACATAATTTTCAGGCACTGAAGAAATAGGCGCCCAAGCCCTAGGGTTGTTTAGAAGAAGAGAACCTATGCCGCGCACATGAAACTTATATAAATCGAATATGTAATACAATAGCTTATAATGAAATCCGTTTATGAAAACAGAACTCTTACTGCTGTCCATAACAAATAAGTTACCTCCAGCAACATGCAAAACACGAGCGAAATGAATATATTCATCCGGAATTGAAAATGGGGGCGCTATAAATGTCATCAAAACTCCAATAAACATGATTACGGCAAAAGCCACTTTATGAAGAGAATTCTTATTTTTAACAGAAAACAGAATAAGAAAACTGCCAAGAATAGCTATGCAAACAAAGGAAAAAATTTCAAAGTTTGGAAAATCTATGTTTCTTGGAGAAAGCATTGGAATAATAAAAACAAATAGGGCAACAATATACAATAAAACAAATCTCTTATTATCTAAAAGAAGCCCATAATATTCATTCAACAATCTATCCATATTCTATATATTGCTTTTAACAATTTATAAATGTTAAATAGGAAACTTTTGATGAGGATTCCATAAATGGCTAAAACTTAAGAATGAATTGTTAAAGTTATAAAATTGAATCATCCAGAAGGATTCCCTCGTTTAACTTTTTGGCTGATGTGAAGGCATCGTAAATTGAATACAGCCACATTATAACAACAATAATCCAACCAACAATAAAAAGAATCAATATGACACCAATTATCCAAATAACAAAAATTATCAAACCTTTTTTAGGTTGATTATTGTAAACCTGACCTATCCCCGGAACAATAGCTGAAAATATTGCCGATTTTATGGGATTAACCTTTTCCACAACAATAACCTCTTTGTTTTCATCCAGATCAGCACCACACATGTCGCAAAATTTAGCCGAACTGTCAACAGAACTGCCGCAGCTAGAACATTTATTAAACTTCACCATGCCATCGGACCCATTCTCAATTTTAGTTTCCACAGTTGGGGCTTCTTTATGAACAAGTTTAGTCCCACATTGACTGCAGAATTTTCCCATACCTTCAGTTCCACAATTAGAGCATTTGACCATTCTATTTTTCTCCAAATTTCTTTATTTAATAATTATGTGAAAAGCCACTAATAAAAATTGTTCAATTATTGTTATTATATTATAACAATAAGGCTATTAATAATTTAAATAGTATAATCAAAATTAATATTATGGATGATAAAACATTAATATTAACAGAATTTATTAAACAATCACCTAACAGAACAAAGGTATTAAAATCTATAGGAAATGATGTTTTAAAACCAACAGACATAACCAACAAAACCAATATCCATATAAACAATGTAAGCAGGTCATTAAAGCAAATGAAAGAGAAAAATATTGTTTATCTTTTAAACCCTAATTCTAAAAAAGGTAGGTTATATAAACTTACTGAAGACGGTGTGAACGTCTTGAAAAATTTAAAATAAAAAAAAAGTAAGAAGATTACATTAATCTTCTGGTATCTGTTATTTCTATACTAGCTACGTTGTCTAAGTTACCCATAGCTTCTTCAGTAGATTCTGTTCCACCTTCACCGTCTTCAATGATGAATACTAAATCTAAAGCTACTAAACCAAATGCAATAGGTTCTTCTTTGATTTCATGGAACTCAGCGTCATCAGGCATTGCTGCTTCAATTGCTGCTTTAAGAGCATCTAAATCTACTTCTGGACTTTCCGGCATGATTCTTAATGTTGCTACTACTTCTCCCATTGTCATCTCTCCTTTAAAATTATCTATGGACCTTCAAAACCACATTCACATTTGTAAGCGTGACCAAAGGTACGGCATTTTTCACATCTTGCGATTTTAGCACCACAAATAGGACATTCGAATTCTACGAAAGGTCCTGTTAATGGAATTTCTTGTTTACATGAAATACAGTCTACTTCTTTCATATTATTATTCTCCTTTTATTTCAGTATAATCAAAATCGAAAGCACCTTCATCACCAATAAGGCTCAATACTCTTTCCGGATACTTCCCATTTACTATATAACAATCAGTCCCAAATTCTAATAGCAGTGAAGGTAACATTAAATCAATTGATGTCTCATCAAAAGTTAGCAAAGTTTTTGCATCAATCATGTCAATGAATTTAGCACCTTTCACAGAAGGTTCTTGGGTATATATACCATTTACATTTGTTACTATTAAAAGTTTTGCATTTAGAAGGTGTGAGACATAAGCTGCTATGGAATCTGAAGTGACTTCCCATGAACTTTCAAAGGGATCTTCTTCTTTTAAAATTCCAGAAGTTATCAAGATTGGTGTCAGGCCATTTTCCATTAAGTCATAGGCATCTTTTAAAGTTGTAGCTATTTCGGCAGTGTCCACCTTATCAGCAACAATTTTGGATACTATATCCATACAATCAATAGCTGTCCAATGAGCAGTTTCATCAGACAAATTCAATTCTTCATCATATTTACGAACTAGATTAGCAAATTCTCCCCCTCCCAAAATAACAAGAGAGTTGGTTCCATTTAACTGCCTAATCAATTCTATTGCATGATTAGGGAATAAGCTTCCCCCAACCTTAATTACATTTTCTATAATAATTCCACCTCCAACAAATAATAACTATTTGACAAACCATCAAATAATTAAAAGTAGTTATCACCAAATAAGTTTAAATTTACAAAAGCTTCAAATCCCCAGTGATTTTGTCAATTATTTCATCTTCATCAGGACCAATAGCTAAAACGGTAGTGGTTGATGTAGGTATCTGAGTCTTTCCAGCATCAACTACCAAATAATGAGGAACCTTGTTAATGATGGCCAATTTTTTAAGCTCCAAGAGTTCCTCCAAAGAACCTACCTTACAAGTTACTTTTGCCATTCCTGAACGTTCCCACTCCTTAACCTTGATTGGATTAGCTCTTTTATAGGCTCCCAAACATCCATGACAGCACTGAGCAGCTATCTTTCCTTTTCCCATCTTTAAATCAGATCTTACAACCATAACTTGTTTCATAAAACACCTACAATTATCAGTAATAATAGATTTCTACAACAGATATATTAAATATATTCCACAAATATAATAAATTAACTAGTTATTATTTTTTATAAGGAGATAAGATGAGTCGTATTTCTATATTAGATAAAGATAAATGTCAACCAAAGAAGTGTGATTATCTTTGTATCCATTACTGTCCAGGAGTTAGGATGGAAGAAGATACAATAGTGGTTGATGAAGATACCAAAAAACCCTTAATTTCAGAACAGTTATGCCAAGGTTGCGGTATTTGTACGAACAGATGTCCGTTTGATGCCGTGACAATTATTAACTTACCAGAAGCGATTGGAGAACCTATCCACAGATTTGGTCAAAACCAGTTCGAACTGTTTGGTCTTCCAAGCCTGACTGAAGGACAGGTTTTAGGTCTTTTAGGACAGAACGGTATTGGAAAAAGTACAATCATGAGAATACTTTCTGGAGATTTAATTCCGAACTTTGGAAACTTTGACGAAAAGCCTGAAAACTGGGATGATGTAATAGAACATTACAAAGGTTCAGCTCTTCAAAACTACTTCAAAGCACTTTCCGAAGGTAAAATAAAGACCGTACTTAAACCACAAATGGTAGATCAACTTCCAAAGGTTGTAAAAGGAAAAGTAAGGGATTTGCTTACAAATGTGGATGAAAGAAACAAATTTGACTATGTTTGTAAAGAATTGGATCTTGAAAATGTTCTTGACAGGAAAATGGAGAACCTGTCTGGAGGAGAACTTCAAAGGGTAGCTATTGCAGCAACCGTATTAAGAGAAGGGGATTTCTACTACTTTGACGAACCGACCTCATGGTTGGATGTGTCTCAAAGACTCAATGCAGTGAAAGTAATCAGATCACTTGCAGAAGACGGCAAATCAGTACTTGTAATCGAACACGATTTAGCTACACTTGATGCATTGTCCGACAATATCCACATATTATATGGTGAACCTGGAGGATACGGTGTTGTTTCAGGAAGAAAAGGAGTAAGGCTTGGAATTAATGCATACATAAATGGATTTTTAGCAGAGGAAAACATTAGAATCAGGAAAAATCCTATTGAATTTACAATAAGGCCCCCAACTGAAGAGGAAGATGGTGATGCCCTTGCAAGCTACAGTGACCTTGATAAAGACTATAAGGAGTTTAAATTGACTGTAGATGCAGGTGAAATATATCATGACGAAATAGTGACTGCATTCGGTTCAAACGGTATTGGAAAAACAACATTTGCTAAAATACTGGCTGGAGTAAGCGAACCTACAACCGGAGAGATTGATGAGGAAGTAATAATAGCTTACAAGCCACAATACATTGTTACAAACTTTGAAGGAACAGTTCAGGACTTTTTATACATGCATGCTCCAAGCTACGGATCCAAAATCTTTGACAGCGAGATAATGAAGCCATTGCAATTAAACGATTTGCTTGAAAAGGAAGTTAAAACATTATCCGGAGGAGAACTTCAAAGATTGGCAATAGCTGCAACACTTTCAAAAGATGCTCAAATTTATCTGTTCGACGAACCAACAGCATTCCTAGATGTTGAGCAAAGGTTAGTGGCAGCACGTGTTATCCGTAAAATTATCGAAAGTAGAAACGCAGCATCATTGATTGTTGATCACGATATTGTATTTATCGACTATATCTCCGACAGGGCAATGGTATTTGACGGAACACCAGGTATTGAAGGCCATGCATCAAAACCGACTGACTTAAGAACATCTATGAACAAATTCTTAGGAAATCTTAATGTAACCTTCAGAAGAGATAAAGAAACAAAAAGGCCAAGAGTCAACAAGCTTGACAGTTATCTTGACCGTGAACAAAAAGAGTTAGGAGAATATTATTATCTTACAGATTGATTATAAATCTTTTAATTCTTTTAAAATTACTTCTTTTAATTTTTTAACAGCCAGTTCCCCATCTTCATCCAATCTAGCTGCATCGTTAGGATTTAAATCAAATTCTTTTACTATTTTTTCAGCAGGAATATTCTTTACAACATCAATTCCCTTCTCTTCCAAAATTACGGAAGTACAATCATCTTCACAGCCACTAATGGATACAACATTCGCATCATTTAAAATTGGGCTGCATTGGTTTGGTTGTGCAGAGTATTCAGTAATACAAGCCGCTACAATATTGTCCTCATCCAAAGCCAATTCAACTGTTGCCGCCCTTACAACTAAACCTAAAGGACTTAATCCACTACAAGAAACTAAAGCTATTTTTTCACTCATACCCACTACCTCTTTTTTTTCAATTTTTTAAAATATTTTTCTTTAATTTTATCATAACCTTTTTTATAAAATGGACATTTAAGCATACAAACACTACAACCCTCATGATGGGCCAGACATACCTTTTTAATAACTTTTTCATTTTCATCATAAGCGTCATGAGGACACTTCTTAATACAATTTCCACAATCCTTACAATAATCCTCCACCCAAAGCATTTCATTTTCATCCTTGAAAGGAAGATTGTCAATAGAAGTTGCTATTTGGAAAAATCCACTAGCCAATCCCTCTTTAAACAGACACATATTGCTTCTGAGAATAGCGCAATCATTAGATTGCATTGCAATTGCCCTTAAGCTTATCCTATCATCTAAAGGATGCAATATATTAGCCTCATAACCAGAACTTCTTAAAAAATCAGCCAATCTGTAAATATCCCTACCGATATCCTGAAATTCGTCATCCAACAATATTGCTTTTTCTTTTGATTGCTTCATTTTAAGAATATCGTCAGAAATAATATAAATGAGAGTGATAACATTGTCAAAATCAATATCCCACTCTTTTTTAAATTCTTCTGAAAGTTTAGAGTACCTAATACCATCTACCCCAAAATCATGAGCCAAATCTTCAAATGACTTAAAGTCCTTAACACTTATTTCCCTTTTAGGATTTTTAGGATTTGCTACCTCATAGGCATCAGGAATTGGTTTATGGTATCTAAATCTCATATCTCTCTAATTTTTTCTTAAAGCTTCAATGGCTTTCGGGAATTCTTCACAGAAAACTTCAATTTCGTTTGTTGGAATTGAATAACTTACACGCAAATATTTGTCTCCAAATAGTTTACTGGTGTATTCCCCTTCCCTTGTGAATATTTCTCTTTCAAGTAAGTACTCAGACAATTCCTTTGGATTGATTCCCGCTTCTGAAACATCAATAACCATCATGTTAGCGTCGGAAGGATATACTGGTAAGAATATGCCATCTATCTTATCTACAGTCTCTTTAATCAATTTCTGATTATGGAATGTTATTTCACGGACTTCATCCATCCATTCGTCTTTGGTTTGAAGACCTTTGATAGCTCCATATTGGGCGATTATATTAACTCCCAAATCATTTACCACAACATTTTTAATAGCTTCAATTATATAATCTGTTGAAATAACTGCACCAATCCTAACACCAGCCATTCCAAATATTTTGGAGAAGCTGTAAACGGTTAAAGTATTTTCCGGAGCATAATCAGCAACCAAGAAATGTTCACGAGCAAAATCTTTGTATGTTACGTCATGCAAAAGATAGATATCGTTTTCAATAGCTATTTGGGCAAATTCCTTGATTTCATCTTCTGTATAGCAAACACCCAATGGATTAAGTGGATCGATTAATATAATCATTTTAGTGTTTTCGTCAAGATTTTCACGTACAAGCTGAGGAGTCAATTTATAATCATTTTCCTCATTATAAATTGGAACGTACTTTACTTCATCGGCAAATCTATCTGCAAAAGTTCCAATAATCAAATAACCAGGATCACAAGTAATTACATTGTCTTCAGGTTCCAATAAAGCATGCATACAAAGGTAAAGGGACTCTGTTGCACCTGCAGTCAAAAATACCTCAAAATCTTCGAATCCTAAATCGTTTAATATTAATTTTTTAAGTTCTGAAAAACCTTCTGGAGGAGGATATTTACAATATTCCTTTTCTAAAACACAAGAAGCCATAGCATCAGCTATAACATCACCGACCAAATGGTTTGTATTTTGACCCATCCAAATCATGTCTTTATCCATGAATACTGCTTCAAAGAAATCATTAGCTGAGTCATAACCTTTAGGGGGTTTCCTCTCAATTTTTTCATATCTTTTTATAGGCTTCATGCCTATTTTCTTTCCATCCATTTTTATCACATAAAAAAGTTAATTTTATATTAAATTATATTTATTTAATTCCTTATTAATAAATTAATTGAACAATATTTAAATGAATTATTAATTTATTATTAATATAAAACAATCAAATAATTCCTTTTGAAGTAATTTTAAACTTGGCTGTTTTGCCTTCGGCCACATTCCTATGCCTTTTGATGGTGGCCATTCTCTCATGCAAATCATTGCATTTCTCTAACTGGATCATGGTTTTACTCCAATACTGTAGAATATCCCCACCTACAGGATTGATGCTCTTTTTACCATCATCATTAAAGGAATAAATCTGGTTGGTTAAAAATACTGCAATGTTGAACTTTCTAGCGATTTTTGATAAAATCCCCATCTGCTTACCTAACTCCTTATTTAACATGGAATATGGAGTGTCCTCCACACGATAAAGCGCAACTGCAGAATCAAGAATTATCAAATCAACACCCTCATGATTTCTAGCTATCCATAGGTTCAATGTCTTTAAGGAATCTATTTGCTCTGTAAAATTAGTAGGTTCCAAAACAAAAATGTTTTTTGTTATTTCGGAAAAATCAGATTGGGCAATCTGTTTAATTCTGTCTAAAGATATTCCGCCTTCAGTGTCAATATAAATGGCCTTCTTACCATTTCTAGCCACATTGACTGCAAGAGATAATGCAATGTTACTTTTACCTGAACTTGGAGGTCCGAAAACCTGAGTTATAGTACCCTTTTCAACCCCTCCCTCTAAAAGAACATCCAGTCTAGAGTTTGTTGGAATCTTACCATCATTATCAAAACTAGCTAAAGGCTTCATATATATCATTATGTAATTTAAAGATTATAAAAATTAACGTTTAGTGAAAACAGGTTTATCCGATGTTAAATCTACAATGGTTGAAGGATTATTGTTTTCAAGCTCCCCAACGTCAATAACTAAATCCACATCAACATCCAATTGTTTTAAAATATCTTCAGGATTATTCAAGGTTTCTTCATTAGTTAAATTCGCACTTGTAGTAATGATTGGGAATAAATTAGCCAGCTGACAAGCAATATTATAATCAGGAACCCTGACACCAACCTTGGTAAGGCCACCAGTAACTGTTCTTGGAACTACAGTTGTTTTGTTCAAAATAAATGTGTATGGCCCAGGCAAATATTTGTCGATGATCTTTTTATCCTCAACATCGACTTTAGCCACAATATCAATGGCCTTTTTTGAAGAAATTAAAATTGACAATGGCTTTAGGGGAGATCTGTTTTTAATCTGAAAAATCTTTTTAACAGCATTTCTATTGAAAATATTCGCTCCCAATCCGTAAACGGTATCAGTAGGATATAAGATAACCCCGCCATTAGCCATTACTTCAATAGCTTCCCCTATTATTGATTTATCGAAATTTTTTGTATCGGTCTTTAATATTTTCATGAAACTACCTAAAAATTATATATGAATAACTTCTTTATATATACTTATGCTTGAGAGTCTACGACCTTTTTTAACAAGAATTTTAAATCCAATCGCTGAAAAAATCAATATAAATCCAAATATCGTCACTTTGGTTTCTCCATTCATTGCGTTGCTTTCAGCCATTGCCTATGGAGAGAAAATAATACTTTTAGGTGCGACATTCATTCTTTTAAGCGGATTTTTAGATGTTGTGGATGGTGCAGTAGCTCGTTTTCATGGAAGAACCTCCAAATTCGGAGCTTTTCTTGATTCAACAATTGACAGAATAGCTGATGGAATAATCTATATTGGAATAATCTTCGGAGGCTATTGCGACTGGTTTATAGGAATTCTTGCAATACATTCTGCATTGACAATCAGCTATGTAAAAGCAAGAGCAGAATCACAAGGAGTAGAATGTAATGTTGGTATTGCAGAGCGTGCAGTTAGACTGATTATCCTAATGATTGGATCTGTTGTAGGATATCTAACGGCGCCAATCTATTTCACATACATAATCATATTTTTAGTGATCATATCATACATTACAGTTGTTCAAAGAGTTTATCATGTATGGAGGCAGTTGAAATGAGTAATCTAGAAAGTCCGGAAAAAATAGCCATAGACATTGCAAAATTAGAGAGAAACTTGAATCAGGTAGCCGACATTACCTTTGAAAATGAAGAAAAGGAAGTTTATGATAGGGCAGTAGACTATATGAATGATTCCAAGTATTATTTGGAAAAAGAGGATTATAGAACTGCATTCGGCTGTATCGAATATAGCCATGGGCTTTTAGATGCCCTTCGTATGATTCATGGATTGATTTAAAAAAAGAAAAGAGACTAGTGAATTTTGATTTCACTGTCCAAAAGAGAATCATCAGCGTCGGCCTTGATCTTGCCGTCCAACACTTCAATGACCCTATCAGCCAATCTGGCAACATCCATATCATGAGTAACCATAATCAAAGTTACATTCTCTTCCTTATGGAGCTTGTTTAGCTGTTTTAAAATCTTGTTACTTGTTTTTGAATCCAATGACCCTGTTGGTTCGTCAGCCAAAATAATGGATGGTTCATTAGCCAAGGCACGTGCAATAGCAACCCTTTGACGCTCACCACCGGACAACTGATTAGGAAGCATTTTAGCCTTATCCCCCAGTCCGACAATATCCAATAAGTGAAGAGCCCTTTCACGCATCTTTTTTGAGCCCCATTTCTTGGTAAACATAGGAATCTCAACATTCTCAACAACTGACAAGTTTGGAATCAAATTATGAAGCTGGAAAACAAAGCCTATCTTGTCAGCTCTAAACTCGTTTAATTTCTTATTGGATTCCAAATTATAGCCAGCAACAGAAATTGAACCTGAATCTGGAGTATCAAGAGCACCCAACATGTTAAGAAGAGTGGATTTTCCAGAACCTGAAGGTCCGATAATAGATACAAACTCTCCTTCCTCGATTGTAAGATTAATGCCGTTTAAAGCCTTGATATTTCCGTCTTCATAAGTTTTAACCAAATCTTTAATTTCAACAATATTGCTCATAGATAACACCTACTCATACCTCAAAGCTTCAGTCGGAGGCAATTTCATTGCTTTCATAGCAGGGAATATTCCACCAATTATTCCGACTGCAATGGCTATGATGAATGCCTGTGCAAATGTCTGTAATGTGAATATAGGAGTTATGCCAATCATTGGCCCTGCAATTGTAACAGCAACATATCCTATAATGGATCCTAGAATAGCTGATAAAATAGTAATAACAAGAGATTCACCTACAATCATTAGTAAAATTCTTTTATTGGACCATCCTACTGCTTTTAAAACTCCAATTTCACGAGTTCTTTCAAATACTGACATCAGCATTGTATTGATAATGCCCAAACCACCAACAACGATAGCTAAAAGAGAAATCGCAAGAGATGCTGACTTTAACATATTCAACATGTCAGCCATTTGATTCATTTCCATGACAGAAGACACTGTTGTAATATTTTCACCATATTTTTCATCTATCCTGTCTGCAACTTCTTTAGGGTCAGATTCCTTATCCACCACAACATAAACGTTACTTATGCTGCCCTCATCACCAGAAATCTCACCGACTTTTGAAATTGATGTGAAAGCACCCCCGTCACTTCCCTGATCACCTGATTCAAAGGTTCCCACTATTTCAAATTTTTCTCCATTAACAGAAACGGAATCCCCTATTGACAGATTCTTATTTTCAGCAAAAATTTTACCAACGACTATTTCAGATGAATTTTCCTTGAATATTCTTCCACTGGTTATTTCCATTTCTGCAGCATCGGTTGCATTTGCATTTATTCCTATCAACGTAAACATTGGATTTCCATCAACGTTTGTAAGAGTTACATAAATAGGAAATGTGCTGTTTACTCCTTCTACTGATGCTATTATGCTGGTCCAGTTGGAACTGATCGTATTGGTTCCGTAGGCAGTGTTACCTGAATCTTTTCCAGTTACGGTAAAGTCGGCTCCACCTGCATGAATTGTGTCTTCAAAGGTACCAACAAGTCCATCAGTAATACCTCCAAGTGCTACGATTGTAGTTATTCCAATACAAATTCCCACAATAGCTAGAATAGCGCTTGTTTTCCTCCTGAAAGGATTTTTAAGAATTAACTTTAAAAACGACATTTAAATTTCACCATTTTTTATAAAAACACGCAATATATAAAAATTATATGATATAAAATTTAAATGTTTTGAAAAAAAGAAAAAAAGAGACTAGTGAATTTTGATTTCACTGTCCAAAAGAGAATCATCAGCGTCAGTCTTAATCTTGCCGTCCAACACTTCAATGACCCTATCAGCCAATCTAGCAACATCCATATCATGAGTAACCATAATCAAAGTTACGTTTTCCTTTTTATGAAGTTCATTGAGCTGTTTTAAAATCTTGTTACTTGTTTTTGAATCAAGAGAACCTGTGGGCTCATCAGCCAGAATGATTGAAGGCTCGTTAGCCAATGCACGTGCAATAGCTACCCTTTGACGCTCACCACCAGACAACTGGTTTGGCTTCATTTTGGCCTTATCCTCCAGTCCAACAATATCCAACAAGTGAAGAGCCCTTTCACGCATCTTTTTTGAGCCCCATTTCTTGGTAAACATAGGAATCTCAACATTCTCAACAACTGACAGGTTTGGAATCAAATTATGAAGCTGGAAAATGAAACCTATCTTGTCTCCCCTGAACTCATTTAATTTCTTGTTGGAAGTTAAATCGAAGCCGGCAACGTTAATGTATCCACTGTCAGGAACATCCAAAGCACCCAACATGTTTAAAAGAGTGGACTTGCCGGAACCTGAAGGCCCAATGATAGATACGAACTCACCATCCTCAATAGTGAGGTGGATGCCGTTTAAAGCTTTGATATTTCCCTTTTCATATGTTTTAACCAAATCTTTAATCTCAACAATATTGCTCATATATATCACCTACTCATACCTCAAAGCTTCTGTCGGAGGCAAGCGGACAGCCTTGATAGCTGGATAGACCCCTCCGATTATACCGACGATTATAGCAATTGAAAATGCCTCGACAATTGTTTGTGGTGTAAATATTGCACTCATTCCACCGAGAATGTTAAGGCTCATGAAGATTTCAACACCAATGATACCGACAATGGTACCTACAATGGCTGCAGCAACTGTCAATACTATTGACTCTGCAATAATCATCATCAAAATCTTTTTATTGGACCAACCTACAGCCTTCAAAACACCAATTTCACGAGTTCTTTCAAGAACAGACATGAGCATAGTGTTAATGATTCCAACACCACCGATTACAATAGCCAACAATGAAATACCGAATGAAACACCATGAAGCATATCAATCAAGTCTTTAGCCATCCCCAAGTCAGAAAGTGAGGAAATGACGGTTATGTTATCGTCATATTTATCCTCCAATGCATCTCCAACCTCTTCAGGCTCCATTTTAGGATCTACCTTAACAAAAATGGAAGATATGTTTCCCTCATCATCCATTAAATCCTGCATGTTGTCCAAAGTCATGAAATAACTCATATCCTGATTGGAATTACCTGATTCGAAAATTCCAACAACCTTGAATGTTTCATCTCCGATTGTTATCTCATCCCCGACAGTCACATTGTTTGTTTCGGCAGTTACCTTACCTGCAATGATTTCCTTAGCATCGCTATCGGCGAAGATGTGGCCTTTTATTATATTCAATTCTGCAAACTTAACATCACTAGGATTTATTCCAACCAATGACATTATCTTGTTATCGTGTGGAATTGTACTTGAATATACTCCAACCGCTTCAGTGACTCCCTTTTCTTTTTTAATTTTATCAACCCAGCTTTCATTTAGTTTCGTAGTTCCAAACATGGAGGATTGATCAGAAACGGAAGTGGAACTGGAACCTGTAATTGTAATGTCAGTACCTCCTGAATGAAGAGTATCCTCCGCACTAGCTATTAAACCATCAGTAATTCCACCAAGAGCAACAATAGTAGCAATGCCAATACCAATACCGACAATTGCCAGAAATGCCCTGGTCCTATTCCTAAATGGATTTTTTAAAATTAACGATAAAAATGACATGACTAATAATATGTGAATATATTTATATAAATGTAATTATGTGTTAAAAAGAGCCAATAACGTATCAATAAGCATATTACATGCTGTTTGTTAAAAGAATTAAAAGAAATCAAATAGCAATAAATCGGCATTTGCCAATCTTAAAAAAATAAGAGATTAAAAAAATGTTAATTATTCAAGACCGTCATTCAAGCCGTTGTTATTCTTATCCATCCAGGAATACTCCTCAGGATACTTTTCATACAATTTCTGATTTGCATAATCTGACCCTGGGCTTGACTGATAGTATGGATTTTTTGCACAGCTTCTGCAAACTTTACCTTGAGTATAATCATCATTTGCTTCTGATGCTGATAGTGCTGCCCCACAAATGGCACAGTAGCCATATGCCCCACTATTCTTGCTTGAAGAACCTGAACTTATGTCTTCAGTTACATTTGTAATGTTCTCTGTAACGTTGGTCGTATTGTTGGCAACATTTGCGTTTTTAGATTCTGCATTGCCAGTTAAGATTACAAAAGAAGCGCATAAAGCCATAGCAATAACTATCACGGATATCAAAATAGCAATGCCTGTTTTTTTATTCATTATATCTTAAAAAAAAAGTTAAAAAGAATAATTAGTTAAAATTATTCCATATCTTCAAATCTTTCTTCGAGTTTTTCCATTACACCAGGCAATGAAGTGTATTCCATTTCTTCAGCAGGTAATCTGTGAGGTTCAAATGGACCATGTCTTCTGATGTAACTTGCAATTAAAGCTGCTTCTTCTCTGGTAGGGTCGAAAGCAGGGTCATCGAACAAGTCTACAGGACCAATTAATTGACCATCAGCAACTTGGAAACCTAAACCAATTACTCTTGGAGGTCCGTCGAATCTGATCGGGTTTGCATCTTCTTCAGATACAGGCATTAAAGGACCGTTGTGAGATCCCCTCATCCATCCACTTACCATGTGAGGGAATGCAAATGGTTCAACTACTTCACCGTTAGCTGGGAATCCTGATTGTGCTCTTACAATAGCTGCAGGGTCATCTTTACCTACATATTCTCCAGCCATTAAGTTTAATCTTTCAGTACTTATTGCAGCTGCAATTTCACCGTTTTTCTTCCATACTCTTTTAATTACGTATCTTCCAGTAGAACCAATTAAAGCAAGTAAATCATACATTTCTTCAGGACAGTCTAAAATAACTTTTCTGTGTTCGATTACATCAAATACTTCGAATTTGAAACCATCGTGTAAACTTGGGTCAATAACAAGACCTGCAGTGTTAAATGGATCTGCAAACATTTTGAAAATAGGCATGTTAAATGCACCAGGTTCGGTTTTATCACAGCAGAATACCAATACAGGATCACTTGGTCTTTCTTTGAATTCCATTTCAGCTACACCAGGACCCATACCTTTAATGTTTCCTGAGAAGGTATCAGATAATAAATCTTGACCTGCACCATATAACTTTAATTCACGTGCTCTTTCAGTAGCTTTCATAAAAGCGTTATAAGCTGTTTCGTGTACTTCTTGATTTTCTTCACCATTTTGGTGAGCCATTATCAAATCAATGTCGTCTCCACAACGGCTTATATAATAATCAGTTAAAATACCAGATTCTAAAGCATCGTTTAATACATCGTCACAAATATCCATTAACTCAGGATGAGCAACACAGTGTCCAGAAACACTTCCAATATCTGCTTTGATTACACTAATAGTTGTTTTCATTTTCAAAACACCTCAAAATTATTAGATTTCACTTGTAAGTGAATTATAAGCATTAACTATTGTAAAAATTTAAGATATAACTTAAAAATTTACTAGTTACTATACATTATTTATTTTTGATTTGTATAGTATTTAATTATTATGTTTTAAAAGAATAATAAAAAAGAATTAAAATAAAATTATTCTTTAGAAATATTATTGAAAGCCTCTTCTACTGCCTCCTTTTGATTCATTGAATCTTTTGCTTCGTTTACCCTTTCAATATCCGCCTTGGTTTCAGGATACCTAGGAGCTGCATCGCAACCCCCATCGTCGACTTTGGATATCTCAAAGGTACCTATCTTTTCAGCTATCTTTTGAATTTCTGATTTGTCCAAACCAATCAAAGGACTCAATATAGGATATTCAGAGTCATTTCTAGTGGCCAATATGTTGGCAAGTGTCTGGGAAGCCACCTGGCCTACACTGCTACCATCAACAAGAGCCAAAGCCCCTGTTTTTTCTGCAAGCTTTGAAGCAACCTGATACATTCCTGATTTACATAGAACACAGGTCATTTTCTCAGGAGCATCATCTTTACATTTCTTTAAGTAATCTCCAAACTTAACAATTCTTTTCTGTATTGGAACGCCAGCAGCATATACATTCAATGCATCAACCAAATCATCGAATTTTTCACGTGACTTTGGTTTGGTATAAGGTTCTGCATCAAAATGAAGGGCGATAACCTCACATCCCCTTTTCATCATCATATAAGTAGCTACAGGGGAATCTATTCCGCTTGATAACAATGATATTACCTTACCTTGAGTTCCTAAAGGCAAACCTCCAGGCCCTTCAACCTTTTCATGATAAATGAATGTTTCATTATCCCTTATTTCAACGTATATTGTTAATTCCGGATTTGTCAGGTCAACGGGACAACCCACCTTACGCACCACCACGGCTCCACAATGACCAGCCATTTCCTGAGATGTGAAGTCATGATTTCCAACACGCCTGCATTTGATTGCAAATGTTGTTTCGGAGGTTAGAATTCCCCCTTCCAATAAAACATCAACATATTTTTCAAGTGTAGAATCAATATCCTCAGTATTGGTGTATGTTGTAACGGCAGGAGAATATGAAACAATACCGAATATCTTATTTAATTTATTGAGTGTTTCTTCCATGTTTTTCGGATAAACATAGATTCTTCCCTGGCTCCTCTCAACTTCACAATCGCTGGCCGCCTTTATGTTCTTTACCAGCTTTCTTTCAAATCTTGATCTTACCTTCGGACTTTTAAGACCGATTTCCCCATATCTGACAATTATTAAAGTATAATCCACATAATCACCTAATTCAACAAATTTAAATGTTTAGCAACCACTTTCAGTGTGGAACCTTGGAGCAATACTGACATACAGGTGATAACCATAACCGTATTTAGCAATGTCATCGCATCAGGTATTTGTGCAACGAGCGGATAGAATGCAAATACGATAGGGATTGCACCTTTAACACCAGCCCATGAAATAAATGTCTTTGCCCTCATATTCAGCTTAAACGGAGCCAATGTGATTAGAACGGCAATCGGCCTTGCGACAAATATCAAAACGATTGATATTATTAATGCAGGGACGAAAACTGTCAGCAATTCTGAAGGATCTGTGAATGCCCCTAACAATATGAACATTATAATCTGCATAACCCAAGCAAATCCGTCGAAAAATGACAGCTGCAACTCTTTATATTTGATTTTACAGTTACCTATAATGATTCCAGCTATATATACTGCCAAGAATCCGTTTCCGCCAAAGTATTCTGTTATCGCATAGGATAAAATTGCTGCAGACACCAGCAAAACAGGATATAAACCTTCAATAGGCAATTTTAACCTTGCAAGAAATATTGAAAGTCCTTTTCCTAAAAGAGCACCTCCAATAAATCCTACAACCAAGGATACTATGAACTGTATAACAATTTGCACCATTGAAGTTTGAGGGTGCAATATCAAGTGGATGATTGAAATTACAATAATATAAGCCATCGGATCGTTTGTACCACTCTCCAGTTCCAGAATATTGTCCAAATCGTACTTGATTTTCATGTTCTGAGTCCTGAAAATGGAAAATACGGCAGCAGCATCTGTAGATGAAACTGTAGCTCCCAAAAGCAAGGACAACATCAAATCCATATTGAAAATATAATGTACGGACAATCCAACCACAATAAAGGTTATGAAAACCCCAACTGTAGACAATGAAATTCCTTCCTTCAAAACGGGCTTTATATGACCGAAACTAGTATCCAAACCACCAGAAAACATGATTGTTATAAGAGCAAAGATACTAATCGATTGAACCAAGTTATAATTACTAATCGAATTCTGAACAAAACGTCCAGTATCCAAAAAAATTCCTAAAAATAAAAATACAACAAGTATTGGAACTCCAATCTTTGAAGTGAACCTAGTGAACAGCACACTTGCAAAAAGAACCAAACCTGCTAATAATAATAAAAAATGTATATCCATCATTATACCAAGCATATATATTAATGATATTATTTATATTTGGTATGATATATAATTTTTTGCAAAAAAAAATAAAAAAGGAAAACGATTAGATTAAGCCAATAGCTGTCTCTAATGCTTCTTCCATTTTCTCCTTATTCGGACCTGCACCTTGTGCCAATGTCAAGCGGCCACCACCGCCACCACCAAGAAGTCCAGCTGCCTCCTTGATAATATCGTTTATTTTGATTCCATCATCAATAGCTTTTTGAGATGCAGCACCAACAATCTTACCGTCATTATTTCCAATGACTGCAACATCTGCCTTGTCATTGTCGGTGAAATCAGTGGCAATCTTTTGAAGTTCCTTGAAATCGGCATCGATTAGTTGTTTGATGACTCTCAAACCGTTGATCTCATCAACATCATCACTTAATGAATTCATCTTGAGAGATGCGATTTCTGATTTTAGCTTATCGATTTCGTTTTTCTGAGCCTTCCATTCACTGAAGAACCTGTCACAGGTTTTAGGCAACTGTTCAGCCTCAACCTTGAATATTTCGGAACTTTTTGATAGAAGATCGTTTTCATGCTGTATGGAGTTGACTGCAGCAATACCTGCTGAGAAATCAATTCTTTCAACACCATCCTGAACCCTTTCGGTCTTGTTGATCTTAATAGGTCCTATATCACCAGTTCTTGGAATATGAGTACCTGCACATGCCTGAACATCAATTCCAGGAACCTTAACAACACGAATTACTCTTCCAGGAACTATACCTCCCTGATAGAGTCTGAATCCGTAAAGCTGCTCTGCCTCATCCCTTGAATGGAACTGAATATCCAGCTCAATATTGTCCATTACAAATTCATTAGCTATTCTTTCAATTTCATTGATTTCTGATTGTGAAATTCTCTTATAATGAGACAAGTCAATCCTTGAACGTTGGATTCCTTTTTGTGCACCTGCTTGCCAAATATGATCTCCAAGAACTTCTTTTGCAGCAGCTACGATTAAGTGAGTGGCTGTGTGATGGCGTGCAAGAGTTATTCTCCTATCCCAATCAATAACCCCATTGATTTTCTTACCAATCAAGTCATTCAAGACATCTTCGGAGAAATCGTCATTGTCTGCAACGACATGGTGAAGAACCACATTGTTTACCTTTTCTGCATAGTCGATTTCATATTCCACATCATCATAAGATATTTTACCTATATCTGAAGGTTGACCTCCCCCTTCAGGATAGAATGTGGTTTTATCAAAGACCAAAGCCAATTTACCGTCTTTTTCAATAACATCCAAAACTTCAGCTTCAAATTCTTGTTGTTCGAAGTCTTGATAGAACAGCAATTCGGTTTCCGGACAATCAAAGTTAAACAAGTCTTTTTTAGCAACCTTGTCTTTTTCATGTTCATTTGCAACAAGTGTAAAGAAATTATCAGGAACATTAACTGTGAAGTTCATTGATTTTCCAATCTCTTCAACTGTTTCTGGAGGAATTCCATTTGCATCGTAAACCTCAATAAGTTTTTCCAAAGGCATTTCTTCCACATTGTCTTTTTTAAGCTTTTTAATTAGTCTGGAAACTATACTTCTTCCTTTTTTAATAGTGGTTTGATACCTTTCCTCTTCTAGAGATATGATGTTCATGATATGATCTTTAGATTCTTCAATTTCAGGATAAAACTTGGTTAAAAATTCCAGCTGAATCTCCATTACTTCAGCTAAAGATTCTTTCATGTTAAGCTCTTTCATGAATCTAATGGTTCTTCTTAAAACCAAACGAGCCAAATAACCTTCTTTTACATTGGATGGAATAATACCGTCAGCCAACATGAATGCAAGACAACGAGTATGATCAGCTATGATGTAAATTGCTTCCATAGGTTCGGCTGACTCTAGAAGTTCCTCCAAGGAAATTCCTAAACTATCTGCAACCTGTTGACGCAACTCTTTGATGTCCCCAATATCTTCAATATCCATCATTCCTGCAATTTCCGCATTACGTGAAAGAATTTCGGTGTTTAGTTTAACGTCGGTCAATTCCATCAGCTTATTAACAACAGGTGCAAAACAGGCGTCATATGCAGTAGGAGTTCCTTGACTGATCCATGCGATTCTTTCAAGCCCATAACCTGTATCAACTACCTTGATTGGAATTTCTTTTTTGTCACCGTTTTCAAGGGTTTCATATTGTATGAAAACCAAAGTGGCCAATTCCACTCCTCTAACGCAGACTTCATAACAAGGTCCTTCATTACCTCCTCCGCTCCACCAGGATTTGATGAAGGTAATTTCCTTAGTGTCCATTCCGATATATTTGAAGAACTCGTGACAGAGCCTTATTGTTTCATCTTCCCAGTAAATAAACTCGTCTTCCGTATTGATAACTGTATGTGACCCCATTGTAAAACATGTCATGTGCCTACCTGTTCTTCCAACGTTGTCCACATCGTTCAAACGAACGGAAGGTTGAGCTACTTCAAGAGGATTAGCAGGAGGTTTTACTAAACCAGATGTTACCCATGGTTGGAAACAGAAAATGGAAGCTCCTACTAAAAATACGTCATCTCTCCATCTTTTTGCTAAAATTGGATAACGTGATATATGAGTATGGCCTTCTTTTTCTAAAAATTCTCTAAAAACTTGTTGGATTTCATAAAGAGTGTAAGGCTTATCAGTTGCAGGATTTCCAATAAATGAATACTCATCACAAGGAGCATCACCACAAGTGTTCCTATCAATCTGAGAATAAAACTCCTGTCCACAAGTTTCACACTTTTGAAGTTTATATCCTAATTTTTCAAATATTTCTACCATAATATCAGCTTAAAAAAGTAAATCATTATAATATTTATTTTCAACAATAATAATATTTACTAGTTTTATATGTAATTATCAAACAGCCCATAATAAGTATTTCTACCTCTCCCTAACTTTTTAATTAGATTCTTGTCGTTGAGCTTCTTTAAGTAAACATAAGATGATTCCATATTTCAAATTCATAGTCCTCCCTCATTCAATAAAATAATTTTTCCCGAAATATCAAGCTATTCCATTTATGGTAATGAAAGGGTAATGATTAATTTGAAAAAATAGCTAAAAACTCTTAAAAACTAAAAATAATGCTTAGAAATCCATATTTTAAAATAGATTCTAGGAATGATTAAGCTGAAAATATGCGAAAATAAGGTAATGAAAGGGCAATTATTAAAAAAAAAGTTCAAAAATTAATAATTCCTCCAATATTCATAAGTGAAATTTCTAATGTGGCAGCACATCCCAACTCCATTAATTTTTCCAATCTGCCATCTTTTGAAGCTCCCATTAATTATTGATATTGATGTATTAAGAACTTTGATCATGAGGCTTTACCCATCAAATTCAAGTATATGAATATATTTATTATCCTAAAATACCAAAATAATCAATAATGAACATTATTAGAAAAAATTTAACATATTACTCCGGCTGTTTTTTAATGGGCTGTATTTTTGCGATAATCGTATGGTTATTTTTGAAAACTATGAATATTGGAACAAATCTTTTATGGAATATTCTTCCCAATTTCTCAGGTTTAAAAATATATCCAATTATAACATGTTTGATTGGAGGATTGATTTTAGGCTTAGTTAAAATGAAATATGGCGAAACAATTTACGAAATGGATGTTTTGATTAAAAAAGTCAAAAACAAGGAAAAACTAAAAAGCGAAAATATTATTGTCATATTCATAAGTGCATTGATTCCCATAATTTTTGGAGGAAGCATTGGTCCTGAAGCAGGGTTATGCTGTATTATAATAATTCTTTGTATTTGGATAAGCAAGTACATGGCCTTCTTTAACAAAAATGTTTATGAAATTTGTGATGCAGGTATAAATTCTGTTTTCACTTTAATATTTTTAGCACCATTGTATGGTCTGGTGGCACCTATAGAAAATGAAATAAATACCAAAAAGAAAATGTATAGTAATTTAATATGTATCTTTGGAGCTTTGCTTGTGTTTTATGCGTTGGGTCAGATTTTTGGCTTATCCGGAGGTTTTCCTCATGTTGAAAACTACAATATAACCAATTTTGAAAGAATGATGGCAATACCAATGGCCATTATCGGATCAGCATTTGGAATCATCTATCTATTTTTTGATAAATTCACATTGAAATTATTTGAAAAGATTAGTTTTAAATATGATATTTTAGTTACCTGTTTGATTGGAGGATTGATATTGGGCATTTGCGGTACTTTTTTACCACTGACACTTTTCTCAGGACAGGAAAATATGGAAATCATTTTACAAACATATGCAAGTTACACACCGCTCCTCTTAATCGTAATCGGCCTGATAAAATTGCTTCTAACCAATATCTGCATTAAATCCGGATGGAAAGGAGGGCCATTTTTCCCAGTGATATTTTCTGGAATCATTATAGGGTGTGGATTGTCATTATTATTTAATGTAAACGTAGGATTTTCCGTGGCCATCATAGTTGCTTCCATGTTAGGCGTTTTGATGAAAAAACCAATAGCTGTTGCATTGTTATTGCTTTTATGTTTTGATTTGTCAATAATACCTTGGTTAATTGCAGCTTCATTTATAGGAACAATCATTCCAACAGATAAGCTGAATTTAACAACAAAAGACTTTGAAAATTCTGTATAAGAAAATAAAATTTCTGTTTTCTAAATTTATTTTTATTATTTTTTAGCATTTCTAATTTAAAAAAAAGAAAATCAGCGAATGGGCAATTTTTTAACTGAAAATGAAATAGACCCCCTACAGGGTTAAAAAAAGTTCAAAAATTAATAATTTCTCCAACATGCAAAAGTCAGTAAAAAATAGTTGTTATAAAAATAGTTGTTTGTTAAAATAAGATCCAAAAAAAGTAAGAAAGATAAGGTGGGATAGAAAATCTATCCGAATAAAGCACCTAAACCAGCTGCTGCTTCTTCTTCAGCTGCTTCTTCGTCTTCTTCTTCCTCTTCTTCAGCTGCTGCTTCTACTGGAGCTGCTGCTACAGGAGCTGCTGCCATTGCAGTAGTTTCCATTGCTTCTTCGATGTCTACATCTTCTAAAGCTGCGATTAATGCTTTGATTCTAGCATCATCTGCGTCGATACCTGCTGCTTCTATAATACTCTTAACATTTTCTTCATTAATGTCTTTGTCTGCGCTGTGTAAAATCATTGCCGCATATATGTATTCCATGTTATCACCATTTATTTTGTAATGAAATTTAATTTTTTATTAAATTATTGTTAGTTTTAAAAAATTTTAAATTTTAATTTTATCCGAATAAAGCACCTAATCCCATAGCTGCTTCTTCTTCTGCATTTTCTTCTTCCTCTTCTTCTTCCACTTCATCAACAGTTTCATCTTCTTCTACAACTGCAACGGTAGCTGCAGCAGCATTAGATAATTTTTCTGCTAATTCATCGTCTAAAGCTCCTTCAGTATCAGCAACAAGGTTTGCTAATGCTAACATTTTTGCTTGTGCTAAACCAATTAATGGTTCTGAAGTTTCTGAGGTTGCATAAGCACTTTCCATAGCAACGTTGAATGCTTTGGTGTATGCATTTGAGATAATTGCAGATATTGTTTCCTCTGTAGGTATTGCTGCATATACAGATATGTTGAATGCTTTTGTAAATGCATCTTGAACCTTAGCTATGGTTTCTTCCTCATCGATTGCGAGTACATCAGAGGTGTAAATAGCTCCGTCTTCATATACTGCTTTTAAATCTATACCTACTTCCATTGGGTTAATATCCATTCTGCTTAAAGTACTAGCTACTTTAGCGGATACTTCTTCACCTGCTTTAACAAGTACGGTTTCTTTTGAAACTACAATTTTACCTTTGTCAATTTTAGCAGGAATACCCACTTGTTGTAATTCTCCTAAAAATGGACCTGGTTCAAATCCAGTGTCCCCTTCTGGAATAACAATATCATCAACTGCAATGGATCCTGGTTTTGCAGGAGCTGCAGTTTTGCTGTCTTCCAAGATTTTGTATAATCTGAAAGGATTCATTTCAGTTGCAATGATAGCAACTTGACCATCCATATAATCGGATAAATCAGTGATATCGTTTTTATCAGAATTACAATCTTCAAGTGCTAAATCAATAAGATTTTTCTTAGACATTCTTATAACAGCTTTTCCTAAGAGAGATTTTCTCATTTCTTGGAGCTGTTTTGCT
Organism: Methanobrevibacter sp.; assembly: GCF_030539665.1. Lineage (NCBI taxonomy): Archaea > Methanobacteriati > Methanobacteriota > Methanobacteria > Methanobacteriales > Methanobacteriaceae > Methanobrevibacter > Methanobrevibacter sp. The sequence goes on from NZ_JAUNXR010000002.1 coordinate 62,164, forward strand.
GGAATGTTTAATAAGTCGACAATTCCAACAACATCATAAGAGTCTATTAACCCTTTGAGTTCACTAACTTCTTCTTTTTTCCATTCAGCAACATGAGCCATCTAGATCACCCTCACAGTTGGACCCATAGTTGTTTTAATAAACATGGATTTTATTTGACTTCTTCCTTTATCTAATTGGCGGTCTAAGACAGTAAGAACAGTTTCAATATTTTCAGCTATCTCTTCATCGGTCATATCTTGACTTCCAACAATTACTTGGATAGAAGGTTGTTGTTTAATACCTACTTTAATGGTATTTTGTAACCTTTCTAAAAGTGGATCTAATTTGATACTAGCTGGCACTGGTTTTGGCATTTTATTACGTGGACCAAGAACTGGACCTAAAAATCTACCAACAAGTGGCATCATATCAGCTTGAGCTACAAAGAAATCAACAGAGTTTGCTGCACGTTTTGCTGCTTTTCTGTCTTTTCCTAAAGCTTCTAAATCCTCTTTGTTTAATACAAGATCGACACCAGCGTTTTTAGCTTGAACAATGAGTTCCCCATCAGCAATGACTCCGATTTTTACTTCTTTGCCACGGCCATTAGGAAGAGTAACTTCCTCATTAAACCTATTTTCTGGTTTTTTGACATCTAAGTCACGGACATTAATAATAGCATCCATAGACTGTGTGAAGTTCCTCGGCTTTGACTCTTCTTTTGCCTTCTTCACCGCTTCTATTACATCTTGTGTCATATTATCCCCCATGAACAATTGTTCATTGGTTAATTGGTTTCATGAGTATCTACTTAAGAAAAAATCTTTTTCGATTGCATGAATAAAAACAGTATATCAATTATAATTATGAATTATAACATCATATACACTGTGTATAAATTTAATTCTATTCTATACTAATGATATTCATTCTACTAAAATATCATCATATACTCCAGCATCTACATCTTTTTGTGCATCTCTTGGGTCTTTACCGTCAACAGAAAGTCCCATACTTACACAAGTTCCCATAACCTCTTTAACTCCAGCTTTGTAATCGTTAGCAAGTAAAGAATCGAATTTCATTCTTGCGATTTTTAAAGCTTTGTCAATCGGTAAATCATTAACAATGTCTAAACCTGGTTCATGGGAAGCTTTTTCTATGCCTAATTCTTCCATAATAAGTGATGTAGTTGGTGGTGTACCAATTTCGACTTCGAATTCTTTGGTATCACGATCAATACTAATTTTTACAGGAACTTTCATACCTGCGAAATCAGCACTTTTATTGTTGATTTCTTCAACAACTTGCATCATATTAATACCGAAAGGTCCTAATGCTGGGCCTAATGGAGTTCCAGCAGTTGCGCTTCCACCTTCGATAAGAACTTCGACTGTATCTTTAGCCATTAGTCAGCCTCCTTTTGTATGATTCTAATTTGATCAGCTTTTACAGTAACCGGAATAGGTACTGCTGCTTCTATTAACTCGAGAACTACTTCTTCACGTGATTCATCTATACGAACCACTTTAGCTTTTTCTCCTTTGAAAGGACCTGAAATAAGTTCAACAATACTCCTTTCTTTAATTGAAGAAATAATAGGTTCTGGTTTTAAGAATCTTTTTGCCTCTTCAAAGGTAATTCCATGTTTACCTTCAACAACCCCTCTTAAATGTTGAACTTTAAGATTCGGATTTCTTAAATCAATTTTTGTTGAAGATTCAACTAAGATGTACCCTTTTAAAGATTCAGGGGCAAGGATTGATGAAATACCAACACCATCTAGGTGAGCTTTACGAGCTAATAACCTAGCTACATTCTTTTCTTGACCAGCAGATGTCTTAAGAGCGTATATGGTATTCTCAGTATTTTCCATGAAAAATTCACCTATTCAATATTTCTACTTGTTAATAAAATCAATTATTAAATAAAAGTATTATAGAAACCATGATTAAATCAAGATTTATATAATATTAATAGTTTATAAAAAGTAGTATTTAAATGTTTCAAAAAAAAGGTTATTTGAAATGAAAAAATAGTTTAAAAAAAATATCTTATTGAGATTAATAATAAAAAATTGGAATAGGAAAACTATAATCCAATTAATTGACTTATTAAAACAATAACAAAACCGATGATACCAATTACAACAATACCCAAAGCAGTGATTTTAGAAAACTGCATGTATTCTTCACCATCTGGTTTTCTTGATACTTTTAATACTCTTTTACAATCTTTCCAAGTTTTTTCTAATTTTTCTTGCGCATTCATTTTAAAAATCCCAATAAAACTATAAAATAAAAATTATGTTAAAATAAAGCAATGAAAATAATTTATAATTTATTAATTAATAATGTTTTGCATCAAATAATAAAAAATAAAATTAGAAGATTCCATCAATGAAATCATCTAAGTCATCTTCATCATCTTTAATGATAGCAGATTCATTTACCTTAATCCTATCAGAATCGTCTTCAGATTGGATTCCGGAAACTACAATAGTGGTTCTGATTGTATTGTCTAAGGACTCGTCAATTTGAGCTCCCCAAATAATATTTGCTTCCGGATCAAGTTTGTCTGCAACAACTTGTACAATCTTTTCAGATTCATGTAAAGTTAAGTCAGAATTACTTGAAATGTTAATTAATGCACCAGTAGCATTGGATACATCAATATCTAATAATGGGCTGCTTAATGCTTCATGTACAGATTCTAAAGCTCTATCGCCAGAATTGGATTCTCCCATACCAATCATTGCCATTCCAGAACCTTCCATGATACTTCTGATATCAGCAAAATCAAGACTTACTAAACCTTGTTTTGTGATCAATTCGGTAATTCCTTTAACAGCTCTTCCCAAGATTTCATCAGAAACCATGAATGCTTTGTTTAAAGGTAAATTAGGAGCAACTTCCAATAATTTGTCATTTGGAATAATAATTACAGTGTCAGCAGCTTCTTTAAGTTTTGCCAAACCTTCTTCTGCATTTTCTCTTCTTCTGATTCCTTCAGCTGAAAACGGCATGGTAGCTACTGCAACAGTCAATGCACCTGTTTTTTTAGCTAATTTAGAAATGATTGGAGCTGAACCAGTACCGGTTCCTCCACCAAGACCACAGGTAACAAATACCATATCTGCGCCTTCTAATTCATCCCTAATTTCATCTTCACTTTCTTCAGCACACTCTTCTCCAATTTCAGGTTGGCCTCCAGCACCAAGCCCTCCACAGGTTTGCTTTCCAAGAAGAATCTTTTTGCTAGCTTCACTATAATATAAATCTTGCGCATCAGTGTTTACAGTAATTGTTGTAGCACCTTCAATACCCATTTCGTTCAATCTTGAAACTGTATTGTTTCCTGCTCCACCTGCTCCTACAACATAGATATTTGCTTTATTTCTATTTATTATATCTATAAGATCATCATCAATATCAGCGGAAATTTTTTCAGGTGGTTTCTTTTCCATTCTTTTTTCGGATTCTTTAATTGCATCATCTATAAATTTCACAAACTAACCCCACATAGACTACTTTAAATTGTTAATATTTATATTTTAACTAATATTTAAATGCAACTACTATATGAATGAAAATAATTTAAAATGAATAACAATAACTAAAAATACTTTAAATCATCCATATAGCACCAATAATCAATTAATGATTAAAATACGAATAATAAACCATTATAACATTAAATAATGGCGAAAATTGTTAAAATCAAATATTTAATACTATTATTATATATACATTCTTCAAGTAATTTAAAGATTACGATTTTTAAAAATAAATTAAAAAAATAGCTATGGTCTAGGCATAGCAATAATTTCATGGAATTTTAAATCAAAGACATTAGTCATATTAGCAGGTGTTAAAACAGCCGCTGAATCCAATCCCTGGCCTCTTCCACCAATAGCAATAATTTCCTCATCCACAGGAATAAGTCCAGCATCAGCAGTCATGATAGATATTTCAGCACCTACCTTAATACCGTGTGAAAACATCCTAAGTGTTTCAGCAATAATATCAGAAGGATTAATTCCCCCAAACCTGTTAGTTATTCCACGGCCAACACCGCTCAAAGCATGGGATCCTATGAAAGTATAGATCCCTTTTTCATTTAGTTTCCCGATCATTTCATCAGAAATGTCCAATTCATTAGGATTCTTAAAACCGGCATGATGAGTTACATTGATTATCTTAACATCAATATCATCAAGTGCATCAGCCAACAACAATGCAGATTCACCAGTTGCAGATGCCACAACAACATAATTTATATCATCAGAGCGTTCTAATCTTTCCTTAACAAGTTCAATTACTTTTGCAGTATTTTGCTTACCTTCTTTGTCAAAATATTCTACCTTTTCCTCCATATAACCACCAGTTTCAATTATAATTATATAATCCGATATCCTATATATTATTTAAGATTTACATGAATTCATTAAATAACATAAAACATACTGAAATTGAAGATTATTACATAATACCTATTGAAACTGGCTACATCAAACCAAATGAAAATTTGGATGTTATAATAGAACCTGCAAAAGAATTAATGGAAGATGGAGATTATCTGGTAATTGCCGAAACTCCAATATCCATATCACAGGGAAGGCTTGTTGATGAGGCGAATTATAAACCTGGAATTACAGCAAAACTACTTGCAGGAGTCTGGAGCAAATACCTATGGGGATATTTGTTCGGACCCCTCCTGGGAATTAAAAAAAGAACGATAAAAAACTTAAGAAGATTGCCTCCTGAAACACAAGCACACAAAGAGGTTGTCCTACAGCTATATGGATTGAAACATGCTTTAAAACCAGCTTCAGAAGCAGGGATTGATTTGAGCAATGCTCCCGGAACCAGCGTTTCGCTTTTGCCTGAAAATCCTGAAAAGGTAGCATCAGAAATTAAGAAAGAGATAAACAAAGACGTAAAGGTAATGATTATCGATACCGATGCAACATATATGAAAAATGGAAAATATTTTACAGGACTTCCAATAGCCATTGATGGAATTGAAGCGGACAAGGGAGTTTTTGGATATGTTAAAGGACAGCTGTCCGAAAATATGGGATCCACACCTTTAGGATGTTCCGATGAAATTAGTGTTGAGGAAGGGTTGAAAATAGCAAATATTGCTGAAGACTATCAGAAATCATTAGAAACTGCAATGGCAACCATACACAGCGTCAAATCAGTTTTAGGAACTGATGAGGGAGGGGTAACCATTGAAGCATTGGACTCAATAACCCATACTCCGGCAGTGATAATTAGAAAGAAAAATTTATATTAATATAAAACCATATTATTAATATTATAAATTATAGTTCCATAACTGTTTAGGAGAAACTACATGATTGATGACCCATTAGTAAAATCTTTATTATTAAGCATACTAGAAACTGAAGAAAATTTAGAAATCGTCAAATGCCTTATTGATGGAATAGGTACTGATGAGGAAATTGCTGAAAAAACCGGCATAAAATTGAATTTTGTTAGAAAATTTTTATACAAACTATATGATGCAGGATTAGCAAGCTACAAAAGAAGCAAAGACCCTGAAACCCAATGGTACACCTACAGCTGGAAATTCGATGAAGAAGAAGTTATAAATATAATTAAAAATTCTTCAGAGCTTACCCTCAAACAATTAAATGAAGAATTAGAAAACGAAGAGTCAAACATGTTTTTCATTTGTCCGGAAGGACATTACAGATTAAACTTTGAAAATTCATCAGAACTAGAATTTATCTGTCCGGAATGTGGTGAAGAATTGATTTTCCACGACAATGCTGAAATAATTGAAGAGTTGAAAAGGGACATTGAAATTGTAGAGAATAATTTCAAATCATTTTCAAAGAAAATCAAATAGATACAATGGAAATAGAAGTCTTAAAAAAGGCCAAATGCCCCGAAAATGTCATAGATCATTGTATTGCAGTTTATAAAAAATCTATGAAAATGGCTAAAGATTTTGATAATGTTGATTTAGATCTTATTAAAACAGGTTCTCTACTTCATGATATTGGTAGAAGCAAAACCCATGGAATAAAACATGCCATCGAGGGTGCAAAAATAGCTGAAGAACTCGGTTATGATGAAAAGGTATGCAATATCATAGAAAGACATATTGGAGCAGGAATAACCGAAAAAGAAGCAGAAGAACTAGGGCTTCCAATAAAATCATATGTTCCCCAAACGTTAGAGGAAAAAATTGTTGCACATAGCGATAACCTGATAAGTGGAACCGAAGAAGTGGACCTTAATTTTGTAATTGATAAAATTAGAAGAAAAGTAGATAATCCTGAAGAAAAAATAGATAGGCTTATTTTACTTCATAATGAACTTAAACAAGCGTGAACAAAAATGAAAGTAATATGCTCAAGTGAAGAATCTCTCTACCGTCCAGAAGCTGTTAGATGGAGAGAAAGAATGGAACTTATGAAACCAATGGGAGATACTGTAGTCCTACTTCCATGCAGTATGAAAAAACCTTATTCTAATTCTAAATCACACATGCAGTTTAGAAAAGCTACACGTTCATTTCAAGAACTAATAATAACTTCTCCTTTTGGAATATGCCCAAGGGAACTTGAAAATACATTCCCGATCCAATCATATGATGTTGCAGTTACAGGGGACTGGTCACAGGACGAGATTGATGAAGCTGGAAAACTTCTTAAGGAATATGTAAAAGGAAAAAATGTCGTTGCAAATGTAAGCGGAGGATATGAAGAAGTTTGCAGACAGTATTTGGATGAATGCACATATACCTGTGAAAACGGAAGACCAACTTCACCAGATTCAATCTACAACTTAAGAACCGAACTTAAAAATCATGAAAAGGTTCCTAGAAGAGAAAAAGTCCTGCATGAACTCAGATCAATTGCTGTTTATCAATGGGGTCCGAAAGCTGTTGAGTTTATACCAGACAATGTGAAAACCCGTGGAAGATACCACAGGAAAATCATGGTGGACAATCAGCCTATAGCTATGCTAAATAGAGATTATGGCCTTTATACTCTTAATTTGAAAGGGGGAGAAATTCTTAAAGATTTGGGATTGAATATTGTAAATATCGATTTCAATCTTGAAACTAATACAGTATTTGCACCAGGAATTAATAAGGCATCCCACAACATAATTCCTCAAGATGAGGTTGTTGTTGTAAAAGACGATGAGGTTGTTGGAGTTGGAAAAGCGGTGATGACTGGCCGTGAAATGGAAGCATGCAAAAACGGGATTGGTGTAAAAATAAAATATAGGGTAAAATAAAACCCTTAATTACTTTTTTTTGTATGTATTGCAGATTCCACCAATGTTGACATTGTGGACAGCAGCAATATTGATTTTAAAGAACTTTTGTGTATTTCCCTTAGCTTGTTAATACTTTTAAGAAGTTCTATATTTTCTTCTTTTGTAAGTGAAGCTCCTCTCCAAGCGTTTATCCAATACATAAGATAAGGATCTATTGTAACCTGCACCTCTTTTGGATAATTTACAGTTAGTTTTCTGCAATATGTATATGAATCCATTAGCTCTTTCAAGAATCTTGCATCAACATCATGAGTTATTGACTTGTCCTCACCAGAATCACGAATATAATAATTGCAACACATGTAATTGTTTAAAAATACTATGCCTTTTGCCTTAAGGAAAACTTCAAATGAGAATGCCAAATCCTCCCCGCAACGAAAATCGGGAAAACGAATATCATTATTTTTAATGAAATCTGCCCTGTATATCTTGCTCCAAACTGCAGGGGGAATGTTTAGGATATCTATTTCTTCCTGAATGTCCTCAATAACAATTTCATCGATTGGCCTATCCCTATTGTAATTTGATGGATTGTCCCTTCCATAAAGGATTCTTTTAAAAACGCTTTTCCAAAGAGCATCGGAAATATTTAAAGGATTTGCCTCCTGAAATTCTTCACCAGGATAATTTGTCTCTAGATCGTCAATAAATGGAGAATAGGATTTCTGAACCTTATCTGGAAATATTCGCCTAAAACGAGCAAATGCAACATCAGCATCATGTTCAACTATTGCAGCATATAAAGTTTCGCAAGCGTCTTCAACAAATCTGTCATCAGGATCCAAAAACATCAGATAATTTCCTGTAGCCTCCTCAATCCCCCTATTTCTGGGAGCGGTTGCAGATCCGCTATTCTCTTCAAAATGAATGGCTTTGCAACAGTCATATTTAGCGGCGTATTCATCAATAATTTCCCCACTATCGTCTTTGGAACAGTCATCAACCATAATAATTTCAAGATTTTCATGGCCGATTGTCTGATTGATTAGCGAATCAATACCTCCCCTCAAGTGAGGACCTACATTAAAAATAGGTAAAATAATACTTATCTTATCATCCATAATTTTTCCACCATAAATATACAAAGAATATTATTTTCAATAAAGAGTATATGTTTTTATAGAATAAATAATTTAATATTGAAAAGATGGTTAATTTTTGATGTGACAATACATTAGTTATATATATTATTACTAATACACTTATTAATAGACAATTAATTTTCTTATATAATGAAGGAGGAATTTTATGTCAGAAGAAATGATTAACAAAGTTAGAGATGCTGTCGCAGTAATAAATGACCCTCATATGGGAGTAAGTATCGTAGAAATGGGTATTGTACAAGATATCGATGTAGACGGCGACAAAGCTAAAATTGTCATTAAACCAACCAACCCAGGTTGTATGAGTGTTGCACGTATCGCAGCTGATGCAAAAAATGAAGCTGAAAAAGTTGAAGGAATCGAAAAAGCTGAAATTGTTATTGAAGGACACATGATGGCAGATTCCATTAACGAAATGATTAACAAATAAAAATGTGTCCATACACATTTTATTTTTAATAAATGGATAACATTTATATATAATGAAAAATATAGTATAATTGTTGATTGAAATCAATATGATTTCTAATTTGTTTTTATAGGCTAGTGGCACAGCTTGGTTAGCGCGCTCGGCTGATAACCGGGAGGTCATGGGTTCGAATCCCATCTAGCCTACTATTTTTAATATTTTAACACTTTTAAGATAATTTTATATTCAAATAACTGTTTTTTTATCCTTAATTTTTTATAATTTAACAACCTAATAACTATATAACTTAAATGAAAAAAGGTTTTATAATGTGGGAAAAATTAAGGGAAAAATTTGAAAAATATCCTGCCAGAATGAAGGTAGCTAAAAAGATGATCGAACTTGGATTAAGTTTGAACGATGACGGGAAAATATATTGTGGTAACCTTAAAATAAGTGACAAGTCACTAGCTACTGCCGCCAATGTCGATAGAAGAGCAATAAAATCAACAATTGAAGTCATTCAAAACGATCCCGAATTATTCAATCTTTTTAACAACATCATGCCTGCAGGAACACTTTTAAAAAATATTGCTAAAAGTTTAAATCTCGGTGTGATTGAAATTGAAGTGACCTCTGAAAATGAAAATATTCTTTCTGCAGTTACAAAGATAATATCTGAAAAAAAAGTAAATATCCGTCAGGCCTATGCCGAAGACATTGAAATGGAAGAATATCCTCACTTAACCATAATTACTAATGAAATGGTTCCAGGAGACACCATAAACGAATTCTTAAAAATAAAAGGAGTAAATAGAGTTTCTATTTACTAGTCTAACATACCGGCATCTTTTCTTGCCAGTTCCATTTCTCTATCTTCTTCTTCGAGAACTTCCATTAATTCTTCCCAAGCTTCAAGAGATTCTTTTGCTGCTTCCTCGGTTAATTTTTCAATAGCATAACCTGCATGTATTAACACATAATCGCCTATTTCAACATCAGGTAACAAACTTATTTTTGCTTCTTGTCTTACCCCTCCAAAATCAGCAAATAAACATCCTTCTTCTTTATTTATCTCTACTACTTGAGCAGGTGCTGCAATACACATGATTTAATCCTCCTTAAAAATAGTTTGAAAAACAAAATATTATTATAAACTATATAAATAGATTATATATAAAATTATCTAAATGTGGTGAATAAATGAAAAATATAGTAATAGGTTCAGGACCTGCCGGAAGACTTGGATCACTTGAGCTTGGAAAATTAGGTGAAGAAGTTCTATTAATTGAAAAAAACCATATTGCAGGAACCTGCTTGAATGAAGGATGCATGGTTATTTGTGCATTGACAGACATTACAAAATATATTGAAACAAATAACAGATTCAATGCCCTTGGATTTGTCAAAAGCCAGCTTGACATTTCATATGAAAAGATTACTGAAAAAATAATTGAAACCCAGAAAAAGCTTAGAAAATTAAACCAGATGGAAAATGAAAGTGTTGGAAATACAATAATATATGGAGAGGCCAGCGTCGAAGGAGAAAATGTCATTGTAAATGGTGAAAGTTTCAGTTATGAAAAGCTTCTAATAGCTACTGGAGCAAGGCCATTCATACCGGACATTCCAGGAGCCGAATACGGCCTTACAAACAAGGACATTTTGAAAATCGATTCTATTCCCAAAAAGCTAGTGATAATCGGCGGAGGAATAATAGCCTGTGAAATAGCGAACATCTATGCAAAGCTTGGAAGTGAAGTGACAATACTTGCAAGAAGCGGATTTCTAAAGGACATAAACGATTCAGCCATAAACAAATACATTCTGGAAAATTTAATTCCTGAAGTGAAAGTCTATGAAAATGTGGATGTTTGCAAGATTACCAAAAATAGCGTCATAACTTCAACTGGGGAAAAATTTGAGGGAACTGCATTTTTTGCAACTGGAAGAGTTGCCAACTCTGAAATTGTTAAGGACGTTGTGGAATTAAATCCAAATGGAACCATAAAAGTCAATGAGTTTATGCAAACTAGTGAAGAACACATATATGCTGCCGGAGATGTTACTGGAGGATATCAACTAACACCAGTAGCGAGAAAAGAAGGAATATGTGCCACTAGAAACATGGCTGGGTATGCAAATAAAATAAGCTACGATGATATTCCTCAAGCGTTGACATTGAATCTTGAAGTCAGTTTTGTTGAAGATAAAAACATACCTGAAAACGCTGAAATTGTAGACATTGCAATACCTGGAATAGCCGGACCTGGAATATTCTGGAATATTCTAACAGGAGATACTGGAATGGCAAAGATATCCTTTGATGCAAATGAAAATAAAATCAAAAAAATAGCTACCATATCCCCATCATCAGGAGACGACATAGCTTATCTATCATACTTAATGAGAGAAAACTATGATTTGGACGATTATGCTGACTTTATAGAGGTACATCCGTCAACTGATACAAACTATAAAATAATAAAAAATATGTGGTTATGAAAAAACCATTATTTTTTTACTTTTTCTATTATTCTTTCCGCTAAAAGATCTTGAGAAATAGCTATGTCTGCAGAATATTTTTTACATCCTGCCCTAAGATCATCAGCAATATCCAAAGCCTCTTTTATCTTATCATTCAAGTTATAAACTTCGGCTTCTATTGTAGCGCCCTTGAATACCTCTTCCATATTGTGATATCTTCCCCATTTAATTCTTGTAAGGGAAATGCTAGGAACCTCACAGGCCACCGCTTCCTGAATGGTTAAACCATCATCAGTTACAACAGCCAAATCAATATAATCAAATAAATCAGATAACCAGTTGATATAACCCAGATAGATGATATTTTCATTCAGGTTATCCAAATAATCATCATGCAATGGAAGACCTATTAAAACCAAATTATAATCATCAGTCAATTCTGCAAAGTTATTGGCGCCTTCAATCATTCCTTTAAATATTGAAGATCCTGAAGAGAACAAAATGGTTCTTTTATTTTCATCAAATTTCTTCTCTTCCCTTAATTTTTCCAAAGCTTTATTTTTATCTCCCTTAACAAGACCATGGTTTACAGGGAAATAGGTTTTTGAAACACCTTTTGGGAGATTTTCATGTTTATAAAGGTTTGCTTCAGGCAAAACAAAACACGGATTGAATTTTGTACAGACTTTTGTATCCAAAGGAGTACAAATAATGGAAGCTGCTGGCTTGCCTGCCAATTTGGCGCCAACTGAACCTACAATAGCTCCTCCACCAATAACTCCTAAAACAAAGTCCACATCAAGTTTTTTAATAAGCTTTCTGATTTCAAATGTTGCATTAATCATTTTAAAAGCTGCCTTAATTGCTGATTTTTTTGTTGCAACAAAACCCCCTGCAACGGGAATTGAAATCTTGTGCCATGAATAACCATTATTTTTAAATAAAATTCCTGGAGCTGATTTATCAAGAGCTATTTCACATTCAACACCCTGTTTTTCAAGTGCTTTAATAGTGTTTAAAGCTATAGAAGCATCCCCACCAAGACCTCTACCAGTAATAACAACTAACGCCTTCATAGAATCCCTCTATAATTTACCTAATCTTACTTTATTGTTGTTAGAACGTCTGTTTGAAATGAAATTTGCATTTCTTGATGCATACGGATTGAATAACAATCTTCTGAATCCTAACATTATCAATATTGGATTTCTGACAACATACTGAGTGTCTTTCAAAATCAATTTTCTCAATAGATCTCCAAGGCCTCCACCAGTCAATACATCCATGAAGAAATCTCCAAATGTTGGATTTTTAATGCCCAGATTTCTTGAAAGGAATGGTCTTAGAGTACTTCTCCTTACGAATGCTGTAAGAGCAGTGGTTATTAATCCTAAGACAATAACTCCAACCAAACCTCCGAGCAAGTAGAATGAAATACCCAATGCAATTGCAAATGAATGATTTCCGACTTCCCCAAGCATTATCTTTCCTGAGAAATCCAATGGACAGTATCCTAAACATACTATTAACAATACCAATGGAGTATAGAATGCAGGAAGCTCATTAACAGGAGGTACGCCGAAAGCTACCATTAGAATAATAGTGACTAAAGACATTATGATTGTAATCATACAGGTTGTACCTGGCTGCATATCTGAAATATTGATTGGCTGAATTAAAAGTGCAATGAAAATTGCTGCAAATCCCAAATCCAAATAGAATCCCGCAATCATCACCAAAATCATACCTATTCCTCTTGCGAGCTGACCCCATTCAATTGAAATAGATGCGATTCTTTGACGTCCTAAAATATCATCAAATAGTGCAAAAACCCCTATGATTAAAATTAGACTATTGTATCCAGGCAAGAAGTAAAAACATAAAATTAAAAATGGAACTATTCCTATAGCTCTTGGAATTCCTCCCCTTACATTAGGATATAGGTTTCCCAAGTACCCCCTATTACCTAAATATCTAAATACCATTGTTAAAGCCACTGTACCTAAAGCGGATAAAATGAATATATAGATAAATACAATAACCATTGATTCATACATAATTATCACGAAATAAAAAATAAAATTCTATTAAAATAATATTATAGCATTAATATTATATATAATTTAAGAAATTGCATATCTCAAAATTGCAGCAACTCCTCCTAAAGATTCCAATTGTTGTCCACCTTCATGTTCGGAACTTATGACCACAACTTCACCACTCATATTTTCAACAATTTCCATGATGCTCTCCAGATTGTTTTTAGGAATTTCCAAATCCAATACAAGCAATTTTTCAACAGCACCCATATTTACTGCATCCTTTGTTTGTTGAAGGCCGTAAACCACTTTTGAAGAATTTTTAGCAATGTTGGTGAGTAGATCGTTTACTGCCATTATTTCATTGGCAACCCTATTTTCCACAGTTAGTTTTTCCACTGTTCCCTTTTTAATCACTTCACCAATACCTACCCTTCCCCCAGTGCCTATGTTTTCAACAATGGACTTTTTAGCCAGATCTTTATATTTGTCTTTTAGAAAGTCATAAAAATCATTCTTAACGAAACCAGGACCTGCAACGATTATGTTTTGAATGTCATCAAATTTTAGAATTGCGTCAACGATTTTTTGATAGAACTGTAGAATGTTCTTATTTCTGTTCTTATCGATTATGCGCTTACCTGAAACAGAACCGTTAATCGGGCCGTAATACTCTATTCCAAATTGTCTGATAAGGCCCAATGTGGCAGTGTCATCTTCAAGAACCACTATGATTGCAGATAACTTTTTAGAAGATTCAATAGCTTGATTGACCCTTTTTATAGCATACTTTGACCATTTGTCCTTTTTAATTATAAGTGGAGTATTCAACTTAACCTCCAAGGTGTGGTGAGATCCTAATGGAATCAAATCTTCAGGACCCCTTGTAATTACCCCTGTCAATCTTAATTTACCAGTGAATATATGAAAACTTATACTTTCAACTTCGATACCTAAGAAAAATGTTTTTTTGACACCCCTGTCGCTTCTTAGCTTATCCCCAGTATTGTCCTGTATACGTCTTGTTGTTTTAGAAGAAACATTGTCCCCAACTTCAACAATGTGTGAAAGATGCCATAAGTCATCTAATGTTTCGGGAAGTAGCTCCATCATTCCTTCTTTTTTGTCTTGTTTTAAAATTTTCATAATCTCACTAATTATATGGTTGCTAATTATATATAATACTTAAAATTAAAAATAATTAATGATAACATGAATATTGGAATAATTGGTGGGACCGATGGTCTTGGAAAAACAATAATAACATACTTACATGATGAATTTGACGTAGCTATAAGTGGTAGGGATCACCAGAAAGGTGAAAAGGTAGCAAACATGTATGATGTTGACTATTATGAATCTAATACCGAACTGGCTGAAAATAGCGATATTGTAATTGTTTCCGTTCCCATAAATTTTACACCATCCGTAATAAGAGAAGTTGCGCCCTATATGCAGGAGGGTTCACTTTTAGTTGATGTAACTTCAGTAAAAGAAGAACCCAGCAAGGTAATGGCGGAATCATTGCCTGACACTGTAGATTATATTCCAACTCACCCTATATTCGGACCTAGAACCGTCAATTTGGACAACCAAGTTATTGTTCTTACCCCTATTGAAAAAGGACCATGGTACGAAAAGGTCTACAATTTCCTCAAAAGCAAAAATATGGAGATTATTGAAACCACTCCAGAAAAGCACGATGAAATGATGGGAATTGTGCAGGTTCTAACTCATTTTTCATTCATCTGTTCCGCTTCAGCAATGGAAAAATTAAAAGTGAAAATCAGCGAAACAGAAGACTTTGAAAGTCCCATCTACAATCTGATGATAGATATGATTGCGAGAATCGTATCCCAAAATCCATATTTAACCTATTTTATTCAAACTATGAATCCTAATGGAGTAAAAATTAGAAACACCTTTGCGGATGCCGTTGTTGAACTTAAGGAAACCATCAACAATGGAGATGAAAGCACATTCGTCGAAATAGCCAATAGGGCAACTAAAAATATGGGAGATATTCAAGCGGCACTGGGTAGAAGTGACAAGGCAATCAATGCATTGAGTCATGAAAACATCATTTTAAATGAAAAGATCGGAGAGACTGTGGGACTTAAGCATATCTATTCCGGAAAGGTCCACATCGGAATTCTTGAAAAGGTCACCAAAGACACTATCTTTTTGAAGAAGGGCAATAAAACCAGGAAACTTAAGCTATCCAACATAGAAGTGTTGAGTCCTGAAGACCTTTATGAGTGGAAAATAGACAACTACAACCATATTGTTGAAGACATAAGCTGTGAATTTAATAAGCGCGTAAACTTGGAAATTATTCTGGAAACCATAAAAAACATTGAAAACATCATTTCATTTTCAATAATTGACATTTATACAGGACCACAAATCCAAGATGACCATATAAGCATTACATTCAAGATTACTGCACTTTATAAAGAAGCCATCGAAAAGGCAAAAGAAATATTAACCGGTTTTGGTGGAGTTATAAGATAGTGATAAGTATGGAGAAAAATCAAATAAAAGCAAAAGGATTTTCAAATGGCAGGGAAGTATATGTTGATCTGATCTATAACGATGATGGAACTGTATGTAGCAAATATGGAGACAGGATGCTTTGCACATGTACAGGCAGAACAGGAGATACGGCCACCCAATTCGTTTATGATGGAGATAAAGTTTATTGTCCCTCATGCAATCGTACACTTGAAGTTGTGGAAACTTATGAAGATTCCACACAAAACTAATTTTTTTATTTCGGGTTAAGATTAAAATGTTTTGTTTTAAAATATACGAACAATATTATTTTTTTTAAAAATACCCTAGATTAAACAATATACCCCATAAGCATCATCAAATCATCAGATAAATGAAAACTTATTTTAACATCTTAAAAATTAAAAAATAAAGTAAAATATAATTTTTTAACAAAAAACAAGATTTCTAATAAAGATTTTAAAAATAGTATAAATAGAAACATTTATATATGATGAAAACATAGTATATAAATGTAGCTACAAAATAGCTACTGTTACGATTAAAAAATTATTCATAACAATATTTATTTTTACTGTATTTTAACTTTTTAAACATGATTTTGCTAGTAGATAATAGTTCGTTTTAATATAATAAAACAAACAAAATCAAACGAAAACTTTATAAAAGATAACAACATTTAATAATAAGTGATATTACAAGGAGACTGATATAATGGTAAAAGATGAAATGACTTTAAAAGTTGCAGAATCAATCTCTCAAAGAGATATCGGACATGGAATCGCAAGACTCGATCCTGAAGTAATGAACGAGATGGGATTACAAGAAGGAGATCTCATAGAGGTTATTGGAGACAGAAAAACAGCAGCTATCGTAGCTGCATCCCAAACCGACATAGGTTTAGGAGTAATTAGAATTGACGGACTTGTACGTAAAAATGCTGGTGCATCAATTGGCCAAGAAGTTTTAATTAAGAAAACCAAAGCAATTGAAGCTAAAAAAGTAGTTCTTGCACCAATCGAAAATAACATAAAAGTACAAGGTGACGTACGCAGCTTATTTGCAGGAAAAGTAATGGTACAAGGTGACATCATTACCTCCCAAGTAAGAAGCAGACCAAGATCAATGGGAATGGGTTTTGACAGTTTATTCGATAACTTCATGGACTTTTCACCAATGACTGAAATCAAATTTGCAGTAGTTTCAACAAACCCTGCAGGTATTGTAATTGTTGGAGAAAACACCGAAGTAGAAGTTAAAGAAGAACCAGTAGACGTTGCAAGCATTGACGGTGTAAGCAACCTTCTTGATGTAACTTACGAAGATATCGGTGGACTTAAAGAGGAAGTTAAAAAAGTAAGAGAAATGATTGAAATTCCTCTTAAAAGACCAGAATTATTTGAAAAATTAGGTATTACCCCTCCAAAAGGAGTTTTAATGCAAGGACCACCAGGTACTGGTAAAACCTTACTCGCAAAAGCAGTAGCTAATGAAAGTGACGCACACTTCATTTCCATTGCTGGACCAGAAATCATGAGTAAATACGTAGGTGGATCTGAAGAAAACTTACGTGAAAAATTCGAAGAAGCAGAAGCAAATGCACCTTCCATCATATTTATCGATGAATTAGACGCAATTGCACCAAACAGAGAAGACACCCAAGGTGAAGCAGAAAGAAGAACTGTAGCACAACTCCTTACCTTAATGGATGGTCTTAAATCCAGAGGACAAGTTGTAATTATTGGTGCAACCAACAGGCCAGATTCAATTGACCCTGCTTTAAGAAGACCAGGAAGATTCGATAGGGAAATTGAAATCGGAGTACCTGATGAAGAAGAAAGATTAGAAATTCTCGAAATCCACACCAGAAGCATGCCACTTGCAGAAGATGTAGACTTAGAAGAATTCGCTAAAGTAACCCATGGTTTCGTTGGAGCTGACTTAGAATCATTATGTAGGGAAGCTGCAATGAGAGTAGTTAGAAGAATTATTCCAGATATCAAAAGCGATGAAGAAATTTCTGAAGACATTCTTAAAAAGATCATTGTTGAACCAAAAGACTTTAAAGAAGCATTAAAAGAAATTCAACCATCTGCACTTAGAGAAGTAATCGTTCAAGTACCAGATATCAAATGGGACGATATTGGTGGACTTGGAGAAGTAAAACAAGAATTACAAGAAGCTGTAGAATGGCCGTTAAGATATCCTGAAAAATTCCAAAAATTCGGTATCAGACCACCTAAAGGAACCTTACTTTACGGTATTCCAGGTACAGGTAAAACCTTACTTGCAAAAGCAGTAGCTAACGAAAGTGAAGCTAACTTTATTTCCGTAAAAGGTCCAGAATTATTATCCAAATGGGTAGGAGATTCTGAAGCGGGAGTAAGAGAAGTCTTTAGAAAAGCTAGACAAGCTGCACCAACCGTAATTTTCTTCGATGAAATCGATTCCATCGCAAGCAGCCGTAGTGGAAACGATGGTGACAGTGGAGTTACCAAAAGAGTTGTAAACCAACTTTTAACTGAAATGGACGGTATGGAAGAATTAGAAGACGTTGCAGTCATTGCAGCTACTAACAGACCAGACATTTTAGACGCTGGACTTATGAGACCTGGAAGATTTGATAGACATATCAAAGTAGATGTTCCAAATGAAGAAGGAAGGTTAGCTATCTTTAAAGTACATACTAAAGATATGCCACTTGCAGATGATGTAGACTTAGAAAAATTAGCACAAGAAACCGAAGGCTATGTTGGTGCTGATATTGAGTCCGTATGTCGTGAAGCTGCAATGTTAACTTTAAGAGAAAATATTGATGCTAAAGAAGTAAGCAAAAAATACTTCCAAGAAGCTCTTGAAAAAGTTAAACCTTCAGATGACGACAAAGAATTATTACAATACATGTAAATGTATAACTAAAGTGGAGACTTTATTGTCTCCATTTTTTTATAAATCCAATTAATACTTTTTTTAAAAAAAATAATACTTAATTTATTATAATAAAAATAATATATACTAATTCATGAGCAGGCATATTGTAGATGGATTAGGAAAAAGCAAAGTTACAATAGAAAACGGTAAAGTGACAAATGTTACAGAACCCAAAATCAGCTATTGTCCTCTTTTTGATCATCACAGAAATATTAAAGAAATAACTCCTGAAGCCGTAAAAGAAAATATGGAGTTTAGAATAAAAGATTTTGGAATGTGTACCAAAAACAGACAATTAAGAATGAAAGATTATCTTAATTTTGGAATTTCCGAAATAATTTGTACTCTTTTTAAAGAAGACATAATAGATTGTGCTGTAATGGTATGTGAAGGATGTGGAACTGTTCTTATCCAAGAAGCAGAATTAGCGCAAGGTGTTGGAGGCAGAGTCTCAGGACTTGTGGAAACTAGCCCAATCCCAGAAGTTATTGAAGGAATTGGAACAGATAACGTTTTAAATATAGAAACTGCCGAGATAAACCAAATCGACGGAATAAAAAAAGCTATAAGAAACGGATATAAGAATATTGCAGTTACAATTGCTTTAGCCAAAGACATTGAAGAAATCAATAGACTTAAAGAGACCTATCCTAATGTCAATATTTATGTTTTTGCTGTTCATACAACAGGAATTTCCAAAGAGGATGCCAGAGAATTATTTGATGGAAGTGATGTCATTACCGCATGCGCATCCAAACACATAAGGGAAATTGGAGATGAAGAATCTTTAAAAACTGTTGGTCAGTCAATACCCATCTATTCAAAAACCAAAAATGGTAAAAAGTTTCTTGAATTGAGATTGAAACATATTGGTGGAGAAAAGCCTAAAAAAGAAAATCCTGATTTACCTAATCCTTTAATTTAAATGGGAGGAATTAATTTGACACAAAAAAGTGAAGCACAAAAAGGCAATGCAACACCAGAAATGGAAATCGTTGCTGAAAAAGAGAATATCTCTATTAACAAACTCATAACATTAATAGCAGAAGGAAAAGTAGTTATACCAAAAAATATTAATGGAAATAGTCAGGCCTGCGGAATTGGTAAAGGTTTGACAACAAAAATCAATGCAAATATTGGATCTTCAAGTAAAATAGATGATATTGATTTGGAAGTCAAAAAAGCGAAAGTGGCTGTTGAATATGGTGCAGATGCAATTATGGACTTAAGTACCGGTTCAGATTTAATAACTTTTAGAAAAAAAATTATGGATGCTGTAGATGTACCTATCGGAACAGTACCTATTTATGAAGCAGGAGTAGCTACTTTAAGGAAAGGTAAAGAAATCATCGAGATGGACCCTGAAGATATCTTTAAATCAATTGAAAATCAAGCTAAAGAAGGTGTAGACTTTATGACTCTACACTGCGGCATAACAAAAGAACTTGTTGAAAAACTGCAGATAGCTAAAAGGATGATGGGTGTTGTAAGTAGGGGAGGAACATTTTTAACATCCTGGATTTATCACAATGATCAGGAAAACCCATTATATGAAAATTACGATTACATTTTAGAGATAGCCTATGAAAATGACATTACCCTTAGTTTAGGAGACGGTTTAAGGCCAGGGTGTCTTTCAGATGCAAGCGACATTCCTCAAATTCAGGAATTAGTAAATCTTGGAGTGCTTGTTAAAAGAGCGCAGGATGCAAATGTGCAGGTAATGGTAGAAGGCCCAGGACACATGCCACTTAATCAGATCAAGGCCAATATGGAACTTCAAAAGACAATATGTTATGGAGCCCCATTCTATGTGTTAGGACCTCTCGTAACCGATCTTGCACCAGGCTATGACCACATCACAGGAGCAATCGGAGGAGCCATAGCCGCATTTAGTGGAGCTGACTTTTTATGCTATGTTACTCCAGCAGAACACCTAACACTACCTAATTTGGAGGACGTGAAGGAAGGAGTTGTTGCATCCAAGATAGCTGCTGAAGCTGCAGATGTTGCAAACGGTCTCGAATCCGCATGGGCAAGAGAAAAAGAAATGGCAGTGGCCCGTAAGAATTTTGATTGGGAAAAACAATTTGATTTGGCCATAGATAAATCCAAACCACGCTCTTACAGAAACAAGTGCGAATTGGATGACGATGAAATGTGTGCAATGTGTGGAGAATACTGCGCAGTCAAAATAGCAAAAGGAGATTTTTAATTAATTGAATAATCTCCCAACTTTAAAAATAAAAACATTTATATATCGAATAGTTTCTATTATCAACACTAAAAAACGGAGATGATAATATGAACTACGAATCAAAAGATAGTGACATTACCCATGTAGCAGGAAACAACGCAGAAATGAGTGAAATCGAATGGAAACATGTTGATGGAGAAAACCACGGAAACATTAAATTGTTTGCACTTTCCACCTGCGGATGGTGTAAAAAAACCAGAATGTATCTAGAAGAAAATGAAGTTGCATATGATTACGTTTATGTAGATTTAACTACAGGTGCTCAACGTGACATTGTAATGAGGGAATTTGAAGAATACAACCCAGACATGTCATTCCCAACTATCGTAATCAACGGCAGCGAAGTAATCATCGGATATGAACCTGATGAAATGGCAAAAGAATTGAACATATAAATGTTTAAAGTAGGATACCGTTGAAAAATGTATCCTACAATCATTTATAATTCAAATAAAGAACCAATACTCTTTTTTTAAACCAATTAAAACTTAAAAATTATATTCAAAACTCATTTTACCAAAAACTTTATATATTTTAAAAAAATATAATAGGAATTACATTATAGGAGATGATATTATGGTAAATGAAACAGAAAACATAAACATTAGTGACGTAAATGGTAGTGACGAACAGTTAAGCAACATTCACTTCCACCATGTTGATGGAGAACAAAAAGGTTTTATCCAATTGTACGGACTTTCCACCTGTGGATGGTGTAAACAGACCAGAATGTTTTTAGAGGAAAATGAAATTGCTTACGACTACATCTACGTAGACTTAACATCTGGTGAAGAACGCGAAGCAGTTATGGAAGAACTTGAAAAATACAATCCAGACATGTCCTTCCCAACATTAGTAATCGGACATTCAGGAGTAATTGTTGGTTACGAACCAGAAGAAATAGCAACTGCATTAGCAATTCCAATGGAATAAGAAAAAGGTGATAACATGGGTAAAGCTTATGACGATTTCAAAAAGGATACCGAAAAAACCGGATACCGTGTGAATCCTGATGTTGAATTTGTTGAAATGTTACTTGAAAACATACAAGTGAATGATGACAGATATGGGTATCCTGCTTGCCCATGTAGATTAGCATCTGGAAAACGTGAAAAAGATCTCGATATCATATGTCCATGTGATTATAGGGATTCTGATTTAGATGAATATGGATTCTGTTTCTGTGCTTTATACGTTTCCAATGACGTCATTGAAAACAATAAAAAGATTCATTCAATTCCAGATAGGAGAATGAAAGCTTTGAAAGCAAAAAAAGAAGCAGAAAAACATGAAACCGAACAGATAACCATTGGAGGTCTCCAATATCCAGTATGGAGATGTAAAGTATGTGGTTATTTATGTGCTCGTCCAGAAGCACCAGAAATATGTCCAATTTGTAATGCTGACAAGGACAGATTTGAAAAATTTATGTAAGTGTCTTATATGCAATACCAAGAATTAGTTAATATTTACTCAGATTTAGAAAGTACTACAAAACGTTTGGAAAAAACAGACATCATAGCAAATTTCTTTAAAAAGCTTGATGGGGAAACATTATCTGAAGTAGGATTAATGATTCGAGGTAGAGTTTTTCCAGCCTGGAGCGGTGAAGAAATAGGGATTGGAAATAAGCTCTTGATGAAAGCAGTTGCAGAAGCAACAGGCACTACAGTAGACAAGGTTGAGGATGCTGTGCGAGACGAAGGAGATATAGGTCTTGCATGCATCAAACTCTTTAAAAATAAAACTCAGCAAACTTTTTTCTCACAGCCGCTAACAATAGATTTTGTTTTTAATAGCTTAAGAAAATTAGCTACCATTAGCGGTGCAAAGTCAACTAACCGTAAAATAGCGATACTGCTGGAACTTCTATCACAGGCCACACCTGTCGAAGCCAAATACCTTACAAGAACAGTTGTAGAGGAGCTTAGAATTGGAGTGGGCGAAGGAGTTTTGCGTGATGCAATAGCTCAGGCATTTGACATTGATAAAAAAATTGTAGAACGTGCACAAATGCTTACAAATGATTTAGGATTAGTTTCACTAGTAGCTATGGAGGATGGAGCTGAAGGACTTAAAAAACTTAATTTGAATCCTGGAACTCCTGTTAAACCAATGCTTGCTCAGCTTTCACCGCCATTAAATGAGATTATTGATGAGATGGGCTTGGCAATTTGTGAGACAAAATATGATGGAATTCGTCTCCAAATCCATAGGAACGACGATGAAATAACAATTTTTACTAGAAGACTGGAGAACATAACCCATGCACTTCCAGAAATTGTTGATTTGATTGACGAACATCTTCCACATCATAATTTTATTATAGAAGGTGAAGTAATAGCTACACAAGATGGAAAGCCTCTATCTTTCCAGAATGTTTTGCATAGGGTTCGCAGAAAGCATGATATTGACAAGGCTATTGAAAACGTTCCTTTAAAGTTATTCCTATTTGATTTACTTTTCTATAAGGTACCTATGCTTGACGAGCCTTTGATTGAAAGACGTAAAAAACTTACTGAAATTGTAGATACAACACCGGATGCCCTTAATTTAAGTAATATGGTATACGGTACTCCTGAAACAATTCCTGAAATAGAAGCATTATTTGAATTGTCTATTGAACAACACCATGAAGGAATCATGATTAAAGATGCAAATGAACCATACATTCCTGGATTGAGAGGTAAAAAAATGCTTAAATGGAAAGCTGAACCTGAAACTTTGGATATGGTTGTTTTGGGAGGAACACATGGAGTTGGAAAACGTGCAAACTTTATTGGATCATATTTAATGGGCCTTAGAGGAGAAAATGATGAGTTCAAGACTGTTGCATATGTTGCAACCGGTTTTGATGATGCCACTTTAGAATATATGACCAAAAAAATGGAAGAGTATAAGATTAGTGAAAAGGGCAGGCAGATAACCGTTGAACCTAAACTAATATTCGAAATAGCATTTAGCGAAATTGTAAAAAGCCCAGAATATGAAACAGGATACTCCTTAAGATTTCCTGTGTTTAAAAATCTTAGAAAAGATAAGGGACTTAATGATGTTGATACCGTTGAAAGATTGATTTCAATGTATATCAACCAGTAAATATCACATTTTAACTGCAATTTCTCAAATCCACTTCCTATCTCTTTTTTAAACTGATTCAAGAAATATTTTCTTATGGAAATTACTGATGACAAACTTATAAAAATAGCGCTTATTACAACACTTGTTGGAATTATCGGCCTGATTGTTTTTACCCCTTCAATTGAAGTTAAAGAAGTCAATGTTGAAGACCTTACAAAGGGAATGATCGATGAGCAAGTAGCCATTGCAGGAGTTGTGGAAGAGATAAAACCTTCTTCCAGCGGCAGCACCTATTTTTTAAAGGTTAACGATGGAACAGGACTTATTACTGCAATAGCTTTTGATTCTGTTGTAAGTGATATGGAGGATTCTAATTTAAGCATTGAAATGTTTAAGGATAAGAAGGTTAGGATTGATGGAAAGGTTACTGAATATAACTCAAAAATGGAATTGATAATATCTGACAGCAGCTCAATAAAAATTTTAAATTAATGCAAATATTTTCACCATATAGAAAAGGTTTTTATAGTAGCAAACTTAAAATAGAAACGGTAATAGGTGATGATATATGCAAGTTTTAGAATATTTAGCTCACGTAGGGTTTAATGATCCAGTTATCATAAGTCTATTCCTAATATTTGTTTTGGGAGTAGGTCTTCAATGGATTGCTCAGATAAAGGAGATACCTGGTATTGTACTACTGTTACCTGCAGGTATGTTTTTTGGAGCTTATCTAGGATTAATCAACCCAACAACCTTATTTGGAGAATCTTTTTATACATTAGTGACTTTAGGAGTAGGTTTCCTTTTATTTGCAGGAGGCCTTCATTTAGACCTGTCGAAATTAAAAGAAAACGAGAAGCTGGCTATTGGTAGGCTCATTCCAATAAATACGATTTTATGTCTTACAGTAGGGACATTGGCAATAACCTATTTGTTTTCAATGAAATGGTATGATGCATTGTTGATTTCCTCACTATTGGTTGTATCCGGACCTACAGTTATCGGACCAATTTTAGATTATGCAAATCCAAATCCTAAACTTAGACATATTGCCAATTGGGAAGCTATTATTACTGATCCTTTAGGTGCAGTGATGGCTACAATCATAATGTATCTTTTAATTATATTCCGTAATCCAAACAGCATTATGACTTCCACAACTTCCCCATTTAATTCAGCTCTTCATTTGGCATTGCAACATTCCATTTTCCATATTTCAGTATTTGACGATATCCTATTTGGAGATCTGGTCATTACTGCAGTTTTAGGTATTTTCATGGGATGTTTGCTTGGAGTATTGCTTGCCGCATTTTATATACAGGCAAAAAACAGAGGTTATATTCAAAAAAACTATTTGCTCCTTGTTGTTTGGATGTTAGTCTTCGGAGGAGTTCTTTTAGGTGAAATACTATTCCCTGAATCAGGATTATTTACTGCATTGGTAATCGGTATTGTAATTGCAAATAAAGAGAAAAAGAATGCTGCAATCACTAAAAAACTGAATGAATTTGCTGAACCGATAATAATAGGTATTTTATTTATAGCATTATCCTCAATGGTAAATATAGGCCAATTGATTGATTATTTAATTCCAAGTTTAATATTGGTGGCATTATATGTAATCGTCATAAGACCTTTAACAGCATTTTTAGGGGCATACAAATATGACATAACCCTGAAAGAAATACTGTTCCTAGGATTTATCCATCCAAGAGGAATAGTTGCTGCTGCATCTGCATCATTGTTTGCTTTGAAGCTTGAAGCAGGAGGAATTCACATACCTCAACTAGTTCCAGTTGTATTTATCGTTATTTTGGCAACTGTCATTATCTACGGTTTATTTACACCTGTGCTAACAAGAAAGTTAGGATTAAGTATGGATAGCCCTAAGAAATCATATGAAGATAATGAAAGAAGCATCCTGAAAACCCTTGGTTTGAAACTTAATAAATAAACTTTTAATTATTGAAAAATAAAAATGATATACAACTAAATAAATCGAGGAAAATAAATGTCAGCAAAAAAAAGATTATTTGGAACATTTGGAGTTAGAAGGACAGCTAACGATGTTCTCACTCCTGAATTTGCATCAAGACTTGCAGCATGTTACGGAACTTTAATAAAAGGAAAAGTGGCAGTTGGTGGAGATACAAGAACAACAAGCAGAATGTTAATGGATGCCGTCAAAGCAGGATTGCTTTCTGCAGGTTGTGATGTGGTGGATTTAGGAATTCTCCCAACCCCTGCCGTTCAATTTGCTGTAAGGAATTATTATGACGGAGGAGTTATGATTACTGCTTCACACAATCCTCCAAAATACAATGGCCTTAAATTCTTAGATGGATTCGGTATTGGAATTCCTGATGAAATGGACTTGGCTATTGAAGAAATGTACTTTGATGGGGAACCTGATAGGGTAAACTGGGATGAGATTGGAGAAGAATATTCAAATGACAACATAATCCAGGAATACATTGATAGAGTAATAGAAACCGTTGATGCCAATGCGATTCGTGAGGCTAAATTAAAGGTAGTCCTCGACTGCGGATCCGGAGCAGGATGCTTTACAGCACCATACCTTTTAAGGGCTCTTGGATGCGAATTGATTACACTTAACTGTCAAGCTGACGGATTTTTCCCAGGCCGTGACCCGGAACCTATTGAAGAAAACCTAACAGAACTAATAGATGTTGTAAAACAATTAAATGCTGACATTGGTCTTGCACACGACGGTGATGCAGATAGAACAATATGTATTGACGAAAAAGGAAACTTCGTTTTGGGAGACAAGACATTTACACTTGTGGAAAAACAGATGCTTAAAGAAAATGACGGTGGAATAATAGTAACCACAGTTGCAACCTCACAGGCAATCTATGACATCGCAGAAGAATACGATGGAGAGGTAATAGCTACTGCAGTTGGAGATTTACTTGTAGCTCGTGAATTAAAAGATAAAGAAGGATTATTTGGAGGGGAAGAAAACGGAGGTTTGATTTTCCCAGAATTCGTCTATGGAAGAGATGCCGCAATGACTGTTGCAAAGATCCTTGAAATAATTGCTAAAGAGAAAAAACCATTATCCGAACTTGTATCAGAATTACCTATATATTATTCCAAAAAGATGAAAATAGAATGTGCGGATGATTTGAAGGAATCCGTAATGGAAAGCATTGCCAAAGAAATCAGTGAAACAACCGACTTTGAATTAGATACAACTGACGGAGTGAAGATATTGAAAGAGGATGGCTGGGTCATTATAAGGCCATCAGGAACCGAACCTATATTCAGATGCTTCGCAGAATCAGACAGTCAGGAAAAAGCTAATGAAATGACCAAATGGGGCATAGACCTGGTCAAAAAATATACCTGCTAAATAGATGGTGAACAAGGAAAAAATCAATGAGAACACCAGTTAAGAGTTCTTAAAAGATTTCATTTCCTTTTTAAAATACAGTGCTGATAGATTAACGGCCAATAAACTTTCAGCACATTCAAACATTCCAATTCAAAACCAGTTTTGGTCTGATGGAAACATGGCAAATAATAGCCATTGTGAACCATATGAAAGAAATAACCATTGTGGTTGGCTGTGAATGAACCATATGACTCAAAAAAAAGAGTTTGACTTTTTTTCTTTTTATTTAACTTTAAAATCAATATCAATGAAATTAAATTTGTTTAAAATAATATCTAAAAATTTTCCAAACATTCTTCTTTTAAGAAAAATGCATCCTCATTTTCCGGATTCTTAAGTAATACCTTATCAAAACTAGTTACTGCTTCCTCAAATCTTTGCAATTCCATTAAAACTACACCTTTGTTTAGCAAAAAGTCAATATTGTTTTTTTCAATATCAATAGCAGCATTATAACAATCCAACGCCTTGTCAAATTGTCCCAAATCAATATATGCATTTCCCATCCTGTTTAGTGCATCTGCATCCTTTTCGGAATCGCCTAAAGACAATTCAACCGCTTTGTTGAATGATTCAATAGCTTCCTCCAATTTGCCCATGTCAGTCAAAAGGTTTCCGCGAGCATTCCAAACTTCAGGGTTTTCTCCATCAATCTTAATCAGTTTATCATAAACGTCTAATGCTTCGTCAAATGCATTTAAAACTTCTAAAATAAATCCCCTCCAATACAAGACTATTGGATTGTTTGGATTTGCCTCATATGCCGCATCACTTGCATCCAAAGCTGCAAAGACATCCCCCGCATTTAGAAGTGCTATAGCTTTGTTGTTTATGATGTATTCATTATCCTCATCAATTGCCAATGCCTTGTCATAACATTCAATAGCTCCTCCAAACTCCCCCAATCTTGAAAGGTTATCTCCCTGCTTATTCAGCAAATAAACGTCATTTGGATCTATTTTTAAGGCAGCATTATAACATAATGTGGACTTGTCATACTTTCCCGTATCAAAAAGAATATCTGCCCTTTGTGTAATCATGGCCTTTTCGTCAATTTTATCCCCTTTCCAATCATCCACATCGAGCTTTTTAAAATGAATTATTTGAAAATCGTCATTGTCCTTTATTTTTCCAGCATATTTCTTCTTAAACTCTTTAACCATTTCCTGAGAGTTTTTATAGCCTTCTGCTCTTGCTAATTCATCATTGTCTTTTAAATCCTTATATTTGATGGTTTCAACATCTTCAACAATGGCTTCAAATATCTTCTTTTTTTCTTTTGAAACTAGATTCCAGTAGCAGTATAGCCTATCCCCTTTTTTCAATGGAGTTTTCCAAAGCTTACGGATTGTCATTGTTTTTTTACCTGTGATTATATCAATATCCTGACTTGAAAATGACAAAATAGGCATTTGAAACTCCCCCAATTAATTTATAACTTGCGCTCCGAATTCTGCTGTTTTGACCTTGATTGTTCCATCAAAATAATCTTTTAGGGATTCCGCCAGTTTAGTGAGTTCTACTGCATTTGGATTGTCTACATGCTCTAGGGCAGGATCCAATACGTTCTTGTTTCTGAACTGCTGAATCGTATAGATGTCTGATTTGACAGAACTGGCTATTTTTCTAATATCTTCATCCTTATGTAAAGTTGGAACCACGGTTGTCCTGGTTTCCAGCGTTACTCCGTAGCTGTTGATAATCTCCATTGAATTTTTAACGTCCTCTCCGACATCTTCTCCAACAACGTGTCTGTAATCTTCAAATGGAGCTTTTATATCCAATGAAACAAAATCAATTAAATCTTCCTTTAAAAGCTTATCCAATTCTTCAGGATAGATTCCGCTAGTGTCAAGCTTTGTTTTTAGATTTAATTGCTTTACATATTTCAAAATTTCTTTAACGGCTTCTGTTTGTAGTAATGGTTCTCCTCCAGAAATCACTATTGCATCCAAAAAGTCCTTTGAGGAATCTATTTCTTCACAAATCTCTTCCAATGTTACTTCAGTATGGTCATTTATCAATTCCACATTATGGCAGAATCTGCAGCATAGCGGACATCCTGACATGAATATGACCAGGGACATGTTTCCATGAAATTCAACAGAGGAGATTACCGTTCCACCAACAAACATTATTCTAAAACCTTTTTCATAATTTCAATGAACTTTTCATTTTCATCCTGAGTACATATACTGATTCTTACCCAGTAATCGTCAAGCCCCTTGAAGGAAGTGCAGTCACGCACAATTATTCCTTCAGCCATTAGCTTACGAGTTAATTCTGTTGCTGTCATTCCAGTATCTTCAACATTGAATAGGATGAAGTTTGATTTTGATGGAAATACCTTAAGAGAATCGATCTTATCCAATTCTGAATATAAATATTCCCTACTAGCTATTCCATCCCTGATTGATCTTTCGATGTATTCCTTGTCCTTAAGAGTTTCCAAAGCTGCAATATATGATAATCTTGTTAAGGAGAATACTGGTTTGATTCTGAAGATGTATTCAATTACTTCCGGAGAGGATATTCCAAAACCAATTCTCATTCCTGCCAAACCCATTACTTTGGACATGGTTCTTATTATGAATATATTCGGATACTTTTCAATCATATCCTTGTTTGTTATTTCTGCAAATTCGAAATATGCCTCATCAACGACTACCAGTATATCTTCATTTATCTCAGCAATCCTTGCAATGTCCTCTTGGGATATCAGAGTTCCTGTTGGATTGTTTGGAGTGCATAAGAATATCATTTTTGTTTTTTCTGTAATTGAATTTATTACAGAATCAACATCTAGCTTATTTTCCTCCATATCCCAACGAGCATATACAGGTACTGCACCATATTGCAATAAAAGATACTCATAGTACATATAAGATGGAAGAGGGACAATAAATTCATCACCTTCATCAATAAAAGTCTTAGCTAATACATCGATTATTTCATCTGCTCCATCCCCACCAACGATTACCTGATCGTCATCCACACCAGAATAAAGTGCATATTCATGTATAAGTTCTCTCAAATCAGATTCCGGATATCTGTTGATGTTTACCTCTTCACGAATGGCTGCAAGGGCTTTTGGAGAAGGACCCCATGGGTTTTCATTGGAACCCAATTTAATGATATCCTCCTTTTTAAGGCCGAATTCGGCAGCTATCTCATCCTGAGATCTTCCTGGAACATAAGAATCCATTTCACTTACAATTTGTCTCGGTTTCATAATTTAGTCTTCTTTATAATTTTTAGAAAGTTCGCAGTATTTATCTGCATTTTCTTGAATGTGTTTTACTTGTTCTGGAGTTAATTGCTTAACTACCTTTGCAGGAACTCCCAAAATCAAACTTCCTTCTGGAAATTCTTTGCCTTCACTTACAACGGCACCAGCACCTACAATACAGTTTTTGTTAATATGTGCACCATTCAAAACGGTTGCATTCATACCAATCAAAACGTTATCTTCTAATGTACAGCCATGAATAACAGCACCATGACCTATTGAAACATTATCTTTAATTTCAACCGGGAATTCATCAGAACAATGAATTACGCAGTTGTCTTGAACATTGGAATTGTTTCCAATTTTGATTGGGGCAACATCTCCACGAATTACTGCACCATGCCAAACTGATGCGTTTTCGCCTAATTCAACATCCCCCAATACTTGAGCACCTGGACATATTATTACAGAGTCTTTTTTATTAATCATAATATAACATCCTTAATCTTTAGGTTTGTCTTTATTTTTATCTTGGATAATATGATTTTGTTTTACCAATACACGAGTATCGGAAGGCACATCATCATATAACAAAACGCCTGAACCGATTGTGGAATTGTAACCTACCTGAACACCTGGAGACAAACTTGAGTTAATTCCTGTTTTAACAGAATCTCCAATAATAGCTCCGAGTTTACGTCTACCACTATCTATTTTGCGGCCTTTAACCTTGGTCTTAACGTTTTCATTGTCAAAACGCAAGTTTGCAATGTTGGTTCCGGCAGCAATATTACAATTGGAACCTATTACAGAGTCACCAACATAGCTCAAATGGCTGACATTGGTATTTTCCATAATGATTGAATTTTTAATTTCAACGGCATTACCAACATGAACATTGTCACCGAAATAGGTATTTCCCCTAATGTAGGAATTAGGACCTATGTCACAGTTTTTACCTATGTAAACGTTACCCTCGATATATACTCCTGAACGAATTACGCTTCCTTCATCAACATATACCTCTCCATGAATGGAAACTCCCTGTTCAACAGTTCCCCTGATTTCGGTTTTAAGCTCGGAAATCACATCTTCATTAACTTCAATAAGCTCCCAAGGCCTTCCCACATCAATCCAATCCTTATCTGTTTTAAGGCCGATTACCTTTTTGCCGTCTTCAATCTGCATGGTAACTGAATCTGTGATTTCATATTCTCCGCGTTCAGACAATTCTGTCTTTTCGATTTTATCAAAGATATCCCCATTGAACATGTAGATACCTGCGTTAATCAGATTGCTTGGAGCTTCTTCAAGACTTGGCTTTTCAATGATGCTTTTAATATTATTTCCATCAAGTTCAACCACACCAAAGGCAGTCGGATCCTCCACTTCAGTCAGTAACATTAAAGTGTCAGGAGATTCGCTATTGAATTCTGTTATGATTTCCTCAATAACATCCTCATCCAGAATAATGTCTCCATTTAAAACAATCAAACTTTCATTAATGAAATCCTTGGCATAGCTTATCGCATTAGCTGTTCCTAAAAAGTCTTTTTGTCTAGCATAACTTATATTAACGCCAAAATCAGAACCGTCACCAAAATAATCCCTGACTATTTCTTCCTTATATCTTACAATAAGTAAAATATCTGTAATTCCGTTTTCTCTTAAAGATTCAATATTGTGCTGAATGATCGGTTTTCCAGCAACCGGCAACATTGTTTTAGGCTTGGTGAGTGTTAACGGCCTCATTCTAGACCCTTCACCAGCACTTAAAATTATAGCTTTCATTTTATGAACCTCATTTTAAATATTGTTAATATTTATACTGTTTGAAATAATTATAAGTTTTCATTGATTATTCTCAAACATACATCACGAATAAATTCTGCCCTTTCACTATCTTTTGACTCCAATGTTATGCGGACATAATCTTCAGTACCTGATGGCCTTACCAAAACCCAGCTGCCATCGTCAAAGGTTATTCTAACTCCATCAATACCATTTATTTCCTTAATGTCGTCAAATGCTTCTGACAATAACTCTTCCATATTTTCCATAATGGCTATTTTGGCCTCTTTGGAACATGTGACTTTTTCACGAATGTTAGGGTATGAAGGAATCTCCTCTAAAAGTTCTGATAATTTTCCTTCCTTTGAAACCAGTTCGGCCATTCTCAAACCTGAAAGAATACCGTCGGGACACATGCAGAAGTCCGGGTGAAGCCATGTACCGGAAGGTTCTCCACCAAATGTGGCCTCTTCTTCAATTATAACTTCTGCCACATTTACATCTCCAACCTTAGTTCTTAAAACGCTGCCTCCAACAGATTCCAATGCCTCATCCATACATATTCCTGCATCAACTGTTGTTACAACAACTCCACCAAATTGTTTTGAGATTAATGCAAGCAAACTGTCGAATGGAGATATGTTTCCTTTTTCATCTACTGTAATCATCCTATCTGCATCACCGTCATGAGCAATTCCCAAATCTGCCCCAACAGCTACGACAGTTTTCATTAAGTCCTGAAGGTTGTCTGCATTAGGTTCAGGGTTTCTTCCTGGGAAAAATCCATCTGGTTGGGAGTTTAAGGTTGTTACTTCACAACCTGCTTTTCTAAATACTAAAGGTGATATTTCAGAACCTGCTCCAGATGCGCAGTCAATTACTACCTTGAAACCTTCCTTAATGTCAACCAAATTAACCAAGTCATCTATATATTGGCCTTTGATTTCCTCATTATATTTCAATTGACCAATTTTATCCCATTCAACTGAAATATACTCGCAGTTATTGTATATTCTTTCAATTTCCTCTTCCTGAATTGAAGTATAAGCCATACCATTCCTATTCCATATTTTGATTCCGTTGTATGGTGATGGATTATGGGAAGCGGTAAGCATAATTCCTGCATCAGCATCTAATTTTTCACATGCATATCCCACCAGAGGTGTTGGAACCATGCCTATTTTTATAACGTTTACTCCACCTTCCAAAAGACCTGCACAAATAGCCTGATCAAGCATTTCATTGGAAGTTCTAGTATCATATCCTAAAACGACATCTCCGGAATTTCCCAAATAATATGCCAATGATTTACCTACCTTCAAGGCCAATTCTGCAGTTACCTCTTCTTTTACAAGGCCCCTTATGCCCGATGTTCCAAATAGCTTTTTATCCGCCATAGAGGAACCTCCTTAAGCTCCAAACTTATGGGAATTGTTCATTAAATCCATTAAAATGTTCATGACATCTGAACCGCGAATTCTGCCAAGTCCACCTTTTGCAGCATCAACTTCGGAGAACTTTTCAACATCGTCAACCCTTACCTCAGGACCCATGATGATCATAGGGACAGGATCTCCGGAATGATTCATGACAGAAATAGGAGTTGAATGGTCAGCTGTTAAAATCAAATAAACATCTTCCAGGTTTTTAAGCTTGCTCATTACAACGTCGTCAACCTTTTCAATGAATTCAAGTTTTTCCTTCATATTTCCATCGTGACCTGCTTCATCAGCACCGTCAATGTTTACAAGGAAAAAGTTGTGATCGGTATTTTCCACCTGATCGATGATGGTATCCACAATATTATCCAAATTGGTGTCAACTCCACCAGTAACATCATCCATTTCAATAATATCCATTCCTGCAAATCTGCAGATACCCATAATAAGGCCTGTTTCAGCAATACATGCGGAATTTACTTCATACTTCTCATTAATAGGCTCTACAACAGGAACTGCACCTGCACCACGAGGAATGATAATGTTAGCTGGAGGCTCACCATTTTCAATTCTTTCGAGGTTGACCGGATGATCCTTAACCATCTCATAAGATTTGGCCACTAGCTTGTTTAAAATATCGGCAGTTCTTTTAGCTTCTTCAGAATCATCTAGCGGTTTGACTTCTTTTGGCTTGTTTCCTTCAACCTTAGGGTCAGCGTCACTTACCTTATCGGACAACCCTTCACCCCTAAGCACTAAAACTGCCCTATGACCTGTGGATTCCTTGAAAATAATTTTAATGTCAGGATAGTCTTCAAGAACCATGGTGTTTAAAACGTCGACGATGTCCTTGGTTCCTTCCCTAATTCTTCCTGCACGCCTGTCTGTAACAATTCCATTTTCATCTGCAGTTGAAAAATTACATCTGAATGCAATATCTCCCGGAATTACATCTACGCCAACACCTGAAGCTTCAAATGGACCTCTTCCAGTGTAAACAACATACGGATCATAGCCTAAAATTGAAATGTGAGCTGTGTCACTACCGGGAATTATTCCTGGAGCAATAGAATCCATAATACCAGTAATACCATTTTTTGCCATTTCATCCATATTTGGAGTGTTAGCAGCTTGAAGTGGAGTTTGATTATCAAGCTCTTTTAAAGGACGGTCTCCCATACCATCCATGATTAATATGATTCCTTTCATAATATCACCTTTTGAATTTAAAAAAATAAAAAAAATTATTGCTATTATATTAAATATTATATTACAAAGTTTAAATAATTTTATTTTTTAAGTGAATTGAGTTAAAATTCAATCAGTAAAAAAAGTAAATAAAAGAAGTTAGATTAGTATAATGCCAACAATCGCACCTGTAATTGTAGCAATCAAATTAACATGTTCGTTTGTAAGCATTTCCTTTCTCTCGAATGTAGCTCCAAGAAAACTGTCCATAAAACAACCTATGGTTCCGGAAACGATAGCTACAATCAATCCTGAAAATGGATTTGATACAATTCCCAAAAGATATGCCGCTATTCCGATTATTGCAGCCCCTCCAATTCCGGCAGCAGTTCCTAAAACAGATACTGCACCGTCAGTTCCAGGCTCTACTTTTTTAAATGTTGTAATAAGGCGAGGGGTTGTTGTTACTCCGATTTCACTAGCTAAAGTGTCTGCAGTTGCTGTTGAAATCGCTCCAATGAATCCTCCTACAAACGGCAGGTAATAACCTCCAAAGGCAGCCATCATAAATGCCACTATACCATTGGATATAACATTTTTAGTTGTTCTTTGTCCTTCAAATTCTCCTAAAAATGTCTTATAACGTTTTGCATATCTTGTTGCAATTAATGATAAAATCAAGAATAGGATTAAAAGCAAAAGCCAGTTAACTCCTGCTGAGAAAATAATAACGATTCCCATTATAACCATGAAAAGAGATCCTAAAAGATCCAACGCTTTTCTTTTGTATGTGAAAAATCCCAATATGAATAATAAAATCACATAACCCCAATTTATCATCAATTCTTCCATATGAAAACCTGCATTATAATTTGTAATAATATTTGTTTCGATTAATAAATAAACATAACTAAAAAATCAGTGAAAATTAGCTGTTTATGACAATTTAAAATAAACTTAAAAATAGCATAAAATTATGAAAATGTTAAAAAAAAGAAGTTGAAATAAAGTATTTAGTTTAATACTTTACTTTTGATAATTTCCACTCTTTTGAGAGGGTAGATTTTTTTAGCAGTGTGGTAAACTTCACTAGCTAATTTACCGTTTACAGCTGATTTTACTAAGTCATCGAAGGTTTTTTCAGCTGCTGCTTCTTTTAATAAATCAGTGATTACTTCTCTCATGTATTTTTGTTGGGAAGATTTAGCTCTTCTGGTAGTTACAGCCAATACATGGAGCTTGATTCTGCGATCATCTTTGGTTTTTACAATTACGGAAGTATCGATTCTACTGGTTCCTCTTCTAATCATACTTCTTACGTAATCGGTAGTGGTTTTGTGACCAGTGAATTTGGTGTTTGCTACATCTCCAGCTACATTGTCAATTTCGAATCTGAGTTTGATGTATTGTTTTGAGAAATCACCGGTTAATTCTCTCATTGTGACTTCTACTCCTCTTCCAATAAGTAAGTCTGCATCTCTTGCTGGAGTTTCGCCTATTTCTTTGTCTTCAAATGAAATTGGAGTTTTTATTGTATACCAATTTTTTTCTTTCCATGTATCACGTACTCTACGTCTTGCTTTTGATTTTCCTTTTGCCATTATATCGACCTTTAAAAATTTTTCCCTTATAATTAGTTATAATAAAATATAGCGCTTGCTACTTTAATTTTGTAAATATTAAATTGTTAAAAATAGTCGGTTATTATCTAATTTTCAACATCAATTACCAAATATTTATATAATAAAAGTTTTATTTTTTAAAACCCGCCCATAAAGGTTATAATTAGATATTTTTCTTATGATATATAAATATAACCTACATTATTTAAGCTTAAAAAATAAATTTGAATTTTTCGTATTTTTTACTTTATAAATTTGTGGCAATCCACTTGCGAAATTTGTGGCAAATCACTTTATAAATTTGTGATAAATTCAAAAATAGCTAAAAAAAATAAAAGTAAAATGAAGATAAAATCTTCACCTAACCGTGCATAAAATTATAGTGTCTTATATATTTGTCGACTGCTTCCATAACTGGAGTTTCTTCTTCAACCACTAGCTTAATGCCTAAATCTTCAGCTTTAAGTTTGGTTTTGAAACCATATTGTTCACTTATGATAACATCACAATCTTCACATGCAACCAATACATCTGAACCTTGATGTTTTGCTGACTTTTTAATATCCAACTCACGGCGTTCAACGAATGTAACCCCATCCTTATCAGACCAATCATAAATATACAATGAATTTGCCTTTCCAAGATGCAAATTAACAGTTTTACCGTCAGTTGAAGCAACTGCTATTCTCATCAAATCACCTAATCTTTTTAATAATGTTAGCCACATTTTCTCCAAATAACTTAATGGTATTTATTCCTTCTTCATCTTCCATTGCAGTTCCTTCAGGGCCTGCAAACACCATATTCCAATATGTACTTCCTGCAATAATCATATTGTTAATTGGGAAAAACATAGTCATTTCCTGAAGTGTTAAAGTTTGTCCTCCTCGTCTTGCAACAGCGATTGGGCCTCCAACCATCCAATCAAGGAACTTGTCATTTCCACGTGAGACCTTACCGATTCTTTGAAGGGCAGCCATAATGTCTCCCCTTGCAGTTCCGAAATATACAGGTGCAGCTGGAATGAAACCGTCAGCTTCCCTTATTTTTTCAATAATCTCGTTTAAACCATCGTCAATGACACATTTGCCAGTTCCAACACATCCGTTGCATGCAATACAAGACTGGATATTTTTACCTCTTAATTGAATTACTTCAGCTTCAACACCGTTTTTTTCAATCTCTTCAGCACATATCTCCAACACATCTTGAGTATTACTGTTAAGACGTGGACTTCCATTTAATAAAATAACTTTTGACATTTATATCGACCTAGTAAATATTTATTTTTAATATAAAATAAATTTTATTCAACAATTTTGAAGTTGCTGCAAGTCAATACATAATCATAGAATGGTGGATTAATAGCTAAACCAAAGAAATGGTTGTCTTTAAAGTGTGATGTTAAAATATCAGCACCTGTAGCTATTTCAACGTCAAAATCCTCTTCATTTTTGAGGCTGTTCAATGTATATGTTATGTATCTGTAATCACTGAATACTGGAATCAAGTATTGTGACTGGGAGAAATATAGATTAAAAGCCCCTTCATTGCTCACTATCATGTACAATTCATCGTCAAATACAGCGTGGTCAATCTGGTATATAAGTTCGTCAGATTCGTTAAATGCAAATTGGTCTAATAGAAATCCTATATTATTCCTTTTTAATTGCTCCATATCTATCACCTGAATTTGTTTAATCTGTCATTATAAATAAACTTTACTATTGTTCATGCAGAAAAAACATAAACTTTTAAATAAAATTCAACAAATTAAACTCATGAATGAAAAACAGTTAAAATATATTGCAGTTGGCCTATATTCCGCAATTGTCATAATATTCGTTTTGGGAATAATAACTGCAGACATCTATCTTTTCGTTGCATCAACAGCTCTTCTTATTTTGAGCATGCCGATAGTTCTGAAAAATCCTGATGTAATTGCAATTCCTAAAAAGCTTCATATAGGATCTGAAGTTGCATTTGAAAAAACTTTTTACATATCAAACATAATCCTATTTTATGCTTCAATAGCCATCATCACATTAAGGAACACCTTCCCAAAATATGCAATAACAGGATATGTCCTTTTGATTGTTATTGCCATGAACTGCATTATCTTTAAAGTGATTCAAAAAAATATAGAAAAAAAGTATATTGGATAGCTATTTGATGAAAATAGCTATACTTCTGCACCATCAAGTGCATGGCGACATTCGCAGTCGGTGTCTTCCAAGTTTTTAATTGTTTCAAATATCAAATCAACTAGTTCTCCTTTTTTTACTTCCATTATTTCGAAAACTTCGTCAATTGTTAATTTTTCATCAGAGATTCCTGCAGCAAAGTTGGATACTATGCAGATTGAACTGTAGCATATTTCACGTTCACGTGCAAGAACAACTTCTGGAACTCCAGTCATTCCTACAATGTCTCCTCCGAGAATTTTGAACATTTTGATTTCGGCAGGAGTTTCAAATCTTGGCCCTTCGGTACATACGTAGGTTCCTCCGCTGATTACATCCCCAACATCAGATATTACTTCGTTTAAGGTTTTGCAGTATGGTTCTGTGACGTCAACGTGAACAACCTTATCGTTGAAGAATGTCTTGTCCCTTGCATGTGTGAAATCCAGGAAATCGTTTGGAAGTACGAATGATCCCGGAGGCATTTCCAAGTTAAGTGACCCTACAGTGTTGGTAGCTATAACCTGAGTCACTCCCAACTTGCTTAATGCATCAATATTAGCCTTGTAGTTTATTTTATGTGGAGGAATGCTATGATTTCCAGAGTGTCTTGGTATGAAAGCAACCCTTTTGCCGGCAATGTTAAGAAGTGAAACATTTACATCTCCGATTCTTTTATCTTCAACGGAATCTGCCCTTTCGGCAATTTCGTAAACTCCACTTCCCCCGATTATTCCAATCATATTATCATCCTTTTGTAACTGCAAGAGGAGAAACTTTTGCAACCAGTCTTGCTATTCCAACAGCATCGGATATTTTTACAACTGTATCAACATCCTTGTAAGCTCCAGGAGCCTCTTCTGCAATAACGTTTTTTGTAGTTGCCTTAATCTTGATTCCTTTTTCATCCAATGTTTCTTCAATTTCTTCAGCTGTAAAGTCTTTTTTAGCCTGTGATCTTGACAAGACCCTTCCTGCACCGTGGGCTGTTGAACCGAATGTTTCCTCCATTGCTATTTCTGTTCCTTTCAATATGTATGAGGAGGTTCCCATGGTTCCCGGAATCAATACAGGCTGGCCTATTTCACGGTATTTTAATGGAATCTCTTCACGTCCAGGACCGAATGCACGTGTAGCGCCTTTCCTGTGAACCAGAAGGTCTGATTTTACTCCTTTATAGCTGTGAGTTTCTTTTTTAGCGATATTGTGAGCAACATCATATACTACGCCCATGTCCATGTCCTCTGCAGATTTGCCTAGAACTTCCTCAAAGGATTCCCTGATCCAGTGAGTCATCATTTGACGATTTGCCCATGCATAGTTAGCGGCTGCAAACATTGCCTTCAGGTAGTTTTGAGCCTCTTTACTGTTAAGGGGTGCACATGCCAATTGCCTGTCCGGAAGGTCCAGTTTTAATTCCTTGTAAGCCTTATCCATTATTCTCAAGTAGTCTGAACATACCTGATGACCGCAACCTCTGGAACCACTGTGAATCATTATTGTAATCATTCCCTTTTTGAGGCCGAATGCTTCGGCAGCTTCCTCGTCATAAATCTCGTCAACTACCTGGATTTCTAAAAAGTGATTTCCTGAACCGAGTGATCCCAATTGTGGAATTCCTCTTTTTTTAGCTTTTTCAGATACCAAACTGCTGTCCGCTTCCTTGATACGGCCGTTCTCTTCCAAATATTCCAAGTCTTCTTCCCAGCCATATCCATTTTTAACAGCCCATTCAGCACCATAATCAAGAACATCGTCGATTTCGTTTTCTTTAAGTCTTATTTTTCCTTTACTGCCTACACCAGAAGGTATGTTTTTGAATAAAACTTCCACAAGCTCATCGAGTTTGTCTTCAATATCTTCTTTTGTTAAATTGGTTCTGATTAATCTTACACCGCAATTAATGTCAAAACCAACACCCCCTGGAGATACAATCCCATTTCTTTCGCTGAAAGCTGCTACTCCTCCAATTGGAAACCCGTATCCAAAATGAATATCTGGCAATCCAATTGCAAACCTTTGAATTCCCGGAAGATGTGTTATGTTTGCAATCTGTTCAAGTGCGCTGTCTTCCAAGGCCTCAAAACTTTCATCATCAAGATATAATTTTCCGCTAGCCCTCATCTTCTTGTCATAGCTACCTGGAATCTTATAGGTATATTCCCCAACTTTAGTTACTACATCTCTAATACTCATAAAATCACAACAGTTAATTAAATACTTTAGATAACATTAAATAACTTTAGATAACATTAAATAAATAATTTTGTTAAAGTTACAAAAAGAAAAAAAGATAGGTTTAGTTTCTGAATAAATCCAAAATACCAGCTATCAAAATTAGGATAGCTCCGATTAATCCAAAAACAGAGGATCCCAATATAACTAAAATAGATGATATTATCAAGGCTACGCCAGCTATCTGTGAGTTTTTAAATGAAACCCATCCAAATATTATGGCTAAAACTGATCCAACCAATGAAACAGTCCCCAAACTTAATGTCAATGGTGTTGTAAAACTTCCGATAAAAAGAACAAAAGCGCTAGCCACAAAAGCAATGAATCCACCGATTGTTGCTATTGACGCTTCCAAACCCCTATAAACTCTTTTTCTATAGTACATCATTTCATCTCCTTTTTACTTACTTAGTATCCTCTAATTAAATAAATGTTTCTATAAGTCAAGTATTGCTTTTGTTTTATGGATTCCATCCTCTTCATGCACATCCATCAGATGAAAGGTGACCGCCTTCACTTCACATCCCCTTTCATGAATTTCCCAGTTGATCTCCTCGCCCCTTACTGTTGCATCTAATATGTATTCGTCCTTTTCCTTTGATATTTCAACATCGAAATCTGAAAAGAGCATGAATTCAACTTCATGTAAAAACAGGAGCTCTTCAAGAAAATCATAAAGTAAAGATACTTCGTCTTCTGAGCTTATTGTAAACTGTAATTCTTTTGATTTTGATATGTTGTCAGTATTTGAAATTACATTAAACATGGCCAAACCTGAATTTTCAAAACTTTCTTCCATGGTTTTTCCATAAGCTACAAATCCAACGTCGGCAGTTACATCAAAAAATTCGAAGGGTTTTTCAATATTTTCCATGATTTTCACCAAAAATATTACTTTTCAAATGGGGTCTTTCTCTTTCTTTATATTATATTTTTTTACAATATTAAATTAGCGATGTGATAAAAATGATGAAAAATTACGATACAACAATAAAAGCAGATTTGAGGAAAAAAAATACATTTGACGACAGCATAAGATTTAGCTCAATTGACATTCAAGCTTGCATGGTAATATTTGCAGTTGCAGCAATATTACTTTTATCAGTAATCTCTGTTGTAATGGCTCCAAATCCTTATTTTATTTAAAGATTCTACCAAACCCTGAGCCGAACATTACTGCAAATAAACCATGCAAAATAATGTTCATACAACAGAATTAAATATGAAGGAAAAAGAAGCCAACACAATCCAGCAATAGTATTAATATCCCTTTAAATCTTTTTCCTTTATAATTTAATACAATCTATTTCTTTCGGATTAAACCTAAGGATTA
Source organism: Methanobrevibacter sp. (assembly GCF_030539665.1). Taxonomy (NCBI): domain Archaea; kingdom Methanobacteriati; phylum Methanobacteriota; class Methanobacteria; order Methanobacteriales; family Methanobacteriaceae; genus Methanobrevibacter; species Methanobrevibacter sp. Next base: position 104,733 of record NZ_JAUNXR010000002.1, read on the forward strand.
TTTCACGGGAATTTCCCCTGACGCCCTTACCAGTAAATTTAGTATCAATCAATCTTAAGAATTCTAATTTTTCCAAAGTCCTGTTGAAAGTGGCATAGCTAACATTTTCTTGTTTTTTAAATAGTTCAGAGAGATCACCAGCTGTTAAAATCTCATCACTATCCATTATGAACTTAAGCAAAGTCTTTTCAACATCTGAAAGGGACTTGATTGTTTCAATTAGGTTAACTGGAACCAATGATTCAATAGCCTTATCCAAATGCTCCCGAGTGATTTGTTTTGCGGCATCGGCCTCTGCAATGTTTCCAACTGATTTTAAAAGATTGATACCGATTCTCAAGTCACCACTTTCGAATGTGTACTGTGCAATCTGCTCCAGAATGTCATCATCCATAACATTTGCAAAAAATCCTGCATTTACACGATCGCGGAGAATTGATTCTATTTCACTATAGGAATATGGCTGGAAAGTAATGTCTTGAGGAATGAAAACTGAATTTACGTTTTTGTCAAGTGCAAATCTCATTTCCAGGTCAGACAATATTGCAAAAACACCTACCTTAACACCAGGATACTCTTCATAAGCCCTTAACAAATCATAGAATACCTTGTTAGCATTCTTACTTTGGAATAAATAATTCACATCATCCAAAGCCACTATTAAAGCTTTTCCTTCCTTTTGAAGATACTGCATGACCTGACCATAGATTCTAGAAAAAGGAACTCCTGTCTCCGGAGGCAAATGGCCAAAAATCTTTTTATAGATTTGTGAAAATATTCCAAAACGAGTTGTATGCAACTGGCAGTTAATGTAAACGCATATTACCTTTTCAGTGTTTTTTTCAACCAACTCGAATACCTTTCTCATAGCTGTTGTTTTTCCAGTTGCACAAGACCCTAAAACCACAGAATTTGATGGTTTTCCCCCACCGATAGCTGGCCTAATTGCCATTGCCATAGCTTCCATCTGTGTATCCCTATAATTATAGTTAGGAGGCATATAATCAGGGTCAAAAGCATTGATATTGGAAAATAAGCTTTCGTCATGCATTAAAATATCTTCAATTCCCATGATTGAATATTATATTAAAACTAGTATAAAAATAATGTTATTTTTAAACGGACAATATAACAAAAAGGCCTTAAAATTGCTTAAAAAATAAAAAAAGAGTTATAAAAATAAAATATCAACATTTGTGTTTTCACTGACCCAATTTGTTAATTTTTCTGCATATTCCAACTTTTTCTTTTTGATATCATCAGCTTCCTGCAAAAACTTTTCATTGTCTGGTCTTGAATACTGGGTTACAATATCTCCAAAGTCCATTCCAGCCAACAATACCTCCTGTGCACCTAATGCAACAGCCAGGAAAATTGCCCTATCCCCATCTGTAAATCCTCCAAAATTATAAAGATTTCCATGAGGCTTTGACTGGGTTGTTCCCAAAACATTATCAAAATAAGGAGTGTAATCTATAATGTTATCCAGATTGTTTCCATGAGCATGGATGACAACAGCGGAATCCCTTGTATTTGCAAGCAGGATATCATCCAGCTTCCCATCCAAATCTGTGACAACGATATCTGGAATTATCCTCTCCTCGATTAATGCGGTGGTGGCGCCGTCAGCAGCTATTAGAACATAGTCATTAAGATCATAGTCATTTTTAAGTTCGATTATATTGTTTTTTAATGAAGGTCCAGCTCCAAAAACTATGCATTTGTCTATTTTTCTATTGTTTGTTACTTTTAAATACAAATCATCCAATGTAAGAGGATTCTGTTTAAATAATATCTCATCCAATTGTTTTGCACAGTATTCGTCATCTTCCTGTGAAAATCCGAAATCATCTAGAATATCATTATACCATCTTTGCCAAAGACCGAATTCCATAATTAACACCTTGATTAACTAATTTGTAATGCATTTGTTTTAAATATAATTGGAATTTTGGAATTGAAAATGATAATAATGACTTCAAATTGTTTTCTTCAATTCCATAATCTCCTTCCTAGTTAATTCTGTGCACTTAATAATAATATCCAAATCAACATTCTCAACCAACAGGTTTTTTGCCACTTCTTTCCTACCTTCTTGTTTTGCAAAATTAACCACATAATCTCTAGAAACAAATTCCATACCCAATCACCAAAATATTTTAAATTAAAAATTCGTAATCAACATCAATTTTAAACAATGCTTTTGTAGCTCAAATAACAATATAATTTTACACCATATTTATATATTATGCATTTTATGACTTATTTTTAAAAATAAAATAATATTATTCGAAATAATAAAATTTAAAGCATTTAGAAAAATTTATTCCAAAAAATAAAATTGATACTGATTTTAAAAATTGCAGTCAAATAAAAGTAAGTAAAAAAACATTATAAAAAAAATAAAAAATAGTAATGAAAACTATCAATTAAATAGTTTTCTTCAATTCCATAATCTCATTCTTAGTTAATCCAGTGCAATTAATAATAGTATTCAAATCAACATTCTCAACCAACAGGTTTTTTGCAACTTCTTCAAACCCTTCTTTCTTACCTTCTTTTCTACCTTCGTTTTTTGCAAAATTAATCACGTAATCTCTAGAAACCAATTCCATGTCAAATCCCTCTAATATTTCCTCACATTCATCCTCATCAAATGTATTTTCACATTCAAATACCGTACGCATCATTAAATTATCCAAAAGATATTGATTGCTAACAAGATTGTCCCTATGGATGTTATTTATAATAGCTATAAAATCCTCAAATATTTCCCGTTTTTCACGGCTGAATTTCGCATCAAATCCTATAGATAAAAATATTATATCTAATCTATTTATATTTTCATTATTCTTCAGCTTGTTTTTAATTATCTCCAGTTGCTCTTCACCGTCAATGGAGTAATATGGCTTTACATTTATTTTTATTTTGCTTCCCAAACCGTAGTCAACCACATCCACTCTCTTTTCAGATTCTGAAATAGTAAATGAAATCGCCTTTATAGGCTCCTCATGTATTTCACCAATAGCTGCAACATACAATGCATGCTTTCGCAATGCCTTTTTTGAAGGTTTGGTGCTTTCAAATTCAATGCTATACAACAGATTGTTTTCAAAGCTGATTCCAACCCTGTCGGCAACCATAGCTCCCCTAACAAGATCAGTCAGTTCGGATTCTATGAATTTGTCAATCCTTTCGTCTTCACCCATGATCTCCAAGATTGCGTTGATGTCCTCCTCGCAAAAACCCTTCTGATGGTTGTCACGAAAATGATATCTGTCAAAGCCGTCAGAATTCATGATATTTCTAAGTTGATCAAAGACCTTCATGAGGTAATATATAATTTAAACTATTATTTAAACTTAATTTTTGAAATAAAGCAATATTATTTGAAATAATAAAATTTAAAGCATTTAGAAAAATTTATTTAAAATAATAAAATTGTTGAGGGCTTTGAAAATTGCATTGGACTGAAACTAAAAATAGCCAGCTACATCTGTTTCAAGTCCACTGTTCTGCCTGTCAACAACTTAAATCCTTTGACAATGTATTTCAATGTTGTTCCAATAAGGATAGCTGCCAATACCGTTCCAATGCCAACACTTGCAAAGAAATTTCCTATGAAAAATCCGCACATCAAGAATGAGATCACAACCATTGAGGAGTCGAACAAAACCTTGACTTTGGGAAATGGCTGGTTTGAGACGATTGCAACAGCCTGCATAACACCTTCCCCTGCCAGCTGCACTATGTCGGGAGGAAGATACAGGAAGATTCCAAAGGCCACAATTACGATACTGATAGCTAAAAATACGAATGATCCTACAATTCCGAAATCGGGTATGAAACCTACAAGATAAACTGCAATGTTTGTAAACCATCCGAAAATCACACCTGCAACTATCTGAAGCAGGAATTTAGCTTGAAAATCCTTTCTTAGAAGCAGAAATTCAATAAAAACCAAGATTATATGGAATCCTATTGTAGCTGTACCTACGTCAATTCCCCAGATAAGTGAAATTGAGTAAGGAATTGAGCTGATTGGAGAAGATCCCAGATTTGATTTAAATGAAAATGCTACCCCAATAGTCATTAAAAATAAACCTGTTAAATATAATGGTATCCTTTTGTACATAATCTACATCTTTTTTAGGTCAACTGGCTGACCTGTTACATATCTATGGAGTTTCTGTATGTATTTCAATGTGGTTCCTACAAACAAGGCAGAAATTATAGTTCCGATTCCTACGCTTCCCCCAATTATTCCCAGAAACAGGTAACACAGCACTACAGAACTTGCCACCACTGTAACGTCAAACAATACCTTTATTTTTGGAAAAGGCTGGTTTGACACAATAGCGATTGCCTGAGTTACACCCTCTACAGACAATGGAATGATATTTGCCGGAACATAGAAGAACAGCCCCAAAGCCACCAGAAAAGTACTCAAAACAATCAATGCAATGCTTATGTAAAAATTGCTTGGGATAGGTAACATTGCAGTCAGAGATACTGAAATTGATGTGAACCATCCGAAAAGCACCCCTACAAAGACCTGGAGAAAATGTTTTGGCTTAAAGTCAGACCTCAAAAGGACCAATTCTATACCTACAAGAATTGCATGAAATATTATTGTTGCAATCCCTATTTCGATTCCCCAAATAAGATCCATAGTATAGGGAATTGTACTTACAGGAGTTGAACCAAGATTGGATTTTATTGAAAAGCCAACCCCCAAAGTAATCAAAAATAAACCAAAAAAATAATTAAAAATTCTTTTAAAAGTAAATTCAGACATTAGTTATAATATTTGTTCAACTAACTATATAAAGCATAGAATGTTTTATGAATTAAGAAATTGTAAAGAACATGATTGAATATGATGATTAAAGTAAATAATAAACGCTGAAACAATGAACATAACCAATTATTATCTTGAAAAACTTAATGAAATTAAATTTTAAAAAATAAAACTAAACAAAATCCTAAAAAGATAATGTTTAAAAAGTATAAAAATTAAAAATTTAATTAGCTAAAAGCTATCTTATATTTATTTTATTAATGGAGGAATATTGAAAATGGACGATGTTTTATTAATGCTTCCAGGACCAACAACAGTGCATCCTAGAGTGCTCAACGCTATGGCACAGGCTGTTGTTAACCACAGAAGTGCTAAATACGGAGAAATTTTAACTGAAACAAGCGAATTAATGGCTGATGCTTTCCAAACCAAAAATCAGGCTTACCTACTTACCGGATCCGGAACCGCTGCAATGGAAGCAGCTATCAGTAACGTCTTAAACCCTGGTGAAAAAGTATTGAACGTTGTAGGTGGAAAGTTCGGTGAACGTTTCATGAAAATAGCTCAAGCTCATGGAATCGATACTCAAGAGTTAGCTGTTGAATGGGGAACTGCAGTTACACCTGAAGCTGTAAAAGAAGCATTGGATGCTGATGAAGACATTAAAGCTATTACTGTTGTCCACAATGAAACTTCCACTGGAGTAGCTGCTCCAATCAAAGAAGTTGGAAAAGTTATGAAGGATTATGATGCATTGTACATCGTAGATACCGTATCTTCCCTTGGTGGGGATGAAGTAAAGGTAGATGACTTTGGAATCGATGTCTGTGTTACCGGTTCACAGAAATGTCTAGCAGCACCACCTGGAATGGCTGCAATTACCTTAAGCGACGATGCATGGGACAAAGTTGAAAAAGTTACTCCTAACGGATTCTACCTTGACATGAAGGCTTACAAGAAAAGCGGAGACAAAACTCCTCCAGAAACACCTTACACACCATCCGTTTCACTTACATATGCAATGAACGAAGCATTGAAAATGGTTAAAGAGGAAGGTTTAGACAACAGAGTCGCACGTCACCACAAAGCTGCAAAAGCTAGTGTAGATGCGGTTAAAGCTCTCGGATTGGAATTGTTCGCAGACGAAGACGTATCCTCAGCTACAGTAACTGCTGTAAAAATGCCTGAAGGAATTACCGACGCTGACTTTAGAGGAACCACACGTGACAAGTATGGTGTTGAATTAGCTGGTGGTCAAGATCACCTAAAAGGAAACATCTTCAGAATAGGTCATATGGGAAACATTTCCTACAAGGAATTACTCCAAACCTTTGGAGCTATCGGAATGACCTTAAAAGAATTAGGTGTAATTGACGAAGCTGGTGCTGGTGTAGCATCAATTGCAGATTCCTATTCTGCTTAAGAATGGAATCCTCTCTTTTTTTCTTTTTTTCTTTTGAAAACTCTTAACAATGATATCGTATCATGATTTTAAAAAAATAGCAATAATTAGGAATCCGAATCCCTAATTAAAAGTTCTAAAATTTTACTTAAGTTTAAACCTTCAAGAAATGCTGAAATGAAATCCTTGCCATTTACCATATTTATTATAACCTTTAGGACAGGATTGTCGTGACTAGCTGTTTTTTTTTCCAACCGTTTGAACGTATCGATAGTAAACATGATTACTTTCGTATGATTAATATTATATGGAATGAATATATAATATTAATTACTCAAGGAGTGAAAATATGGAAGATACAAACGTTAAGACAACCGTTGAAGAGCTTCAGAAGTTACTTAATATTGAAAATTTCATTGGCGAGCCTATTGAAACTGAAGATAAGCTTCTCATTCCAGTTATGAGAGCAGGATTCGGATTCGGAAGCGGTCAAAACCTCTTAGGCCAGGAATCAAATGACATTGTTGGTGCAGGTGCAGGTGCCGAACCGGTTTCAATGGTAATTATTCCAAAGGACAAGGAAGGCATTGAAGGAATTCGTGTGATAAACCTTACCGGAGGAAATGAAGTCAATAAGGCTCTTAGTGACCTTGGTTTGATTGTAACCGACTTGATAAATGAATTCGTCATCAAACCTAAAAAAGAAGATGAAGACTTTGATGAAGCTGAATTCATCGAGCCTGAATTTAAAACTACTGATGAAGAATAAACTTCATCAAAACAATTTTTGAAAGTGTGGTTTCTTTTGATTGTTGAAATTATCCTAATAGCCGTCATCCTAATCATAATAGCTTTTCTCCATTTAGGAGTTGACCTTGTAGGCAATTTCTCAAAAGAAGGATCCGAACTTAACTTTACCTTTGAAGTACTTGTTTTTTCTAGAATAAAGATTTACGGCGTGGAATATCCAAGAGCAAAGGATGAAAAAGATAAAGAGAAGTCTAAAAAGAAAAGAAAGATTACCCTTAATATGGTTGAACCCTGCATTGGAAGCCTTTTGGAATTCCTGAAAAAATTGATCTTGTCATTGAATGTCAGAAAACTGGAAAGTCATTTGGATTTTGGTTTGAATAGCTACGTGTCAACGGCAAAATATGTTGGTTACATGTGGGCATTTCTTGTATTTCCAAATACTGCATTAAATAATACAAAGTTGAGTGTGACTCCATGTTTTAATGGACCAGTATTTGATTTTAAAGGCATAGTCGATATCAGAATAAATCTGCTGAAAATGATAATCCCGACATTGAAGCTGCTAAGGGATAAAAATGTTTTGAAACTTATAAGAGAGGCAATATAATGATTGAACCCCACAACGACATTACAAGATTCATAGAGCACACGGTAGCTGAAATCAAGGAGAAGTTCATCACCGTGGAAAACATTGAATTTTGTAGGATAAACGTTCCCGATTGTGACATATACCTCGTATATGAAACCAAAATCAGATATTACCTCAGCAGACTCTCAAGCTACGAGATGAAAGAAAAGGGAATAATCTATAAAAAAAATGAGGATTATTTCTACTTTAGCTTTAATGAAAAATATGAGGATAAAGAAGAAATAATAAAAAAGTTTGTAGAAAATGTTAATCTCTAGGTTTAGGAATGAATTCCCTACCTACAACAATCTCTACAACATAAGGAAACTTGGTGTCCTTATTTTCATCTAAAAACATTTCAAGTTCCTTTTTGGATTGGATTTTGACTGACTTGATTCCATATGATTCTGCAAGTTCCACAAAATCGGGATTAATCAGTTCTGTTGCATACGGCTTCATATCATATACTCTTTCTTCGTACTGGCGTATAATGCCGTATTCATTGTTGTTTAAAATGAAAATCATTATGTTGAGGCCGTACTGTTTGATTGTAGCCAATTCCTGAACGTTCATCTGGAATCCGCCATCACCGTTGATTACAATGATCTTTTCGTCAGGAACCCCAACTGCCGCACCGATAGCTCCAGGAATACCATAACCCATAGGTGCAAATCCTCCTGAATAAAGGAGCTTGTAGGCAGAATTACTGGTTTTTAAAAGGGTTGTCCAGCTAGTGTGACTTCCTGCATCAGAGACTATTACATTGTCGTCAAAGACCTTGTATATTGAATTGATTGCTGATTGGGGACGTAAAGGAATTGTATCGTCATCAATACCTTCGGTGTACACTGTTGGAGGAATTTCAAGAATCTCCTTAAACCAATCTGAGTAATCCCCTTCAAACTTGATTTCGTCGAGGAAATCCGCAACATGGCCATGATAAGGATAGTCACCCATAAGCACAAGGTCGTTGATGTTGACATGTATCAGCTTGTCCTCAATGTCATCGATGTTTTTGATTGTTCTTGCTGTAAGACGGGTTCCCAATGCAATGATGCAGTCAGAATTTTCAATTGCATAATCTGACCTGTCAGAACCCCTGATTCCAGCCAATCCAAGATTCAATTCGTCGTAATCGTCAATGATTCCCTTAGCTGTGAATGTTGTCAGAACCGGAATGTTATGTTCCTTGACAATTGCAGTTATCCTGTCCCTTGATCGGATAGCTCCAGAACCTAAAAGGAAAACAGGCTTTGAAGCGCTGGCTATCACCTGCTGAAGGATGCATGTGTTTCCATAGTCGAAGTTAGCTATGTAGTTGCCCTTTATAACCTCGTAGTCATCTTCAAGCAGAATGTCCTTTGAAAGATTTAGATGCTTTGGACCGCGAGGATAAACCTCAAACGCATCGAAAATCTCATAAAGGTCTGTGATTGCATCTGTAGCATTGTCCGGATCATATGATTCCAATGCAACGTGTTCAAAAATGTCCCCTAACGGGAAAGCCTGAAACTCGTCCCCATACTTGTTGTATGTTGGATTGTCTCCAGTGATTACAAGCATCGGAACCCTGTCCTTAAATGCAGTAGCCACTCCCATGACCAGATTCAATGCCCCAGGACCTGCAGTTGCAATACATACACCAAGCTTACCTGTGATTCTTGAATATGCATCTGCAGCATGAGCGGCCGCAAGCTCATGTCTCATCAGAATGTGTTTTATTGATGATTTTTGAAGTGCTTCGTATAATGGAAGGATCTGTTCGCCAGGAATTCCAAAAATGTATTCTATTCCATTTTCCTCTAAAATTTCAACTAGTTTATGAGCTGCATTCATTCTTCCACCTCCTGATAGCTGCCATTATACTCTCCAGAACCTTCAACCTCAAAAACAACACCTTGAGCTATTCTGTCGCCTTTTTTTATTTTAAATTCATAATCCCCATGATTATGAATCATAAACATCAAAGTTCCAAAAAATCCAGGGTCCCCTACCGCTGTTTGAACAGATACAAAAGATCTTAAAAGGGTTGACCTTGGAAGATAGAGCATTGAATATCCCTTTGGAATCTTAATCTTCCTATCGATACTGGCCAGATAGGCAGTGTGTGGTTTTAAAGTAAAAACGGGTCCTTCTAATTCCTCAATATCCGGAAGGTTCTTTTCATTGTCTATCAATGAACCTTCTCCTTTCTGAATATAAATTTTATCTAATGCTAAATCAATACCCGAAGGTTGTACTAAATCTTCAAAATCAGGAAACAATTTAGTAAGTTCCTTTTCACCAAGCATATTTTTCACCAAAACGTTTTGTAATAGATATTATATTTTTTATCTATATATATTAGTTGTTATACCTACGAATACCGGTAAAATAGTGAAAATAAAAAAAAAATAATATTATGATATTTTCTGGATTAAAATACTTATTGTTAAAAATAAAAAAAAAGGAAAAATGCCGATTAAAGCATTTCTAGTCTTCCATTGGAATGTTCTTGTTGTATTTTGTAAGGAATATTCCTCCGGCCAAAATACCCACTACCAGAATAACTCCTACAATCGCTTCCAAAGGCTCCATCTTCATCAACAATGAGGAAATACCCCAAACCCAGATGATGATAAGTGCAATTGGAAGGAGGTACTTAATGTCAGCTATCCAAGCCTTTCCAACCTTGAACATTGAATTTTTGTTGAGAATATCAACCAGGTGGTCAATACCATAGATCCAACCGAATATTATACATTGGATTGCGATGATAAGCAAGATACCGAACTCGTTTACGAATCCGTCCACAATACTTACAAGATAGCTTCCAATTCCAGATGTGAAACATAATGAAATACAGAACCCTACAATACAGAGGATTGTGGTTGCCTTTTTACGGGATATTCTGAACTTGTCCGCCAATGAACTTGCAAGAGGTTCGAAGTAACCTACAGCAGATGTGATACCTGCAAATAGAATTGCAAGGAAGAACAACGGTCCAAGAACCCTACCAATACCGCCCATAGCATCAAAGATTGTTGGGAACACGATAAAGATAAGGCTTGTTCCTTCTGTAATGAGCTTCTCGATTGGAACTCCTGCATTCATTGCCATGAATCCCAAGATTGAGAATACACCGAAGGAAGTGAAGATTTCAAATCCTGAGTTGGATGCAACTACAAGCAAGACATAGTCGTTCAATCTGGCGTTCTTGTCCAGGTAGCTTGCATAGGTCATAGCAATAGCCTGTCCCATTGAGAGGGAGAAGATGATCTGTGCAAATGCTGAAATCCAGATGTCCACACGAGTAAGGCTTGACCAGTCAGGGCGCAAAAGCACGTCAAGACCTATTTCATGTCCTGGAAGTGTAAATGAAAATGCAACGATGATTGCCATGATGATGAAAAGCAGCGGAATAAGCATTTTAGAGGCCTTACCGATACCGCTTTCAACTGACCTGTGTGAAATGAACCAGATGATGAACCACATTACTGCAACACCAGCAACAGACGGAAGGATAACCCTTTCAAGTCCGCCCAATTCAGCTCCTCCACCTACAGATTGTGAGAAGAAAAGGCCAGGATTATTTCCCCATACCTGGAATGGGCTTCCAACAAGATAAATCAGGTCCCAAGCTACAATAACCAGGTAATAACAGCATACGACAAAAACCAGCAATGCCAAAACCCATCCTACAATTTCCAGTTTCGGCTTGATATGTTCCAAAATTCTTGCAAACGACTTTCTAAAACTAAATCCAATTCCATATTCCAAAATTAAGAATGGAACACCCATTATGATAATGGCTGTGAAATATGGAATGAAAAATGCACCCCCACCATTACTGTAGAGCACATAACTAAATCTCCAAATATTTCCGAGTCCGACAGCCGCTCCAATCATAGCCATTAGAAACGCCAGAGAGCTGTCCCATTGTGGTTGTTCACTTTTATTTGACATCAAAAATCACAATTAATAATTATTAATTATTTATAATTATGAATTTATTATTATAAAAGAATTATTATTTTAATGTGTTTTTTCAATGCTGAAAAAATTTCATAGGATGAACCTAATTTTGCCTATTTAAAACCTATGAAGCTTATATTTTGTTGGGATAAACTAGAAATATCTTATAAGTGGATAAAAAGCAATAGCTATTGCCAAAATTAGAGGTTAACATGACAAGCGAAATATTAATTTTAAATAAGAAAAGCATCGTATTGGCGGCAGATAGTGCTCAAACAATTGGAGAACATGTCTATCAAGGAATAGAAAAAATATTTGAATTATCAAAAGCTCCTGCAATGGCCATGATGACCTATAATAATGGAGAATTTATGGACATTCCATTATCAACTTTGATAAAAGATTATAGGCATAACAGGGATTTTTCTAAATTGAAAAATATGGAAAACATTCTAAATGACTTCATAATTTATTTGGAAGAAAACACTAAGAAGTTTTCAAAGCCTGAAATAAAGATAGAAATTAATGAATTTAAAAAATATGTTATTAAAGAAATTAAAAAATATGGTCTTGAAAACTTAAAAAACAGATATGCTGAATATGAAACTGATGAAATACTGCCGTTTTTAAAAAATGAATGTTATGATATAGATTTTTATGAAATAAATGGAGAATATGGCATCCCCATAGAAATCTTGAAAAAATTTTTTTCAAATTATCTAAAATTTAATGGAAGTTGTATAGTTTTAACTGGGTTTAATGATAATGAATACTTCCCCTCATTTATTGAATTTAATTTGATATTGAATTATGAGGGAAATTTAATATTTGAAGTGTTCAATAAAGAAACTAACATTGATGTAGGTGCAATAATACCCTTTGCTCAAAAAGAAGTGATTGAAACGTTTTTAAATGGGATTGATGAAACTGTGGAAAATACAATAATTGATTATTGGTATGACACTATTGAATTTTGCTTTAATGAATTTATAAAAGAAATCAAAAAAGATAATCCTCAAATAAAAATTGATAAAATTAATTTAAATCAAATTATCAATGAAAATCTTGCAGACCAACTTATTTTGACCTTAAATGATGCGAAAAATGATATTGAAGAACCTATATTTGAATCTGTAAGATATTTATCAGATGATGAATTGGTCAAAATTGCAAAAATTTTGATAAAAATTACTTCAATAAAAATAAAATTATTAAAACAGCTGGAAACAGTTGATGAAGAGATAAGTATTGCCATTATAACTAAAAGTAATGGATTGGAATGGCAAAATGGAAAATAACAGCTTCTAGTCCAAAATTATAAAAGAGCTTTGAAATAATAAAATATTTGTCTGTTTATAAACTGAAAAAATAAGATTTATATACTTCCATATGACAACAATTTTCCATAATGAAAACAATTTTTCAGCAATAGAACAATAATAATTCTTTGAATTTGATAAATTGGAATATTAATAAGCAAATAATAAAATAAAGATTAAATAGAAGAAATTATAGAATATTGATAACAATTCAGTTTTAAATTTGGAAGTGAAACAAATGCCAGTATACAGATCAGAAGACCTCAAAGGAAAAGAAAACATAGTGAGAGATGAGGAGCATTTCAGAAACATAGGGAAAAAACATGCAAAAATAACACAAGAAAAAATGAAAATAATCATCGAACAAATCAAAAATGGAGAAGAAATAAAATTGGAAAATGATGAAAATAAGCATAATCCAGCATATCAAAAAATGTTAAAAGAAAGAAAAGACAGTAAAAGACGCAGATTATTTCAAAAACATATGGAAAGAAAACTTAGAAATTATTAATGATAAAAAAATTAAAAAAAAAGATGAATTAAATTCATCCACTCCTTTTTTTAGCCCATGAAATCCAACAATGTTGACTGGTAATCCCTCTTTTTAGGCCTGGAGACGAGAAACTCCAAAAAGCCGTCCAAGTCATCCTGGTTTTTTATTGCAAAAGAACGATGCCTGTATTCCTTGAGAATCAATTCGTTTCCTGAAAAGTCAGCAGAGCCTACATCATCAGGCATGAAGCATCCAATCCTCCTGTGCCGCTTTCTTGCATAGTCAACAGTGTTCATTGTTCCGCTTTCACTTGAGCATTGGGCCACGAATATTCCGTCAGCCAAGGTTGCAACATACTGGTTTCTTGTATCATAGCTGCTTTTGTTGGCCCCTGCATTTGGCTTGAAGCTTGTTATGAGACATCCTCCGTTTTCAACTATCATCTGTGCAAGCCTGCTGTTTGGAAGCTGTGAAATCCTGTTTATCCCTACAGGCAGGACTGCAATGGTATCCTCCCTCATATCAACGGTGGCCATGTGGGCTGTCTTGTCGCATCCCAATGCAAGGCCACTTATGATTGCACGCTCTGTCCTTTCAACAAGGTTCTGGACAAACCTGTACTCGAAGTTCTGAGTGTCGATGTCAGGCTTGCGAGTTCCTATGACTGCCATGTTCGGCTTTGATAGGATTTCAGTGTTTCCCACTGTGTAGAGAATTGGAGGGGCCTTGTTTGCCAGATCCTTCAGCTTGCTTGGATACTCCTTGTCAAGGATGGTTACTGCTGAGAATAGAGGGTTCGAATCTATGATATCCAAAATGTCCTCAGTAAGCTCCAATGCCTTGTCCAGATCCTCCATGGAGTACTGTTTTTCAAGGTAATCTAAAAACTTATTGAAATTCCCGTATCTGGAAAGAATCGGGACGTAATCCCTGTTTATCTTGATGGGACTCATCCTCTTGAGGTTTGATAAAAGCAATAGTTCCTTGAATTTTTTCATTGTATTCACCTAAAGGTTATAAAAAATAATATATTTTTCACTTCTAATAAATTTTAAGATATTGAAAAAACAGGTTTTGAAAAGAATACCTCAGCATCGGGAAAAGCCCAGATGCTGACCCATCCGATATTCTTCCAGCATAATGTAGCGTAAAATGTGAATACATATTTCAGTACTAATTCTATTGAAAAAACTATAAATAATCTCCCTTTCAAATGAAAGCAATTACATGATAAAATAAATAATCGGAGAATTTTAGTGTTTTTGATTCTGTTTGAACGTCAAATGGTGAAATAAAACGTTGAAATCTAAAACACATTCATCAGGATTCTCCTTTGAAATTAGAAGATATCGTTTTCAATCTTGTACTCCTTAACTTTGTCATATGCTTCGTTGGAAGTCTTATATCTGCCTAAAGACAATATTTTCTCATCACCTATAACGAAAGCATAGAACATTCCATTACGCCTGAAGACGTTATGATTGTTGAAGAAATTGATGTTCCAATAGTTTTCAGCCAGCAAATCCCTTATAAGCTTTGCTGTGAAATCCGAATTGAATCTTCCGAATATCTGATTCTCGTTAAAGACAACAACCAGATTGTCTTTGATTGCAATGTTTTCATCAATCTTGGTTTTTTCAAGCTCTGACAATAACCTCCTCTCTTTCATTGACAATTCTTCAGAGGTTTTGGCTTTCAAAAAGAGAGATTTCCTTTTAGGAAGCATTTTCTCATCATTATCCTCCCTAACGTTAGAATAATTGCTTTCATAAGACCCCTTAGATGAAGGGCTGCTTGTTGGAAAGCTATCCCTATAATTGTCAGCGGAATCGTAACTGGAATTACGGTTAGGCAATTTCAAATTACCCTTTTCATCGAATAAAGAACCCTCAAGAGGAGTTGATTTTCCCTCAAAAGTAGGTTTAGGCACAATAGCCTCCGTGACTGTCTCATAGGAATCCATGACCTTATCAATAACCCTTTTGGAACTATTGTCTGATTTGAGAATCTCATCATCCACTCTGCTGTTGGAATCGTCAGCTACAAAACTAATGTCCTCGGTTATTATGATGTCCTCCAATTTGTCCAAGTCCTCGACAGGACCATCATCATTGTCCTCTTTTGAGTCAATCGAATCGGTGCACTCAACCTCCTGAGCCACAATATTTGAAGACTTCAAATCCTCGTCTGTTTCCAGAATGCTTTCCTCAACCTTAACCAGAGGAACATTAGGCAATGTGCTTCCATCCGAATCATCACCAATAATTTCAGAAACCTTATTTTCAACCATGGACTCTATTACTACCTTCAATTCATTGACTGAAAAAATGGTATCCTTATTAATATTATCTGCAGGATCATCATATCTCGGAATTATGAAATCATCATCATAATATTTCCTATAAAACCATGTGAGAATGTTGAAAAGAATTTTATTCAAATGTAAAGCCCCGGTAGTTGTCGAGTCCTCATGAGTATCCTCATTTCGCTGCATTCTCGCCAAATTCAAAAGACTCCAAATCTCCCTCGGAATAACCTTATGAACATAAAAGAGATCCTTTATCTTATCATAATTGCTTGAAACATCTGGAGACGGCTGAACCAGTTCCTTTTCATAAATCAGATTAAGAATTTGATTAATCAACTTATTTCCATGAGAAGAACTGGTGAAAGAATCTAAAAAAATCGCCTCCTCCATTTTGGAAGCATGGAAATACAGCCTGTTGCACCTATCTTTTAAAAAATCAAAATTTGAAATTATACCACCTTAAATATAACTTACGTCATTACTGTTATTAAATAGTTGTTATAATTTGGCAAAGCTACTTCAAAATGATATTTATGGCCCCTTTGCAAATCTTGGGGGAAAAAATTGGAAAGAATTAAAATCCTTTTTAATAGTTCCAAAGCTTCTGATAGGTGTTCTCATCAGTCCTTACCAAAAGGCCAAGATCGATAAGCTGGTCAAGATTTTGCAAAACCTTTGAATCGACCTTGCTTGGAGCTGTAAAACGTTTGAAGTTCTTTTCAAATTGTTTCAGGTCTTCGAACCGGAATGTGTTTGAGTTCAACTCATTGATAGCGTCAAAGACTATTTTCTGCCATGGAGTCAGACAGAATATGATTTCGTTGAGCTCCTCCGGATTGAGTGTTTCTTCCTTTTCATCCCGATTCCAGTTGTTGGCCATCAGTTCATCCCTGGCTTCAATGGCCTCCTCACGAGTGTCAAATGTTCCGAAAGTGGTTAAAACCCCATCGATTCTTTTTACCACTGAAAAGCCATTTCTGCGCTTGTAGATATTTTTATCGTGTTTTGGTTTTTTGACAATCTCATGTTCGAATTCTTCAATCAACGAATCCCTGTTTTTCAAAGCATCATCTAGAGAATCAAAAGATTCCAGAACATACAACATTAGAGAGTCGTTCATGAAAAACACCCAGAAATGATTGTTTAATTCTATGATATTATTCAAACCTTCCAAATAATCCATATCCCATTCTACATCATTTAGAATATCTCTAAGAGCCACAGCATCGTCCAGATTATCAAACTTAGCATGAAAATTAGCACCATCAAGATGCTTATTTACAACAAAGACGTTGTTCTTCTTATAGATGTGCTTCTCACGACGTTCCAGAATATCCTTATCATCAAAATTGGCCAATTCCGCATCTCCAAGATTGGAAAAGACATCCATAAGTTTCGGATATCCCCTTACCACTTTGAAGACATAGAACTCATCATTGAATTCAAAAATATTGTGGGATGAGAAATAATCTACATTCCAATCATTTTCTATTAGAATGTCTCTTACAAACCTGGCGATATCCGGAGCATCAAAAAATCCAAAGATGTTCTGAACTCCATCCAGGTTTTTCTGAACCATGAACTTCCCTACACGATTTTTGTAGATGTATTTTCCGTACTTGCTTGCATTACTTTTTTCTTCATGAGGCTTTTTCGCTTTGGGTTTTTTCTTTTTGAGAATTTTGTCATTGGTGTCATTGGAAATGTTAGCTTTGGCCTCCTCAAGAGAATCAAAGATTCCATAAATCTTTAGCTTACCGTTTTCATTATGCTTGATAATATAGAACTTGGAATCGTTTTCATATATTGGATTTTCACTGTCAAAAGCATCCATATCCCAGTCATTGGCCTCTAGCAATGACCTTACGAAAAGTGCATCCTCTTGTGTTTTGAAAGTTCCATACTTGTTTCTCTTTCCCTTTATCGTTTTTGTGATTAGGAAAGTCCCATGACGTGTTCTTGAAATGTTATGGCCGTACTTTCCCGCTCTTTTTTGTTTTTGCTGTGTTGTCATGATATCTTCCCAAAGCAGATTTGTTTGATAAATAATCTTTTAATATTTAAACAAATTAAGTGAATATATTTTATTATAATCTTGTTATTACATAAATATTATCCACCTTATTTTTCAATCACGAAAGTTTTTATAAATGAAATATACGAATGGAGTTTTATATTATAAGATATAATAATATGAATCATATGTATATTTTAATAAAAAGTTTTAGTAATTATTATAATTATATTAGGAATATAATTAATTATTTTAATTTAAAATAAAAAAATAATAAAAAATTATTGAAAAAGCAAACATTATTGATAAAAATATATGAATATTTTCATAAGTATCATAAAATAAAAAATATGAACATTATAATGATATAATTAAAATTTATATTAAAAAATATTAAATGTTTAAGTTAAATTCTATAACATATAAATAAAATAACAATATAATAACAATATAACTAAATAATGTAAGCAATTGATATCAAAGAATAATTTGCAAATTTTTTAAAAAAAATAGGTGGTTTTTCTGTTTAAAAAACATAATATAGAAAATGAATTAAAAAGCATAAACGAATCAGATTTTCAAAATTTAATCAATGAATTTTTATATTGGAAAGGTTATATCCCCTGCACTGCTGATGGAAGCCAAGTAGGTAAAAATAAAACAACACGAGGAAATCCAGACAGCCTTTTTAAAAACAAAGATGGGAAATATGTATTATGTGAATATACCACACAACAAAATGGCATTGAGGGAAAGTTAAAATCAGACTTAAAACATTGTTTAAAAACTTCTATTCCAAAATCAGAAATTGCAGAAGTCATATTGGCCTGCAATGTCAAAATAAAATCTGATTACGAACATAAATTAAACGAAGAATTAAAAAAGATTACTGGAAATAATGGAACACATATAAAATTAACCATTTATAATATACAAAATTTAGCTTTAGAATTATCAAAATGTTCATTTTCATTTGAATATTTTAAGAATTTAAATTTTGAGGATATATATTCTTTAAATAGTTTTGTTGAAAAAGGCCAAAAAGGCATGAGACCTAATTTTAAAAATCCTTTTATCAGTATTGAAAAAAATGAAATTAAAATAGTTGAAGAAATTTCCAAACAAATATTATGTAAAAACAAAATTGCAATATATGGAAACCAAGGAATAGGAAAAACTAGATTATCAATAGAAGTTGCAAGAGAACTTAAAGAAAAACACTATTATCAAATAGTGTTTATTACAAGAATAAATAACCAAATAAAAACCAATATTCGAACTCTATTAGATTATAATGAAAAATTTTTAATAGTATTTGATAATTTTGATGAGACATCTGAAAATTTAGAAGAAATAATTAATCTGTTAGAAGAATATGAACAAAAAGATATAAAAATAATATTTACCTTAAGAAATCAATTTAAAACCATTTTTGAAAAAACATTAAGTAATTACAAAATTGAAAAAATTGAATTAACAAAAATGGATGATGTAACTTTAAAAAATTTAATTTCATCTCTTTTAAAAGAAAATAACTTAACCGCCACAGAATCATTTTTAGAAAAAATTGTTAATATATGTGATGGAAACCCAAGTCTTGGTATGATGGCTATTCTCCCTATAATTAAGGATGATAATTATGAGTATTTCCAAACTCCACTAAAAATATATGAAAATTATTTTAACAATTATAAAAATATTGATTTATATTTTGATGAATCTCTTCAAAAAACATTTGGAGCCATATCTTTCTTCGGACATGTCGATAAAGAGAATACTGAAGTAATTACTTTTATAAAAGAAACATTATCAATTACCGCCGAAGAACTCTCCTCCAATATTAAAAAACTTAATAAATTAGAATTTGTTGAACTCAATGCTGAAAAAAATATTGTAAGAATATCTGACACCATTTTATCAACTTATATCTTCTATAAAACATATATTGAAGATAAACTTCTTGATTTAAACTTATGGTTAAATTATTTTATGAACAACAACTTTGATAGAATATACAGCAATATTGTAGACATAACTAACACATTTGGATTTGAAGTAGTAAATTCAAAAATAAAAGAAATAACTAAAAATTTATTAGAAACTTTAGAAGAAAAAAATGAGAAACTTTTATATTTTTATAAGATGTTTTATGCTTTTTATGACACCAAAACCCTTATTTTCTTAAAGAAGTATGTTGACGGATTAGATTATGAGGAATTTGATTTAAATCAAAACCTTCAAAAAGCTTACCATTACCATTATTACGAATATATGGAATTGTTATCAAAATTATATTTATTAGATGAAAATATTTCAGAAAAGGCATTGTTAATAACAATCAAATATATCAAAAAACAATCTTCAAAATTTCTCGATATATCCAAATTAGTTAATGATAAATTTACATTTAATAGAAGAAGCGTAGATAATAAATTCAAAAATCAATTTTTCCTAATAGATTTTTTAAAAAACTTTGACACACCAAAAGAACAGGAAATTGCAGAAAAATTATTCTTATATTATATAAAAGATACAAATTTCTTTTGGGAAGAACATATTGAACAACAAATTCAAAATATTAATATAACATTTATTCGTTTTAAAATACCTCATACCAAAGAACTAAGTGATTTAAGAACAAGTGCAATAAACGAAATATTTTCATTATATGGTAAATATCCTGAAGTACACACATTAATTAATGAATATTGCAGAAGTATTGTGAAAGGTAATGAAGATTTAATAAAAAAAGAACAAATTCTTTTTTCAGATTTCTTCAATAAACAAAGCAAAAATAACATTTTAACCAATATTATTTATTTAAACTATTGTAAATCCATTAAAAGAATGAATATAATGCCCTCAAATGACTTAAATTCGTTTAAAGAAAATAATGCTGTTTTAAATATAATAAACATTTATACAACATTAAATTATGAAGTTGAAAATCATAAAAATGAAAAAGAAATAAAAAACTTAATAATTTCAGATTTAGAGAACAAAAATATTGACTATGTTAAAAATATTCTAATAACACTTGATAATTTAACTAGTACTTACTCCGATAGCAACTATAACATATATGTTTCACTTTTAATGGAAATTTTGCATGAAATAAATAAAGAAATGTTTTATGAAATTTTCAATTATTATGTAGAAGAACAATATACTTTAGGAATTGATAATTTAATAAAAAAAATACTAACAAACGAATTAATAGACCCAAAAATATTATATTCTTCTTTAAATATCTATCCTAATGAAGAAAAAAATAATTATAAACTAATATTTTTTACATTTATTTTAGAAAAAAATATTGATAAAGAAATATTCAAAGAATTCATAAAGTTTATTAATTCTGATAAAGGAGTATTTGATACACATTATTTTGATTCTTTTCTAAAATATAATCCTATCTTTTTAGAAAATTTAGATAAAATTGAAAATCGAGAAAATGAAAGCAACATAATACAATATCTCTCAAAACATCTTATCAATTCTGAGAAAAAGCATTATATTTGGTGGGAATTTTGTTGTGAATTTAAAGAATATTTCAAAAATAACACCGATTTATTAAAAGAATTCTACATCTCTTCTTGGAAAATCTCCAATGAATATAAAGATTACGAATTAAATGATTTGAAAATACTATGTGATATTGATAAAGAATTTATATTTGAATTTTTAACAAATGTATATGGAAACTATGGCCATTACGAACACAAAGATTTTGAATTTATATGGGAAATTTATTCTCTTGAAGAAATTGATCTAATAGTAAATCATTTTATAAAATCTCACCGAAATATTGCAATACCCCTTTGTAATTCAGGAAAACTCCAAGAAGAAAAATATATATGTCATTTCATATTAAATAAAGATATTAAATTAATAAGAATCTTATTTGAAGAAATTTTAATTATATATGGCGAAGATAAATTCATATATTATTTAAAAATCTTTTTAGAACACCGTCCTTCATTAGATGACTTTAAAATCATTAGTTTTGAAAAATTTAATGTAATTACAAGTTATGAATTGAAACCAAAAAATGATTTGAAATTTTTAAATAGAATAAAAGAAATGTTAGAAAATTTAAGAGGGTTGGATTATTTGGAACATATAGAATATGTTGAAAAACTTATCAGTTTTAAAGAAAAGGAAATTGAAGAATGTGAAAATGAAAAGTTCAAAGAAGAAGCCGTTTATTGAATAACTTCCTTTGATGAAGAAACTTTTATAATTAAATAATAAAATAAAAAATTTAGTTATTAAATGATTAAATATCAAAAATCTCATTAAAATGATTAACCAGCATTCTATAATTAACCAAATATTCAATATCTGGTTCCACATTTTTAACTGTTTGATTCATTTTATTCCATCCGAAACCATCTGTGACCCATATAAACTTAATATCATGTTTATCCAAGTCTTTTTGAAGGTTTGCATAAGCATGAGCAACTTCAATAGGCTTGCTTCCTGTAGAATTATAAAAATTGCATTCTATTGCATATTTGGGCTTGTTGTCCACATAAACAACATAATCGAAACGTTTTATTCTATCAATATTTAATGAAGAGTCCTCTTTATTAATCCTAACATTTGTTTTATTTTTAAATTCTTCTTCCAGCAATTCTCCAACAACATCCTCAAATATGTGACCACTACGATTTTTTCTAGCATTAGTGTCCAAACCTACTTCGACTCCCATCAAATAGGAATACAAATCATCGATTTTGTTAAATAAATCCAAAAGTCCTGTTTTTATTGCAAATTCCACAATTTCATCGTGCTTAAATCTGTTTTTGGAAAAATCAATTATTTTATAATCTTTTTCCTCTAAATCAAAAACAGGGACTTTTTTATCACGAATAGCTAAAATTAATGGTAAAAGTGGAACTACCTTACGGTAATTTTTAATTATTTCACTAAACTTATCTTCCAATTCATCGCTTGAAACTTTATTTAAACTATTTAAAATACTAATTTCTATTAATGAAGCCTTTAGATTGTTAATTATTTTTTCCCAATCAACATAATATTCATAAGTCCTGTTGGAACCTAATAAAGTATCAAAAAATTCATCCAAATACTCTTCATTTGTTTTGAAACCTAATTTTAAATAGTCTACCATGATTTTCCACCTAATAGTTTTTAACCAGAATTTCAGTGATTTTTCCTCTTTTTTCACCGTTGCTGTTAATAGAACGTTTAGCAAAGACTCTATTTATTGTAAAATCCTTATACAAATCATCAAAGAAATTATCATTTTCGTCTGTGTTTTTAGGATCAGAATTGCTTAAAATAGCTTTTGCACCCTTTTCAGAAATTCTTTTATAATATTTGGCCAATTCTACCTGACTATCATCATTAAACGCTTCTTTAGAATATGTGTTGAATGAAGCAGTATTTGGTAATGGCCTATATGGAGGATCAAGATACACCAATGAATCATCATCAATAAATTCTTCTGAAGCTAAAAATGAAGCATTGACGATTTTAACATCTTTTAAAACTTTTGAAACAGCCAAAATATTTTCAACATCACAAATGTTTGGGTTTTTATACCTCCCAAATGGAACATTAAATTCCCCTTTCTTATTCAACCTAAATAAGCCATTAAAACAAGTTTTATTCATGAAAATGGTATAGGCTGCTCTTTGAATATGTTCTTCAGAATAGTTTTCAAAATCAAAATCTGGAACAGCTTGATTAAACTCGCTTCTTACATTCAAATAATATTCCTTTCTTTCCTCATGAGTTTTTGGAATGAAAAACTCTCTAATGTTGCCTAAAATCTCTAATAATTCATTTGGATTGTTTTTAATTGCATTATATGTTAAAATAAGTTCAGGGTTAATGTCGCTGATGTATGCTTCTTTGACATCATAATTTGTCATCAAATGGAAGAAAATTGCTCCTCCGCCTATGAAAGGTTCAAAATACTTTTTAATGGTTTTTGTTTCTTTGATTTCTTCTGGCAAATTTGAATCAATATCTTCAATAAGTTGTTTTTTCCCTCCAGCCCATTTAAGGAAAGGAGTTGGATTATTAATTTTTTCATTTGATTTCATGAATCTTACTCCAATATTGTTTAAAATCCCAATCCCCGCATTAATCTAAATTAAAAATAGTAATAATATCCTTGTTTTTTATATTATATTGCAAACAATATAAATTTAGTGAATTTATCTGAAACCTATTTCTTTGTATTTTTATCAAATTAATCCAACATTCTAAAAATGAACTATGATAAAATTTTTTATCTTTTAAATACCACCAATAGATGAAAAAAAATCATTTTATTAAAGTTAGCAATATCTTTCTAATAAAAATCTCCAAATTATTCTTCTCTATTTCATCATTTCCTGGAGTCAATGACAACGCCCCTACTGATGGGATTTCAAGCTCTGTTTCCTTGAATATCTGGCACTTGTCTCCAGGATATAGAATATAAGCACCATCTGTCCTTAAAATTGCATCCTTGTAGGTGTGCATCTTATAGATGTCCTCTTTTTTGAACTCCTTTATTTTCCAGCTGAAGTCGTTTACGTCGTCGTAGTCCTTGTTGACTTCTTCCTTTGACTTGTATTTTGCATCGAAGTGTATGAAGTAGGAGTTTCCAGCTACATTTACCAGGAATGTGTAGTCTGGGCGGAATTTCAATGAGTATGACCTGAATTTGCTGTTTCTTGAAAATTCCAGATTGTAGTAGTATCCTAACTGGATTTCCTTGCCATCCATTTCAAAATCGAATTTGAAGAGTGATTTTTGCCCTTCTTTTAGTGAAATGCTCCAGTTGTCCTTGCTTAACTGGAAGATTTCTTCAAAGTAAATGTTGTTCCCTGAAATGCTTCCCAATACTTCCAGTATCTTAAAGTAGCACCAGTATTCGTATAGTTCGAATATTTTCTTTTCATGGCCTTGGAAATTGTCTGATAGTTGTTTCCAGCTCATTCTGAATGAGAATTCCAGCATAATGAAATATTTGAATAGTTCCTTGTAGCCTTCTCTTTTTTGAAGAACCTGTGAGTTGAATGGAACATAGTCCATTTTTGAAATGTCCCTGAAAATGTTGTTTGAAGTATAGTATTCTATCTCATTTTTAAATTCCATTAGTTTGTCTTGAATATATCCTTCCTTTGAGCTTTCCAGGAGCTTTTCTATCAGATCCTGAATCATGAACAAAAATGATTTGAAAAACCTGTTTTCCGGAACATCTATCGTGTCCTGATATTTGATGTCGTTTACTTTAATTGGCATGTATCCATTCAGATTATCTGAAAAATTAGAGTCAATATTGGCCTTATGGAGATTTTCCGGATTTGTTATGATATCTGTAAGGCTGTTTAGATCGATGTTTTGTGAAAATCCTGCTGGAACCTCTTCTTGATAATTGTCAAGTCTTGAGTAGAGGTTTCTAAAAAGGTATTCGCAGACTGATGGGAGGTTTTCATATCTGAAAAGGTATTCCAAAAGCATGAAATCCTCATAATAGGTTGACTTGTCTGCTTCTGCTATTTCAAAGTCATGGTAGAGTGGTGATTTTGAATCGAAAATAAGGCCTGTTGCATACTGCGAAAGGTCAGCAATCATTGCAGAGTAATGGTTGATGTAGTCCATTTTCTTGGATCTGACCTCAATCGGGATTTTTCTGGATTTTTGACCATTTACTTCAACGTCCAGAAATGACTTTCCAACATAGCTTCCGAAGTTCAGGAATCCGCCAATCTTATTGCTGTTGGAGTCTCCGAAATTGAATCCGAGCTGCTTGAAAATGCCACTGTTGATTTCCGTGATTGATGGAATTAGATTTATATCATTCCCTTTTGACTCGAACAGTATCTGATATTCAATCTCTTCCAAAAAGCAAATCAAATCTTCAGCTGCAAGATACTGGATTGGAGTTTTATTGTCTGTGTTTTCAACGAAATCTATGTTTTCCAGAATGATTCCGTTTGAAAGTTCAATAATGGAGTCTTGGCTGGAGGAGTAGTCTGTGGCACATATGGTTAGCTTTCCAAGGTTTTCAAATGGAATTGTCAGTTTCTGTTCTCGCATTTTATCAACTAGTTTACAAATGAAGTGTATCTTTGATTGTTCAAGTTCTCGTCCATTTCCTTGAGTTTCAAGGCAGAAGTGTAATATTTTGAGTTGTCCCTTTCCACATTTGCCAACCTTGGAACTATGCTGTCATCAGCATTTACTGACAGCTTGAAGAGGTCTACAATGACAGGCCCTAAAACCTTCTGTGAACCGTGAAGCTTAGGAAGCATTTTCTGCTTTATCTGAGCATCGAAGTATCTTTGCCAGTTGCCCCATTCTGCTGGCTTGTTTTCATATTTCCATGATACAACCATGAAGCGTAGGATTTCGTTGATTACTCTGAAACCGAAGTCGAAGTTGGCCCTCTTGAGAACGTTCTGGAAGTTTTCCAATTCATTGGATAGGATGTCCCACAATGGCTGATTTTCAAATGTGACTCCGCTGAATACTTTCTTGAGCTCGTGAATGTTCATTTTCCTTATTTCCTCATCACTTTGAGGATTTAGCAGATAAGTTTCATTGCCGTTTAAAACATAGTCGTTGAAGTTGGAATTCATATAATCCAATGCAGACATTGTTTTAAACTCGATAGTGTTAGCCCTGTCTAAAACCTTAGGGGAGAACATATATGTAGTCTCATCAACATTGACAGTTCCGACAATAAAAAGGTTTTCAGGGATTTTAACGGATTCAGTAGCTGAAATTGGAATAGGTTCCAGGCTTTCCATAGCTGACAGGAACTCCGCAAAATACCTTTCAACATGGGAAAGGTTCATCTCATCCAAAATCAGGAAATAAGGAACAGTAGGGTTTTCCTGAGCTTCCTTAATCAGTTCAAAAGCAGGAGTGGAATTGTACTCGTCTGTTATTACATTGTAAAAACCTAGAATGTTTCTGCTTTCAGTCCAATTAGCTCCTACTGGAACCAATTCGTATTGGTTGTTTTTGTTTGAAGATA
This sequence comes from Methanobrevibacter sp., assembly GCF_030539665.1. NCBI lineage: Archaea > Methanobacteriati > Methanobacteriota > Methanobacteria > Methanobacteriales > Methanobacteriaceae > Methanobrevibacter > Methanobrevibacter sp. The sequence goes on from NZ_JAUNXR010000002.1 coordinate 131,412, forward strand.
GAATAATCTTTAAATCAATTTTCTGATTAGGATTTTCCTCAGCCAACCTTTCCAGATGGTTAGTTAACTCATCATTTGCAGTGTAAAAAAGCCTAGTGTTCATATTCAATTTTCCCTCACCATGAATACCATCAACAACAATTGGATAATCCTGTTCATACTTCAAAATAGGCAATTTTTTATCAACATCCTCCCTTGAAACTGCCCAACCACCAATTTTAGCAGATTTGCCTACCTTAACAGATGATTCTATGTAATCTTGAGTTGTGCTTTTGGAAATGAAATCAACAAATAGCTGAGCCAATTTTGTCTTTCCAGTTCCAGAATTACCAGTGAAAATTACAAAAGGTTTTATTTTTAATGAAAGTAAATAATTCTCAATAATTTCAGGGTCAAACAAATATCCCTTTGATTTGAGATAATCCATAAAAGAAGAAAATTCCTTAGATTCATTATTATCATTTAACATACTGAAAGCCTCCACAAGTTCATCCCTCATCTTAAATTGAAATTCATTTCCTATCCATTTGCCTGTAAAAAACCAAGGCCATAATTTAACATTTCCATCTTCATCAGTTATATGTTCCCTTTGAAGATAGTTCCTAATTCTCCTACCATTTTGAACAATAGCCGAATTATAGGATTTTTCATCCTCAAAACCCTGTTCATTGCGTTTTTCAGCAATTTGAGAAGTAGTGGCGGCATGATCTTTAGAATTATAAACAATTTCTAAAACGGCCATCATCTTTTCTGTAATGATATTAGGATTTTTTAGTATTTTTTCCCAATCCTCAACAGAAACGTAATCATTATTCCTAAGATACTCTTCCATAATAATAAAACTCCATTAATAACAAGTAATTATTATTATGTTGTTAAATTATAAAAAAATAGCTAATTTGGAAATTATTCTCTGTCAATGATTTCATTCAAATAATTTCCAATTCTTTCAACGATTCCTACAACAAGTGCATTGCCCATTAGAAAGTATCTTCTTTTTTCTGTCATTGACCTGTCTGGAATGTTTGTCCAGTTTTCAGGGAACATGTTGATTTTTTCAGCCTCGATTGGGGTTAAAATCCTATACATTCCTGAGCATTTGTCTTCCACAACATGTGTGCTTCTGTTTACTGTTGTTTCGCTTGTAAGCATTGTTCTTGCAGGAACATCCAATTTGTCAGGGAATGGAACTGCCCCTTCGGAATAGCAGTAGGTTTCACCATTGGGCTTTTTCCTTTCAAGCTTCTTTGAGCTTTTCAGGTATCTGATTCTTTCAAACTTATCGTCATCCAGATAATACTTTTCATCAACAGGATTGTCCTCCAGGACTTCATATAATGTTGTAAGCTCATCGCAGTCTGCCTTAACCTTGTATGTCTGGATTTTACCGCCCTTCATTCTTCCTGCATTGAAGAAGTGCAGGTCGAATTTGTCGCTTACATCCACCAGATCATTAAAGCTTTCTTCATCAATGTTTCCTTGGCTTGAATCGAAGATTTCATCTTCAATTGGGAATAGCTCTGCAAAAAGGCCCTTTTCAAATATGAATTCCCTGTCAGGAATTTGACTCATTTTCTCAGCATAGCTTGTGGAGTTCTTATAGGCGAAAATAAAAACTCTGCGCCTTTTCTGAGGGAACCCGTAATCTGCGGCATTTATTACTCTCCATTCCACCGAATAGTCATTGTCATGGAATGTTCTAAGCATTATTCCAAAATCGCGGCCTCTCTGTGTTGAGGGTGACCTAAGAAGCCTGTCCACATTTTCCAAAAGGACAAATGGAGGCTGTTTCGCTTCCAGGACTTCTGCAATCTGCCACCAGAGAACCCCTTTCTTTCCTTCGATTCCCTTTTCGTTTGAAAGGCTTCTTGCAACGGAATAGTCCTGACATGGAAATCCTCCAACAAGCAACGTATGGTCGGGAATCGTATTCTTGTCAACATTGGATATGTCCTCATTCACATGGTTTTCTGACTCTCCGAACCTCTTGACATAGCAGTCAAAGGCTGCCTGAGACTTTGTAGATGGTTCCCACTGGTTTGCCCAGACAAAATCCCATGTTTCATCCTCTACGGTTTGGCCATCGACCAGATCAACATGGTTCAATCCACAGCGGAATCCACCTACACCTGCAAACAACTCTACTACTGTCTTATCCATACAAACCCCTCAAAAACAAATAAAATATTTAATCTGTAAATAGATATATGTTTATTATATAAAGTAAGTTTTGGCCAAGAGCATTTGGAGATTAATATGAAATTCAATACCGTAGAGGAACTTCTGGAATACACCGAAAACATCAAAAACAAGACCTTCAGAGAGATTGACAAGGCAAACCTTCTTGAAAATTCCACCCTGAAAAGAAGAAAGGGTCTGCTTGGAAACATTGTCGAATCAGGATTTTACGGCTATCCAATAAACAGCGATGCAAGAGCCGATTTTGATGATATTGGAGTTGAACTGAAGGTAAGTGGATATGTGCTTACCAAAAAAGGAGAAAAAAGAGCCAAGGAAAGACTTGTCTTAAGCAAAATCGACTACAATCAGATTATCCATGAGAATTTTGAGTTCAGCAAGCTGGTTTCCAAAAACAAAAAGCTTCTAATCATATGGTACCACTACGAAAAGAGAAAGGATCCTGGCGATTTCCTGATTACCGATTATCAGCTTTATGATATGGAACAGGACATCGAGATTATCAGGAACGACTTTAAGACAATAAAGGCAAAGGTGGATTCCGGAAATGCCCATGAGCTTTCGGAAAGTGATACTTCATTTTTAGGTGCCTGTACCAAGGCCAGAACTTCAGCAGACAGAACAACCCAGCCAAATTCTGAAATATTGGCCAAGCCCCGTGCATTCTCCCTAAAGCAGGGATATATCAACGGTATATTGAGCAACTTGAGCCATATAAATACAACTTTGGTAGCGGATAAAAAAGAGAAAACAGTCATCGACTTTGCAAACTCCAGATTCAAGCCATATTTCGGAAAGACACAGCTTGAAATCTATAAGGAGATTTTTGGAGAGGTTCCTGAAAGGATTCCCAAAAACATTAACAAGATAATTTCAGACAAGGTTATTGGAAAGGAAAAGGACTTGAAGGAAACCAATGACCTCTTTAAAAAGACAAACTACCTCATCAAAAACCTGCCGATAACTGACAAGAACAAGGCCCGTGAAAGAATGGCGTTTAAGAACCTCAAACTAAGCGAGTTTGATGATGACTGGGATGAATCATACTGGAAAAACTTCTTCGAGGAAAACACATTGATTACAATCTGTTATCAAGGCCCTTCATCAAGCAAGAACGGATATAGGATTCTAAAAGAAGTAAAACAGATAACATTCAATGATGAAGAGTTGGATTCAATAGAAAAAACATTCAATCTTGTTAAAAAGACAATTAAAACAGGTGACATTTCCAATCTGCCGACACCAAAATCCTTTGAAGGCCAGATTCTAGAGGTTGCTCCAAAGGCAGCCAAAGGAAAAAACATCTATGAAACATTCCTTGACAATGAAAATACCAAGGTATGCTTTATGCTAAATAAAAACTTTTTAAACAAAAAACTAGAACAAATAAATTAGAATAATGGATTATGAAATCCACCATCTAATTGAATTTTAATGCAAAGCTTGGGTCTTCGTATTTTCTGTAGAACCATTCTGCAAGTTGACCCATTACTGCGTGAAGCTCGATTATGTCTTCATGGCCGCCTTTTAAATCTGCGTGGTCGCGTAATTGTTTTGCTCTTATTAACAATGAGTAAACGTCTTTTGGAATTACCTTGTTCATTTGCAATTCGTCAAGGCCTTTTCCCATGAGGCTGTCTGGATCATAGTTTAATCCGTTTTTGTTGAAGACTAGCTTTACGAGTTCGTCTAGGAATTCTCCTGCACATGTTGCGCTTTTCTTTTCGTTAATATCGATGTTTTCTTCCATTTCATGTCCGTATTTATACAATTCAGGATATGTATCTTTTAGAAAGTCAAAGTTGATTACTACCATAATATCACCCTAGTTATACTTGTTGTGGAATTTGGATGCTAGAACTACGAGAACTGAATGCAATGCTAGGACTCTGTCGTAGTCGAATGCGTCCTTGTCCATGATTTCGTCACGGATGATTTTTGCTTTTTCGAATTCTCCTGCGGTTTCTTCATCGATTATTCCTTTTTCCGCCAGTTCTGCAATGTCTTTTGTCATGAAGCTTTTGCTTACGTATTCCAATCCGTTTTTCTCGTAGATTTCCTTAACCAATGCGTTGAGGAATTTGCTTCCGCATTGTGCGCTTGCCTTGGTGTTTTTGAAGAAGTTTTCTTCCATTCCATGGCCGATTTCATATAATTCTGGGTTGGATTCTTTTAGAAAGTCAAAGTTTACTGCCATCTCTATTCCCCCTGAAATAGATCTAGTTGTTGGATCTTTCGTATTTGTTGAAGAACCATGCTGCCAATTCCACTAAGGTACTGCGTAAAGCTAAGGTTCTGTCAAGTGATCCGTTTCTTTCGAAAGTGTAGTCACGTAATAATTTTGCTTTTTCGAATTTTTGTTGGATTTCTGGGGAAATAATTCCTTTTTGTTCTAATTCATCCATGTTTTTGGTAAAGAAGCTTTTGTATACGTAGTTCATTCCTTCTTTTGCATATACTGCTTTGAGCAATGCGTTTAAAAAGTCACTGCCGTATTGTGCGCTTGCTTTGTGGTCAGTGAACATGTTTGCTTCCATTTTACTACCCAATTCATATAATTCTGGGTTTGAATATTCTAAGAAATCAAAATTTAATGCCATTTTAATCATCTCCTTATCAGTACACTTCAATTATTGGAAGTAGTATTTAAAGGTAACTGATTGTGCACAATTTTCAACCTAAAAATGGACATCAATAATATGAAAATAGAGACATATCGTCCAATATAAAAATAAAAATAGGATAGCTAAATCAATAGCTATGGTTTCAGAGTGTATTTTATTATCCCAGTTCCCTGGGAAGTAATCTCCAACTGCTCGCATTGAGGGTTCAGCTCTTCCAGAAGCGCCCTGCCGTCAGCAGGTGACATGAACTGAGGCAGGTATCCTACAATGCTAATGGGATAGACTGTGCAGGTGACGTTCTCGTCCTTCACATCAAGTTCAACGAAGTATGCCCTGTGGGTGTCTGCCCTTTGCTGGTCGAAGATGAAGTTTCCAAGGCTGTAGAAGATCGGTGTTCCATTGTACATCTCAATTCCCTGTGTTACGTGAGGATGTGATCCTAGAACAACGTCAGCACCTGCATCGATTACCTCGTGGGACATGTTTATCTGGTATTCGTTTGGACTTCAGGAATATTCGTTTCCATAGTGGAAGTATGCAATCACGTAATCTGACCCGTTTTCCTTTGCCTCCCTGATCTGCTTTGTCGCTACCTCGGAGTCGTATGCGGAATATCCTGAGGAATTGTCTGTTGCAACAGGCATCACATCATTGCTGTATTCTGCAAAGTTCTGGGAATCCATGTAGTTGAAGATTGTTATGTTGAGGCCGTTTATCTGGCAAGTGAAGGGCTCATGGGCCTCTGCGGCATTGTCCCCTGCACCTATTACCGCTATTCCGTTGTCTTCAAGTGCCTTTACGGTATCGTGCATTCCGTCGATTCCATAGTCAAATGCATGGTTGTTTGCAAGTGAAGCCACGGTGTTCCTGTTGTCCTTGGCCAACGGTACAAGGCTCGGGCTTGTCTTTAGGGGAACGTCACCCTTGACTGCATTTCCGGAGTCTGTAGCCGCATTTTCAAAGTTGATCAAAAGCAGATCAACCTTTGATGTTACGTTGTCCACTCCTGCAAATGGGTTTGTTCCACCGGAAAGGACTCCTGCCATGTTACGTGCAAACATTACATCCCCCGTGACTGCTATTGTTGCATTTCCCTTGGGAGCAGCATCGGCTTCCCCATTGCTGCCCCCGAAAGCAATAAGTCCTGCAAGGACAATTGCCAATATGATTATTAGAGCTATTGTTATCTTCCTACGATTCATTGGATTTTCCCTCTAAGGTTTTTGTTCTATAGTATAATATTATTGGAACTACTATTAGTACGATTGTAATCAGCGCATCGATTACAAGAACATCAGGGCCTTTGACAACCAATTGTGTGAATATTGAATGGACCCATATGATGGCCAAGATTATCGGAATCGCAAACTTGATTACCGCCTTCCACAATCTTCCCACCTTAAAGAGGGCATTGTTGTCAAGGACTTCAATGAGGTTGTCGATTTTGTAGTACCAACCGAATATGATGCACTGAAGTATGATGATGAATATCAGCGCATAGTTGTTGAGGAATTCATCAAATATTGTAAGGAGGTAGTTTCCAGCTCCTGTTGTAAATATTGAGGTTATAAGAATTCCAGCAACAACCACTATTGTTGCTGACCTTTTACGTGAAATCTCAAACCTGTCCGCCAATGATGATACCAGAGGCTCAATCATACCTACTGCAGATGTAATTCCCGCTATCAGAATGCAGAGGAAGAATATTGGTCCGATTATTCCGCTTGCAGGCCCCATTACGTTAAATACCTTTGGAAATGCGACGAATGCAAGGCCTGTTCCTTCACTTACAAGAGTGTTCAGTGGAGCGCCGCTTTCAAGGGCCATGAAACCGAGAATTGAAAATATTCCAAGTGCATTGAAAATCTCAAACCCTGAATTTGCCCCCAGAACGATCACCGCATTCTTTGTAAGGTTGGAATTTTCAGGAAGGTAGCTTGCATATGCAATTACGATTCCCATACCCAAGGACAATGAGAACAGGACCTGACCGAAAGCAGCAAGCCAGACATTAGGGTTTGCAAGGCTTCCCCAATCAACGTTTACGAACTCACCATAACCTAAACTTGCTCCAGGCAATGTCAATGAGTAGAATACCACAATTGCCATAAGAACAACCAGAAGAGGAACTATCCATTTTGTAAACTTGCCTATACCATCATTCAAGTCCTTATGTGAAATGTACCATATTGCCGCCCAGACAATCACTGTGGAAACCAGAATTACCGGAATTACTGTTGTGATTCCTGCTATTGAAGGGGTTGACTGAAGAAGGGTCTGTGAGAAGAATCCGTCAGGATTTGCACCCCATCCCTTAAAGAAGCTCAATACAAGATATATCAGGTCCCATCCGACAATGCAGATGTAGTATGTTGTCACTATAAAGACAATCAGACATAAACTCCATCCCACCATCTGGAAACGATCCCGTATCTTCTTGCAGATGTCAAGAACTGAAGTCTTAAACTTATAACCTATTGCATATTCAAACAAAATAAAGCTCAATCCTAAAAAGACCAGTGAAACCACATAGGGAATCAGGAATGTTCCCTCACCGTTGCTGTAGAGAACGTATGGAAATCTCCAGATGTTTCCAAGACCTACTGCAGCTCCAATCATGGCCATTAGAAATGAGAAGTTACTATCCCATTGCATTTTCTTTTCTGCCATAATATCTCCTACCAATTAAGTAATAATTCTATTTATCAATAATGGATTTTAACAGATATAAAATTATTGTCTTGAAATGAAATATGGAAGTTGGTATTTATGATATAGCTATCAACATATTGTTTTTTAGAAATGATATAGTAATATGAGAAATATTAAAAATAAGATTAATTAAATTTAAGAAAAATAGGTTAACAATTAAAATAATTGAAGCTAATTTTAAAATAAAAAAAGAGAAAGGTGAGTTGTGAAATGCAACCCAATCAGTTTATTGTTCCGCAGCCTTGGAAGACTTCCTCTTTGCAAAGTGATTGAGAAGGAAAGGAACAATCAGCAATACTGCAAACAAGAGCAACTCGATTACCAAGGACAACTCATCATCGAAACTCAATGTGGAAACAAGACTGCTTACCCACAAGACCAGAAGAACGATAGGCAAGATGAACTTGATAACATATTTCCACCATTTTCCAACAATCCTGATTGAAGTGTTCTGGTTCAAGACATCGATTAACTTGTCAATATTGTAGAACCAAGCGAAGATTACACATTCAAATATGATGGCCAGAATCAAAGCGAAATTGTTCAAGATCTTATCGAAGATTCCCAAGACAGTACTTCCAGCACCAGTAGTGAAAATAGCTGTTACACAGAAACCAATGACACAGATAATGGTAACCGCCCTCTTACGTGAAAATCCGAACTCTGTAATCAATGATGCGCTAACAGACTCCATAAGAGCAATAGCTGAAGTCAAACCTGCAATCAAGATACAGAAGAAGAAAACAGGACCTATAATGTAGGCAGCACCACCCATCACATTAAATACCTGAGGGAATGCGATAAATGCCAAACCTGTTCCTTCAGTAATCAGGTTTTCAAAGCCAACACCAGTGGAGACAGCCATGAAACCTAAAATAGAGAACACACCGATAGCATTGAAAACCTCAAACCCAGAGTTGGAGGCAACAACGATACCTGCATTCTTGGTCAGGTTGGTTCCCTTGCCCAGATAGCTTGAATAGGTAATAGCAATAGCCATACCGATAGACAATGAGAAAATGATTTGACCGAAAGCAGCCAGCCATATGTCAGTATTGAGCAAAGCGCCCCATTCAGGAGTGAACATTGTAGTATAACCTAAAGAAGCCCCAGGCAAGGTCAATGAAAATCCTACAATCACCACAACCAATATGAACAGTAGCGGCACAGCAACATTGCTGAACTTGGAAATACCCTTGTTGATGTTTCTATGGGAAATGAACCAGATGAAGAACCATACAACCAAACAGGAGAAGAACACTCCAGGAACGAACTGGACCAAACCTCCGGCAGTTGGATTGTTCTGCAAGACTGAATTTACAAAGTAATTGTTAGGATCCGCTCCCCATCCCTTGAAGAAGCTTAGGATAAGGTAGATCAGGTCCCATCCAACAACACAAACATAATAGCTTAAAATCAAAAATACGATAAGCACTGTAAACCAGGCAATAACCCTGAACTTAGTTTTTATTTTACCATAAATCTCCAAAAGAGATGTCTTGAACTTGAAACCGATTGCATATTCCAGCAAAACACCGGAAAGCCCTAAAAGTACAATAGCTACGATATATGGAATCATGAATGACCCACCACCGTTGGAGTAGAGAACATAAGGATATCTCCAGATGTTTCCAAGACCAACGGCAGAACCGATCATAGCCATTAGAAATGAAAAATTACTGTTCCACTGATTACTTTCATTTGACATAAAAAATTACTCCTCTATAAACGCATCTTCCTCTTCATCATCGGAGAACAGCTGATTAAGCATCCATTCAGCATCGTACTCCTTAATGTCGTCATAGCCTTGACCCATTCCTAAAAACAGGATTGGCTTTTTGATAACATAACCTATGGAAAGTGAAGCACCGCCCTTACTGTCAGCATCTGCCTTTGTCAGGATAACCCCATCAATGTCGATTGCGTCGTTGAACTTGACTGCCTGCTCTGTAGCGTCGTTACCGGTCAATGCATCACCTACAAAGACAACAAGGTCAGGATTTGAAACGCGCTTTATCTTTTTCATCTCATCCATAAGGTTTGTGTTTGTCTGCATTCTGCCCGCAGTATCGATCAAAACAAGCTCTTTTCCCTTAGCCTTGGCATGTTCAACAGCATCAAATGCAACTGCAGCCGGATCTGAACCTTTCTGGTGCTTGATAATCTTAACCCCAACATTGTCTGCATGATGAGTTACCTGTTCAATAGCGCCTGCCCTGAAAGTGTCACTGGCAGCTATAACAGGATCGTAGCCCTTCTTAAGGTAATAGTTAGCCAGCTTACCGATTGTGGTGGTTTTGCCTGTACCGTTGATACCTACAAACATTACAACCAAAGGCTCTCCTTGAGCGTTTTTCTCCTCAATCATTTCAGTCATTGACTTTCCAGGAATGTCAATTATGTTGGCTACAGCATCCTTAAGTGCGTTGAAGGTGTATTCTGTAATGTCATTGCTTCTTTTGATTTTCTTACCAACCAAATCATTTTTGACTGACTCTACAACGTTGGTAGCCACTTCCATAGCTACGTCACCTTCAAGAAGGCCCATTTCAAGTTCCCAAAGGATATCTTCAACATGGTTTTCTGTAATTGTCTTTTCACGAATGAATGAGAATATTCCTCCAGAAGACTCCTCACCATCATCCTTTTTCTTGCGGCCGAAGCTGAAACGGGATTTCTCCTCTTTTTCCTCATCCTCATCTTCAGCTACAGCAATATCAGTTGAAATCTCTTCTTCATCTTCAGCTACAGCAATATCAGTTGAAATCTCTTCCTCGACAGGTTCTTCTGCCTTATCCTCGTCGGATTTGTTTCTCTTGAAGAAGCTGAAACGGGATTTCTCCTCTTTTTCATCGTCTTCATCAGCTTCCTCTTCCTCTTCAACTTCAGGAGACTCCTCTTCCTCAACAGGTAACTCTTCTTCAACTTCAACAGGTTCCTCTTGGGAAGGCTTCTCTTCCTCTTTTTTCTTGTGACCGAATGAGAAGAAAGACCTTTTCTCTTCCTTTTCCTCTTCCTCAGCCACTTCATCGATTCTTTCCTGAGCTATTTCAGTTGCTTCCTCCGCCAATTGAGGAATTGTAACTTCCTCCTTAGGAGGTTTCTCTTCTTTTTTCTTACGACCAAATGAGAAGAAAGACCTTTTTTTCTCTTGAGGCTCTTCATCGGAAATGTTGTTTTCCTGTTTAGCCTCCTCCTTAAGCTCCTCTTCTAATTTATCACTTGTTCTAGAAAATTTTTTCTTTAAAGATTCGAACAATGTTAAACCACCATTATCATGAATAATTTTAATTAGAGTAATTTTTGTAATTTCTAATACTTAAAAATAGATATAAAATAAAAAAAGCAATGTCAAGGATTGCACACTTGACATGGAATTTTGCCTGCATCAATAGCTGCCTGCCTGTTTGGGTAGGTTATCTTGTTAGAACCAGATATCTTCTTGGCCCACTCGCAGTCAGGAGAATGGAACTTGTCGGATTTCGCACTTGAAACAACCTTGGCTGAAGTTTCCACATTAGAATCCACATTTTCAACTGATGCTGAATTATCCACTGAAGAAGTGTTGTTTTCGCCAGCAGCCAAATCATTTGAATCTGAAAAGGAAATCATGCCAGTTGCAAAAAGCCCTATGACAGCTATTGCCACAACGATAACCACTATTGAAACGATCATCTTGCCTGAAGCCTTGCCCTTTCCTGAGCCTGAAATGTCATTGCCGCACTTGGGACAAAACTTTGAATTCTTTTTAGACAGTTCTTGACCGCATTTCGGACAGTAATCCATTTTAAAAAGTCACCTCAAAATTATTATATGAATACAATTTTGTAGCTAACCAATAATAAAGTTGTATGATTTGGATTTTTAAGAAAAAGGTTGCATGTTGAGGTCCTTGGTATTGGCGAGTCCTCGCTCAACTATGCAGTGGTTACAATTTAAAAAAAGCGAGTACACTACATAATTTTTAATTTATCCTGTGCATATATCATAACCAATTAAGTAGTAGATAGAAGTAGTATATAAAGGTTATGATTTGATTCCCACAATGGATTCTGGTTCCATCCATAACCTTTAGGACATCAGCAGCTCAGTTGAGGCTGTTGAGATATTTCGAATCTATTCTGATGCAGGAATATTCCTTTAATTCAAAGCGTTCAATATCCTTTTCCTCAGCCTTTTTGCGTGAACTTGCGGTTTTATTTTTAAACGGATCGTACAGCCTGTTCAAGGTTTCCTCAGTCATTAGAAAATCCCCATCATCGAATTCCCTGAAATTTTTGGCTATTGAAAAGTATTTGGTGGCCTGCCTGTAGAACTTGGAAAACAGTTTTAAGTCATCCTCATTGTTTATTACTGCCCTGTTCATTTCCATGTCAACAAATTTCAGGAATTCCCTTATCGAATCATTTGCAAGATTTACATAGTCCAGATAAGACCTCAATTTTGATTTTTCGTTAGGAAGATAATTGGAATATGTTTTGAGTTTTTTCCTGAGATTATTCTCTATATTTGTAAATACTACAAGATTTGCAATTTCCTTTTCCTTATGTGGCCTGTTGATGTCGGAAAGCAGATTCATGGAATTGTATAGTACCTTATGGTCCAGATAGACCGTGTTTACATTTGGCATATTGATCTTGTTGTAGTTTGGAGGCACAATCAATATATCAATTTTCCCTTTTTCAAATCGGCGATATGCATCTTCCTTGAACAATTCCAGTTCAGAGGTGGTGAAGTCAGTATTGAATTTCTTGTTGTAGTCCTTCAAAATGTATTTGGATACGAAATTTGCCACATCCACATCGGACATCACCCCACAGTTGTCATTGAATTTGGAGAGAATCGCCACCACATTCAAGTCAGTTCCTGTTTTGATATAATCATAGTATTTCAAAATGGAGCTGACGGAATAGACCATAAACATTGCCTGAAACTTGCGGTTTTCCGTTAGCCTGTTATGATTTTCAATAATCCAGTTGCTTATCTGGCTAATCCTTTTTGGATATGACAGGAACTTTTTAGAATACTTGATGTCAGTCAGGTCATCATTGTCAAGAAATCTAACATCCATTTCAACAAGGTTGCTGTCATCCATTGCATTTTGAAGCAGATATGTTCCAACCCGCTTGTCAAAGTTATGTTTGGTTGTTCTTCCGTTAACCGCATCTTTATTGAACTTTGGCATGGATGACAATAGGTAAAACTTGGATTTTTTGAAAAAGTTCTGGATATCAGGAAAGGACTTTGAATTGACTATGAGATTTGCATCGTCAAAGACAAAAACAATATTCTCATTGCAAAATTCTGAGAAATTCGCTGCATTTCTGTTGAAAGCGTTTCTGAAAAGAGTGTCGAAGGTAATTACAAACTTCTTGCTTCTCAATTTGTTCAAAACATCCTTGGTTGTCTTCGCCAGAGCAGGCTGATTTAAAAAAGAACTGTCATACCTGGAAGTTATCAAGATTACCTTGTCCACCTTCTTAATCTTCAAAAAGGATTGGGCTAGCCTAAGAGAAGTCAGTGAATTGCCCGAACCTGAACAGTGCCAAACATATCCGTTTTTGCCGGCCCTATACTGATTGATCAGATTAATGATTGCTTCAATTTGATAATTCCTCAACATTACGGACAGGTTGTTGAAGATAAAGGGCTTGTTCAATTCCAATTTATAAAATATGTCAATATCCCTCATCAGATACTTCCCCCCCCAAGAAAATAAGTCTTTCTCATATTGATTTTGTATATAATTAGTAATAAATTTATTTAAAAATAGCGGGAAAAGTCCTTTGATAATGAAAAACAGTCGTTGACTAAAAAAAAGAAAAAAAAGAGAAATTAAATAAGTTTAGAATCCGGTCATTTGACCTTGTGCAGCAGCAGCTATCTGATTAGCCTGATTGGTTAAAGCGCCCACAATGTCAGTTACTTGCTGCAAGTTACCGAGCATTTTGTCCAAACTGTCTTCAAGGTCTTCCTTTTGACCTGCAACAATTTCCTTAGCCCCTTCAACGTCTTTCTTAATAGCGTATCCTGCACCAATACTTATGATAATTTCATCTGTGTTTTTAAGATCCCCTTTAATGAAAGAACCAGCACCAACAGGTACGAATGCTTCAACGGAATCTTTACCTTTTAAATCATCTAAAGTGTTAGTTAATGTGTCAACCTCTACAATTGACGCCCTTATTAATTCAATTTGTTGTTGAATTAATTCTGCTTGTTGATTGTACGCATTTATCTCATTAACAATTTGTTCTAAATTTTGCTGATCTTCCATAATTACACCTACTTTAAATTTGTATTAATAGTATTGTACTGTTCAAGTATTTATAGAATCTCTTTTACAATTGGGTCGGTGACTTCTTCTGGTGCAATTTCGGTAATTTCATCAATAGAAATTTGGCTTCTATTGAGACCGTGTTTGCTTCCAAAACGTTCGTATATTTTTTCTTCGACATTAGCTTCACTAGTAGCCTTGTACTCTTTTACAAATATACTTTTTTCTTCGCCCATCACAAAAGTACCTTTAACTCTGTAAATTTTTGTTATCATTAGAATACCTCAGAAGTTTTAAAATCTATCATCCAAAAAGCCTAATGATTCTTCAACTCTAGCCATTTCAGGACCTGTACTGTCCTTAGCGACAATTGCCCCTTTAGTGTTTGCAAGACAGCATGCCCCAACCAATGAAATTCCACGGCCAACGGTACCAACATTTCCATCTACACCGAAAATATTACGCGCGAAATCAACTTCACTTTCAGTAGCGTTCTTGCCCATTAAAAATCCCTTGTTGGTAACTGTAATTAGAGAACCAATAATGTCACTACCAACCATGGAAGTTGCCTGAACATCTACATCCAAAGTATCTTCCAAGACATTGATTGCATCCTCATCCAAGAAAGGACTTACAATAGCTCCATTGTCGTTACATGCAACAATATTACCTACTGCTGTGTAAGTTCCTGGAATTTTCGCTACATTTAACCCTATATCTTCAAGTTGTTTAATTTCTTTATCTAATGCATGTGGAGTTACAACGATACCGTTTGAATTAGCTACAGCTAAAGATCCAATAAGGTTACTACCAGCTATTGAAGACTTTAAGACGTCAACTTCTAAAGCTTCCTTAATGATGTCCATTTTATCATCCAAAAGATTGTATGGAACAATAGCGACATCGTCTGTTGCTAAAATAAATACTCCTACATTAGGATTTCCTATTATATCTATTCTTTTTAACATGGTAATTACCTCTAGACTTTAATTATTTTTCTAGTATAAAAATATGATGTTTATTCTGCTAAAGTTGCTTCAACAACACCATCATCATCTTTAACTGCTTTGACTGTAATTTTAGAAGGTATTTTTTGAATACCTCTTGCCCAAATCATATGATTAATAGATTCATCTAATTTAACTTCTTCAGCTTTCATATGTTTGATTAAGAAGTTTTGTACCTCTCTAATAGCCCTAGGTGCTCTGATAGTCCTTTTGACTTTTTTAACATCTCTAAGTGGAATAGTGTATACTCTTTCCATGAAAAATCCCCCTTATAATTTAAGACTGTTTCTTCTCCAATGTCTAGGTTTAGGTCTGTATCTAAGTTTACGGTTAGTCTTAGCATAAGCCCAGATTGGAATTCTTCTGTTTTGTTTGGTTGCTTTTGCCATTCTCAATTTTTTAGCTAATGGTTTATTTCTACTCATTATTTCACCTTTAATACAATAATTATCATTTATATCCAATAACACGAGTTTGATAATGTTCAGGGAAAATATCCGTTGAATTTCCACCCTTCTCATCAATCAAGGTCCTTATTTCAACCTCGTAATCAGAATTGTTATCCTTGTTACTCCTTTCATGTGAAACTTCAAATAAATTAGAAGTGATGGTCTTAATGGTCTTGAAACCAAAACTGTCTAGATTAATGTATTGAACATCCTTACGATCCTCAAGACTTCTAATTTGATTCTTGTTAAGTTTAGGAGTTCTATCGTCCCTACGAGTTCCGTCAGCAATAATTTCAAATCTGTCAGCCACTTCCTCAATTACGTTCTCATGAAGAAACTTGATTCCATCATTAGGAAAACCATCTTCCATAATCATGTCACAAGCCTTGTCCAAAATCTCCAAATCAAGATCCACAACCCTATGTGTAAATCCAAGAGATTCCGCTGAAAGACTGGCCGGAATAAAAGAATCATAAACTCCAAAATTGACTGTGCACAACTCCACATCAAAACCTAATCTCTGCAGAGTAACGCCCATCAAGGAGCTGTCCTTTCCTCCACTGTATAAAACACAAGCCTTCATTGAAATTATTTCCTTGTAATTTTCATTTCTCTTTTCTGACCTGCAATTTGTTGAAGAAGTACTTTTAACTGTTCGTCAGTTACCTTACCTCTAAGACTGCCTGCCTGTGCTGACTGAATAAGTTGAATCTCAATCTGGTTAACAAGCTCAGGCTTGGTTAATCTCAAGTTAGCCAACCTGTTACGAGCTTCAGAAGTTAAAATTTGAGATAAAATTTGCTTCTTTTGAGCTTCAAACTGTGCTTGAGCTTCTTGCTGTTGCATTTGCTGTTGTGCTTGCATTTGCATTTGCTGTTGGGAAGCCGCTTGCTGTGCTTGTAATTCAGCCATTCTTTTACGACGTATTTCGTCAAGATCGCTCATATCAAACTCTCCAATTAATTGTAATTAATATTTTTCAAGCTCAGGAATATCTTCAATAATTTTACCAGATATTTTATCTAAGTAAGATCTTCCTGCGGGAGTGACAACTCTTCCACCTTCAACTTTTTCAACAAAACCTGCGTCTTCTAATTGGTGTAAAGCTCCTCTGATAATAGCTCCACTACCTTTTCTAAATACTTCAGGACGAACACCACGGTCTTTTTTACCACCGTAGAAAGTTCTTAAACTCATAACTCCAACTGGACCGTCCATGTAAACTCTTCTAAAGATAGAAGCAGTTCTAATATACCACCAATCTGGGTTTTCAGGTTTTCTTTCTTTATGAACTCCAGTTTTTACAAAATTCGCCCATGCAGGAGGGTTGATTTTATCATTGTTTTTAAATTCTTCTGCAACAGTGTCGATTAACACTTCTGCAGGTACATCAAATACAGTAGTCATATTAATTCTCCAATATTTTAATTAAATAATGGCCTCTTAATCAACTGTAAATTTAAGACCAAAAGGTCCGTAACTCTAAATTTAAGCAATGTTTAAGGCTTTCTTTTATAAATGACAGCAACATTTCCTCTAACGTCAACGAGCTGAGCCCTTGTTTTTTGAACTATGTCATTTATATATTCATCTTTATCTCTAGCGATATTTTTTGCAAATTTGAGCTTAACAATTTCATTAGCCTTGAGCTGACGCTTGATTTCTTCGATAACGTTATCGTTGACCGCAGCCTTACCAATGTTAATTGTCATAGCATGAAGAGACCTATTCATCAGTTCTTTTTTGTTTTGAATCATAATTAGCTCTCCTTTTATTTTTCTTCTCCCTTTGATAAGGAATTTTCATAACATGGCCACATTCACCACAAAAAATATTAACATTTTCATTAATTAGCCGGACAGTAGAATTGTGACCATAGCAAAGGAAGCTTCCGCAGTTCTTGCAATACCTTCTGGACCATTTTTCAGGAATCTTGGTATTGTATTTGGTAGACAATTTCTTAGCCATTTCCACATACCTATTGGATCTTTCGGGATGTTTGGGAAACTGCTTTTCTGCATTCTCAAAAAGGATATGCATCCTTTCTATGGCTATATCAATCATCCACTTGGGTTTTCTTCCTCTACTCAAAATACCCCTCTAAAATTTAGGATATAATATTCAAGAATTTGAATTAAAATGATTTGCGCATAATAAAACAAAGAACCATAGTTAAAAAATTAACCTTAGGTTATTATGAATATTAGGAATAATTATGTTTATAACTATTAATAAAGGTTAGTATTTTCTTATTTGAAAAAGGTAAAAATAGAAATTAATTTGAAATAATCCATTCCATAAAGTCAATGTTTCCAAATGGATAATGGACATTTCCTTCAATGATATCTTCCAAAACTTCAACTGCATCCTCAACTGTCATGCTGGAAACATCTACTTCCTCAACTTTGTTGGAGTGCATGTCATAAGCTTCACAGCCGCAAACTCCAAGAGCCTCAGCTTCCAGGTTTTCACGTATCTTGCTTTCGCCGTATCCCCTAGCTTCAAGTCTCTCCCTTAATATTTCAGGATTTGCCCTTAGAACTATTATCTTGTCGGCATTTGAGCACAGGTGACTTACATGACCTTCCACAATGGCTGTTCCATCAAAGTCCTCAAGTTCCTCCTGAAGTGCAGCATCCAATTTTTCAATGTCAATGACTTCATAGCCTTTGTCTGAGTCTTTTCCCAAGGTCAGGCCGTTTTCGAAAACGAAATCATTGATTTTAATAAGCTTAGCTCCTATTTTAGAAGCTAATACTTCTGATATAGTTGTTTTACCTACAGTAGGCGTACCACTAATAAAAATAGTTTGATTCATAAAAATACCAAAAAATAAAACAATAGAATTATTTCTTTAAAATAATTCTTAAAACATCCTCATCTTCCAACACATGGTCGGGACCTACCTTTTGACCTGGGAACTTTACTGAGCTTCCCCAGACCTTTGCATGACGGAAGTTTTTAACGAATTCCCTGTGTAGTTTTCCACAGGCGTCAATTACTGTAGAGCCCTTTTTGATTACCAGAGGGTCTTCCATATCTGCCTTTCTACCTTGAGGTTTAAGATAAACCCTTACCAGATCAAGATTGTCGAATATTGTATCCTTAAGGTTGTCAATATTCATCTTTTTGTCAGCTGAAATAGGTATGAATTCAGGTATGTATTTTTTAAGTTCATTTAGATATGCTTCATCTACCAAATCCACCTTATTTAAAAGGATTAACATTGGAACATATGATTTATTTCTATCAAGAACGTCAATAAATTGATCCATTGTCACATCATCCCTAAAGAGCACATCTGCATTATGCATACCATACTCATTTATTATGGATCTTACTGTTTTTTCATCCAAATGTGTAAGTGGAACGGTTGATGAAATGTTGACTCCACCTAATTTTTTACGTTTTACAGTTACGTCAGGTTCCTTTTGATTAGGCCTGATTCCAATATTATGAAGCTCTTTTAGAATAACATCCAAATGTTGTGGATTTAGTGTATCTAGAACAACAACAATAAGATCTGCAGTTCTTGCAACGGATAGGATTTCCCTACCTCTACCCTTACCACTGCTAGCTCCAGTAATGATTCCAGGAATGTCGAAAACCTGTATCTTCGCATTTTTATGTTCCATTATTCCAGGAACAATATCTAAAGTTGTAAATTGATAAGCTCCAACTTTACTTTCAGCATTTGTAATCTCATTTAACAAAGTGGACTTTCCCACAGAAGGAAAACCGACCAAAACGACCGTAGCATCCCCTGATTTTTTAACATGGAACCCTTGACCTTTAGTACCTGAACTGCTTCTTTGTAGAGATTCCTCTTTTAGTTTGGAAATTTTTGCCTTTAACTTACCAATATGATGAGAAGTTGCTTTATTATATGGTGTCTTTTGAATTTCCTCTTCAATCGCTTTTATCTTCTCTTCAATTCCCATAAAACCACCATATTATGAATAAATAAATCTAAAAAAAATTTAAAAGTAATTAGGAAAGAATCCTAATTAACTTATTTACCAGCTCCACCAGCTACTGTGTTATTGAAGTTTACTTGCCATAATGAAACTCCATTCTCCATATGAACCTGTGTGAAAATGTCCTGATTGTATCCCCCTTCCAAGTAGAGGCGTGTAAACATTGAATCACGCAATATGTTGCTCATGAGAATTGGAGTGTATGAGTTTCCTTCAGCCATTAGGAATATTGTGTAGTTTCCATCTACGCCGCTAATGGTTTGGTTTTTCATCATCTGGTTATTTTCAATAACAATCAAATGAGAAGCATTCAGTGGATTGTAAACACTATCATTTACTTTTAACGGTTCGCCGGAATCTGTAATGACCGCTTCTGTGTGAGCAGTGGTTGTGTTATTGCCAGCTCCCCTCTGAATAACAATATTGTATGTAATACCACTTTCACTAAGAATAGGATATTTGACTGTTTGACCCGGATTTACGTTAACCGGAGATGTTGGAATGAAATACTGATAGTTTTCAGAAGATTGATTTTCAAAGTTCCAAGATCCGAAGTAACTCCACCAGCCTGCCTTTTGCAGCATATCTGAACTTGCAACAAAGATTACAGGACGTGGATTTGCCGGGTGAGTGTATTTGACAACACTGTCTGCCTGTGAACCAGATAAATGATATTTGTTGACTAAAGTGTTTTTAGCATCACCAGCAGTCATTGGTAAAATGTCGCACAATATGCTTGTTGTTTTACCACTGTCTCCAGTATAGTTATTTAATTGTTCTACCGCTTTATCACCGGTTGTATCCAACATTCTAAATATACCTGCAGATAATTCCAGATTATCCGTTGTCATAGCCTTACCTAGCCAGAATGCACGTTCACCAGTCTGTGAACCACCGTCAAAGGTAACTTGCCTGTCAGCAGCTACTTCAAAGAGATAACCGAAATCCCACCAAGATGTGACTACAGTATTTTCAGGAGTGTTTTCATTAATCCATTCCAATGAATTCCACATTGCATCATTGGTACCTGGAACTACCTGATTGGAAGTCTGGTATGCACCACAGACTGTAGGTGATACAAGAGTTATTATGACCAATGCGATAGCTATCCATTTCTTAATAGGCACGTTAGTGGAAGTTGCAGTTTTCTTATTTTTAATACCGAAGATGAATATGGCGCCTAAAGCAATGAATATTGCCATTACCGCCAAACCTAGGATATTGTTAAGTACAACTATTGGGAATCCACCAAGAACAGCTCCTAAAACAATTATGAACATTAACCAGTTGTCGCTTATTTTTGTATCCTTAATGTAAGAGACAGCATAACCTGTAAACATACCAGCCATAAGACCGAATGGCAATACTAAAGTAGTAATAAACCTTGAACCTTGTGTTACAGCTATGATTGATGTAAGAGTCCATACTACAAAGAGAGTAGTGTACATCAATGTGATGCGTCTTGAACTTTCAATTTCATCATGAGAACTAAACTCTTGAAGACTGCTAAGTGAAATTTTCAATTTATGTTTATCATCAATTCTTTTAGCTGAAGATTTTCTTTTAGATTTGTGTGGCTTTTTGGAAACGTCAACATTGGATTTAACTTTAGCTGATCTGAGTTTCCAAAGCTTGGTTGCCAATGTGTACAATACAATTAAACCAGCAAACAAAACAATTATTCCACCAATACCATTAATTACTCCATTAGAGTTTGCTAAAAATGCTGCTGCCTTACCGGAACCTACCAAAGCAGGTTTTTGCATCTCAGCAACGGAAATAAGTACGTTCGGGAATCCTCCAACGATAGCTGAAGTAGATTGCAAGTTAACCAAAACATTAAATTGTCCAAATAATCCAGTTATACCATCAATTCCTTTTGTAACTCCTAAAATGACAAATCCGATTACACCAAGCAATATGATCGAATACAAATCCTTCTGGTGTAGGAACCAGGATATTCTGCTTGGATACTTGTTTGGATCGCCGTTTCCAATTTTAAGAACATAGCATAAGATAAGGTAAACTATTGAGAAAAGACCCATAACTGCTATGTAAAATACATAACCAGTCCAAGAAATGGAGAAAAGACCTATTGCACCAATTGACAATACTGCAAATACAATCTTTAAAATGATATTTCTTGTACGCAAGCTCTCCATGAAGAAAAATATGAAGAACAATGCAAATATGAAGTAGAACATATCTGTATCGAAAAATCCTGGATATGTGTGTGCGAAATAGTTTGGAGCCAATGCAATAAGCAAAGCAGCTACAACAGCACCATAATTGCCAGTCAATCTTCTAGCAAATATGAATGCCGGAATTACGGCAAGACATGAAATCAATGCTCCTGTCCAGAATGCCACTTCCCTTACATCATAAGAACCGCCATGTCCAGCAAACAATCCAAAGATTCCATTTCCAATACCATTAGCAAAATCATACATTGCGCTTGTCACATAGACAATGCCCATCTCATAATCAACCTCTTGATTATCTGGAGCATACCTGTGAGTATCCATCTCCGTACCGTTGACCACTACATCCCCTACATGACCTGTAGTGATGTAATTGTTAGTCAATCTAAAGTTATAATACGAATCCATTTCACTAAAATAAGGAAGCCCATGAGAATCTATATAATCTGCCTTTGCATCGTCTGGAAGATAATTAAGATCTGCTGCAGGAGCTCTTAATGCGAAAACAAAAGCGAATAAAATCAATATAAGAATAATTGATTTTCCTATTGTTAATAACGTTTTTTTGTTCATCGAAATCCTCTTTACTTTCATATATATGCTACTCAAAAACCTAAGCAACATATCTTTAAAATTCAGTTTTAAAATATAAATGGTTGAATAAAAATATAAAAAATATTTTTATTGAATTATATTTTATTTTTAACCTTATTAAGTATTTGTGTTTTTAAAATATATTTGATACATTTTAAAGAAATTTTTAATATTTGACAAAAATAAAAAAGAGTAGGGAATAATCCCTAAGCAGCTTTTAAGATTTTAATTTTATTGAGTGCAGTTACGCCATTGAAACTCGCTGCAATGGTATAGTCTCCAGCGATTAGGCCGATAGGCAATGTAGCCACCCCATTTGAATCTGTTTTGATGGAATATTTCAAATCCTTGAAGCTTGCCCCATTAAGAACCACGGTAATGACCTTGTTTGCCAAAGGAGCACCATTATCCAAAAGCTTTACAGTGTAAGGAGTGCTTGTCTTATAATACTTGACAACATCGCTAGCTACAAGCTTATAAGAAGAAACCACTACAGAAGAAGATACCACTACCTTGTTTGAGATGGTTGCACCGTTGAATGTGGCCTTGAATGTGTATTGTCCTGCACTTAAGCCAATAGGCAAGCTAGCAACACCATTTGAATCAGTAACACGATTATATTTCAAGTCCTTGAAGGAACCCCCATCAATGGAAACAGTAACAGCAGCCCCTGTAACAGAATTGCCGCTTCCATCCAACAAAGTAACCTTATAGGAAGTACCATCCTTAAAGACCATATTAATGTCCTTACTTACCAATGTGTATCCCTTATTGCCCACATTGATTTTGTTGGTAACTGATGCCTCTCCATATTGGGCAGTTACTGTATAGCTTCCAGCACTTAAGCCAATAGGCAAGCTAGCAACACCATTTGAATCAGTAACACGATTATACTTCAAATTCTTAAAGGAAGGACCATTAAGAATCAAGGAAACCTTTACACCTGAAACTGGATTGCCTCTTCCGTCCAACAAAGTAACCTTATAGGAAGTACCATCCTTAAAGGCCATACTAATGTCCTTACCAACCAGTGAATAAGAATTGGCATTTACCTTGATTGAGTTTTCTATAGACACTGAATCATAATTGGCGGAAATTGAATAGCTGCCTGGACTTAAGCCAATAGGCAAGCTAGCAACACCATTTGAATCAGTAACACGATCATACTTCAAATTCTTAAAGGAAGGACCATTAAGAATCAAGGAAACCTTTACACCACTTATAGGAGTTCCATAAGCATCCAACAAAGTAACCCTATAGGAAGTACCATCCTTAAATGCCATGGTAATGTCACCAGATTCCAATTTGAATCTTGGCAAGACGGTCAACAAATTATTCAAGTCATCAGCTTCGTAATTGTCTCCAGTATATTTGGCAGTGAACTGATAATCCCCATGATTTAACTCATTCAAATCTAAAAATCCTATTCCCTCAACCAAATCAACATCATAATATTTGCCATTGATTGAAACCCTTAGGTTGCTGTTGTCGTCATTAGGACCTGTAAACTTAATCAATGTGTCCCCAGCAACATTGTTGACAACTTCATAAGCCACAGTGGCCTTAATCTTACTTACATGAATAAGATAATCATCTGAAGCAGGATTATGGTTATTGTCACCTGCATAACTTACAGCTACATTATGTTTGCCTGGAGAAAGTGAATCCACCTTAAATAGGGCAGCCCCATCAGATAATGCCTTCTTATCGTAAAGATTGCCGTCAACATACAAGTAGACCTCACCAGTGGCTTTAGATGATGAAACTGAAACGGTTATTTCACCTTCTTTAAGGTTTCCATCGTCTAAGTTAACATTTACTGATTTTTTGAAAACATCAAAATCTGCCTGGCAGACTGCAGGAAGATAATTTTCATTGCCTGCAAAGGATGCTGAAATCAAATATGAGTTAACGGACAAATCATTGATAGGCAAAACTCCAGAACCTCCAACCAAATTCAGATTGTAATTTCTTCCATTGACATTTATTGAAATGGCACCTGATAAAGGAGCATTGTTAACTCCAACCATTCTGACGTTGACAATAGCTGTTCCACCATATTCAACATCAGCAGCAGAAATGCTTAAGGTAGGTTGAGCCTGCAAAATAGACACTCTGGCAGAGTTTGTATTTTCAATGTCGTTGACCTTTTCCAATTTTACAACATGATTTCCTGCATTTAAAGATCCCAAACCAAGACTGGTTGTTTTTGAGCTTATTTTAACAGTACTAATCTTCAAGCCATCAACATATACGTTGTAATCACCAAATTGACTTTCTGAAGCTCCAATAATAACACTTGGGGTTGTACCATATGTGAATTCCCCACCAGTAATTGAAATCATGTTATTAAGATTCACAGAAAGAATTCCTTCTTTTACTTTTAAGTTTTTGAATCCTTTAGGAGAACCTGACAATGCGTATTGGCCCACATTAGTTGGAACGTAATCCAAAGACCATACATTGCCAGAATAGCTCATTTCTCCAAAATTGTCAATGCTTAAACTGTCCACTTTGATTGAATTGCCGTTGTCGTCTGTTAAGGTGGCTGTCAATTGAAGCTCCTTATTTACAATACCGTTTGCATCATTAAAGACCAAATTAGCTTCACTTTCAATTGTTCCATTATTATAGATTCCAGGAGTGTTGGAGTTTATTATATTATTTTTAAGGCTAGCTGTTCCGTTAACAAAGATTTCAGATACTCCAGGATTACCATTGATAAAAATACAGTTAACAATAGTTCCATTACCGTTTATAATAATGGAATTTCCATATTCTCCGAAGTTGTTGCTGAAATTGGAATCAAGAACAGTTAGAATACCTCCCTCATCTATCAAAACTGCAGTACCTTTTGAGTTTATAATATTGATATTTTTAAGAATAACATTACAACCTTTAGCTATTTCAAAAAGAGAAATGAGATTGTTACCGTCAACTGTTGAAAAGCCTTGCCCATTGCTTTTTGCACCATTTATAGTGATGTTTTTGTTAATTATGACTGTTTTCTCACCTAATGATGCGAAATATGTTTTGTTGTCCAAAAATATCTCGGAATTGTCTTTTGCAAGATTTACTTTGTTTTGAATGGATTCGATTATGTATTTTGATGTGTATGCCTTGATAACCGGTATTAAATTAACATCCAAATGTACTCTAGCCCATTCACCATCTACACTATGCATTATAAATTTTACTGTGAATTCATCCCCTGTTTTCAATGGAATGTATTTGTCAAGCTCTATTGTGTAATAACCACCAGAAATCTTAGTTCCTGTTTGATTGAGAACTGACTTGCCATTTAATGATATTTGAATCTCATAGTCATATCCAGTGTAGAAGGAAGTTGAAACTGCCACCAAGTATTCGTCATCTGTAGCTTGGAAAGAATTTGAAGCCTCAGCTGTTTTAGGTCTTGCCATTACATTGGAGGATTCACCCCTTATCTCATTTTGATAGTTTTTATCATATCTCAATGTATCATTGAAAATGAAAGTCCACATATTGGTATATGCAACTGATTTATCATAATAGGATATGTAGAAAAATCCATTACGGCCCCAATACTTACCCCAGCTGTTTTGAACTATGAAAGCACCATCACCCTCTGGATATGCTCCGTTTACAGGATTGAAGTTGTATCTGCTGTAATTGTCATCCCATCCAACAAGTGTTACTGCATGTCTTGAGCTTGTATCATACTTAGGATTGAAATAATCTCCATATGCAGTACAGTAATTTCCAGCACTGAATGAAATCCAGATAGCTCCATAATCCATCAATGCCTGTTTGATATACTGAAGATTGGTACCATTCCCATCAGGAAGCTTATAACAGTTCTGAACATGAATCATAGTGTCCAAAATTTCGGAATGATGGAATTCCTGAGTCCAGTAATCCTCATCATCATAGACAGGACCTATCCAAGAAACAAGATAAGGAATTGCATCTCTGAAAAATGCTCCACTATCATATGTAACTGATGGATTAATATATTCCATGATTACATTAACCAGATTAGCCACTGAAAGAGTATTTTTCCATGAATTAAGGTCAAATAGATCTGCACCATTTGCTTTCATCATACATGACTGCAAGGTTGAAATAAGAGCATGAGCCCAACAGGTTCCAGTACTTCCCTGATGTAGAACAGGACTTACATATCCCAAATCCTTTAGGGAAAATCTTGAAGGAAAAGACCCATTATAGAGAGGATTATACATAAGCATATTATAATCAGAACTTCCGATAAAACCAAATTCATTATCTCCCATCTGATAATTGGCATAGGTAAGATTCAGCTTTTCATCATTTACAATCACGTCAATGGCTGCTGAGGATGGTGAATCGAATTGAGAGTTCAAAAGGTAAAATGAATCAGATTCACAGTAAATCTCACTACCGTTCATAAGACAGCTGTTGTTTGTAAAGTAACCGTCAAAAACGTTTAGACTGCCTCCACTGTAAATCGCCCCTCCATAGTTTCCATAATTGTTGGAGAAGTTACAGTTGCAGATAATAAGCTTGCCATCACCATTCAAAAGGATAGCTCCCCCATTCTCGTCACTTAAACCATTGATGAAATTTATATTCTTTAAAATGACAGAATAATTGTTATTTATTTCGATTATTCTGGACAGTCCATTAGCATTTAATGTAGAACTACCAGTATTGTTCTCATAAGCTCCATCAATGATTATATCTCTGTTAATTGCTAATTGCTTTCCATCACCAACATAATCTGAATTGTTTAAATATACAATTGGAGCATCACCGTCAATTGCACTTTGAACATCAGCAAAAGTTGAAGTGTTGTTTTCTGCACTTACTGCAGTTATTCCAATTAGCAAAATCACTATTAAAAAAAGAATTTTGCATTTCATTAAAAAAAACTCCCAATATTGAACATATGAAAAGTACAATATTACAATTATAATTAAATTTATAGATTTTATTAAATATAGCTATGTATTTGTAGTAAGAAAAAAAAGAAAAAAGGTTATTTGGAAGCCTTTAAAATGGCATCCAATTCATCAACACCACATGTAAACCTGCATTTAGGGAATGATTTGCAGCCTATGAATTCGCCGAATCTTCCAGAACGTTTGATGAGGTCACCGCCACATTGAGGGCATTTGCCAACGATCTCCTGTTGTGCAGGTTTGGTTTTTTCCTTTCCGCAGTTAGGATCAAGACATGCGTGAACTGGAGGCTTGCTTCCAAAGGAAATCATAGGCAAACCACATTTGTCACAGGTCTGTTTAAGGAACCTTGCACCTTTCGGAAGTGAAAAGGTAGTTTTGCAGTCAGGATAATTGGAACAGCCAACAAAAGACTGTTTGGTTTTAGGAGAATATCTCTTAACAAGATTTCCATCACAATTAGGGCAAGGACAGATGATGTTACTTTCCTGATACGCGTCATAGATATGGGAACCTATCTCCTTTTCGTTTTTCTCAATATCCATAAGTATGTTTGTAACTTCCTGCCTGCCTTCCTTGATAATCTCGTCCTTGGTAGCCTCATCGTCGTTGATTGACTCCAGCTTATTTTCAAACTCCCTTGTTAGCTCTTCACTGGTTAGATTGCTACAGTACTCGTTCAATGTATCGAAAATGTTCTCTCCAAGCTGGTTGACTTCAATCTTATTGCCTGAAATGTATTTTCTGTCATATAGCTTTGTAATGATGTCAGCACGAGTGGCCTTTGTTCCCAATTCTCTCTTTTCAAGTTCTTTAATGAGAGAAGCTTCATTGTAACGGGCAGGAGGCTTTGTTTCCTTTTCCTCGGAAATTATTTCCTCAACAGCCATGACGTCCCCCTCATTGATTTCAGGGAATTCCTCATTGTCGATCTTTCTAAATGGATAATGCTCCATCCATCCCTTGTGAGTTACCCTTCTACGTCTAAATCCAAACAGTTCTTCGGAAATATTGATATGGGTACTCATGCTTTCGAATTTGGCCGCTTCAAAGAAAAGAGCAATGAATCTGTAAACGATAAGGTCATAAATCTTCTTCTCATCCTTATCCAAAGATTTAGGCAAAATTCCAGTTGGATGAATAGCAGGGTGTGCAGCATCATCCTTTTTACCTTCATGAGGCTTCAATTTAGATGGAAGCTTAGCAATGTGCTTTCCAAATTCCTTGTTTTTCTTAAGCTGCATGAAAATATTCTTAAAGTCAAGACTTTCAGGGAGTTTTTGAGAGCTGGTACGAGGATATGAAGTGTAACCGTCACTATACAATTTTTGAGCAATTACCTGAGTCTTTTTAGGTGAAAAACCGAATACATTATAAGCTTCCGCCTGAAGACCTCCCAAATTAAATGGAACCGGAGGCTTGGTGGTTGAATGTGAAATCCTAATGGAATCCACAACTCCATCCTTACCATTGCATTTGCTTAAAATCTCTTCAGCGCGAGCCTTATCGAAAATCTTACCATCAACATGATCTGCAACAATGTCATAATCTGCCAATTTAGCTTTAATGAGCCAGTAAGGTTCAGGAACAAATTCCTTAATCTCCTTTTCACGTTCCACAAGAATGGATAATGCAGGAGTCTGAACCCTACCTGCAGACAGACCAAGATATCTTGATTTTGCAGCCCTTACAGATTGAGTTAAAGCCTTTGAGATGTTTACACCAAAGTAATAATCCAATACATGCCTAGCTATTCCACCATCAACCTGATGCTTATCAATATCTATACGGTTTTCATAAGCCTCAACAATGTCTTTTTTGGTTAATGTGGAAAATTTCATACGAGAAGCTTTTTTCAATGAATCCTCACCGCAGCCATACTTTAAAGTGAGATAACCAATTAAAGTTCCTTCAATATCATAATCGCAAGCATGAATATATTTGTCAGCACCCCTAGCATGCTTTTCAATGGCCTTAACATAATTTTTAGTATAGGCCTTATTTTTCTTATCAATCTCATACAAAGGTGCCCAATGAAGATCAAAAAAGAATTCATCCTTAGGATTGTCCTTAGCCAATGAATACAAATGTCCAACAGCAGAGAAAATACTTATATCCTTCTCATCCCTTTTTAATTTCCAATATTTTACCTTTTTATTATACTTAAAAGCCTTTGCCTTAGGATCCAATGCCTTAGCTATCTTTTCGGCAGAACTAGGCTTCTCACAAATTATTACTTCATGCATTTTAATCAATTGCTCTCCCTTTTGTTAAATATAATTTAAAGAATATTAAAATATAAAAAGATTTTGATAAAACGACTTGTAAAAGTCATTTGAGTTATAGCCTATTTGATTTTAAGCTATATTTTGCTTGTAGGAATTTTTTTATTCACATTATTGTTTTGTATTTTGTTTTGTTTTCTGTTTTTGTATGATGAATATTGATTATGTTAAATTATACTAATTGATGTCGTGCACATATCTTTGAAGTATGAAAGTGCAGTGAATTATTACTGATTCTTTTTGTAAATTTTCAATTGATAAATCTAAAAAAATATTCGTAGGCAAAAACCCTTTGGAAGCACAAGATTAAAAATAAAGAAACAAATTTTAAAAAATAACAAACAATTCTATAAATCCATAATACTAACACAATGGATTTAATATATATTATTTTAAAAAGTCTTCACAGACTTCTTTTATTTTTGGGATATCATTATTTATTACATCCCATAGTATATCCACATCCAAGTTGATGTATTGATGTGTTAGAAAGTCCCTTGTCTTGCACCATCCACTCCATTCTATTTCAGGTTTTGCATCCACTATCTCTTCAGAAACTCTTTTACAGTGTTCTCCTATTTGTATGATACAGAGAGCACAGCAGTCCTGATATGCAGTACTCCTTGCAAAGTCTTCGTAATTTTCACCAAAAAGTTCCACATATTGTTCTACGCGCCTACAAAACATCAATATTTGTTCTAGGACAAACACATCCTATCCTTCATAGATTAACACCCTATTTTCACCGATGGCTTCGTCAAACTTTTTACTGATGCCTGTAGTTAATAGAAGATCCACTTTGCATTTCAGTGCTTTTATTATTCTGTCCCAAAATGCTGCAAGTGTTACTGCTGACATGTGTGGTGCTTTTTCAACAAGCAAATCAACATCACTATCTTCTGTTGCACTTCCTTTCGCATAAGAGCCAAAGAGATATACCTTTTTAACACCATATTCCCGCGCTATAGGTTCTATTTCATTTTTAATAATTGAAATTGTAAGCATCATATCATCTTCTTATATTAATAATTATTTAAAATATTATTTAATAAAAGTTACTTTAAAAAAGACTCTTTCAAAAAGTCTTCTGATAAGTAAGTATTCCGCATTTTATTCTTGTCTTGTTTTGAAAGGATTGTTTTAATTCATTATTGCTTTTAAGAATAGAAATATGTATGTTATTATAATTAGTAATGGAATATTGATTAACCAAAACAAAAAAGTGCAAAGTTGTCACTAAAGACAGCAAAAAATAGTAAAAAATAGCCTATCTGACTAG
Source organism: Methanobrevibacter sp. (assembly GCF_030539665.1). Taxonomy (NCBI): domain Archaea; kingdom Methanobacteriati; phylum Methanobacteriota; class Methanobacteria; order Methanobacteriales; family Methanobacteriaceae; genus Methanobrevibacter; species Methanobrevibacter sp. The sequence goes on from NZ_JAUNXR010000002.1 coordinate 161,938, forward strand.
TAGCAGAATATGTAAACAATAGCCAATATTATGATTGTTAAAATTGTTAAGATAATGTATTGTTTGCGACTTACCATAATAACCCATTTTAGTTTTTTAAAAAAAGAAAAAAGTTAAAAAGTATATGAATACTTGTTTAACCTATGTTGTACTTTTGTAAAAGTAAAAGCTCTTCAGTAGATAATTTTCCACCGTTTTTGAATTTTTCAAAGATGGTTTCAGCTTTTTCTTTTTCTTCGTTGTTTTTGTTACCTTTTGGACCTGATTTGTTTTCAGATTTTCTTCTTCTAGGTTTGTTGGTACCTAATTTTTTATTGATAACGTGAATATCACTTAAAACAACTTTAAACTCTTCGTGTTTTGCAGAAGCGTTTTTACGAGCTTCGATGAATTTCTTGTGAGCTTCATCAGCAGCAGTTCTAATATCATCAGTTTTTCTGAAGAATTCTAACATTTTTTCGTGTGCTTCTTGTGCTTTTTCAGAAAGTTCAATAACTTTAGCGTGTTCTTCTTCGGATAATTTTTTAAGATCTTGAGCTTCGCCTTGAACTGATTCATCTTCTTGAATCTCGTTTAATTGTTTTCTTAAATCATTTGCATTTTTAACAAGTTGATTTTCTTTTTTGATATCTAAAACACGAGTTTCAATGATTTTATCAATCTTTTTAATCTCATTTTCTATTTTGATTTTATTACGTTTACCAGAAGACCATTCTAAGTTTTTAAGCTTGTTGTTAGCCTCATTACGTGCTTTTTTAGCTTTTTCAACTTCTTTGTTGATCTCATTACGTTCGTTTCTGAATTCAATAGCTTTATTTAAGTTTTCTTTTAATGAAGCATTCAATTCATCACGTATTTTACGTTCTTCTTTAGCAATTCTGTTAAATTCTTCCCTTTCATCAGCAATTTTGGAGATTTCAGCTTCTTTTTCGTCTTTTTGTTGTCTTACACCTTCCATGGTGTCAGCAAGTACAAATTCGGATTTTGGAAGGGAGTCTTTTTTAGCTTCTACTTCTTCAGCCACTTGTTCACCTACTTCTACTTCTTCAGCTGCTTCTTCAAGTTCTTCTTCCTCTTCAGCTTCTTTGATAGCTTCTTCTTCAGCAGCAACTTCAGGAACAACTTCATCTAAAGCTTCTTGGATTTCTTCAGCGTCCTCTTCTTCGATTTCGACGTCTTTAGCAGCTTCTTCAAGTTCTGCTTCTTCCTCAGCTTCTTCTTCAGCAGCTTCAACAGCAGCAACTTCAGGAACAACTTCATCTAAAGCTTCTTGGATTTCTTCAGCATCTTCTACTTCAAGTTCAACATCTTCTGCTGCTTGTTCAAGTTCTTCTTCAACAGCTTCGTCTTCGATTTCTTGTTCAACAGCAGTTTCTTCAGCAATATCGGCAGTTAATTGATTATTAATTTCATCAAAGACTTTGGTTAAGTCTTTATCGTCTACAACAATGTCAGCTATTTCTTTTACAGAAGGTTTTGCATTGAATCCGATTCCAATTCCTGCAGCTTCAATCATGGAAATATCGTTTGCTCCATCACCAACTGCAATAACTTCATCTAAAGAAATACCTTTTTCTTCAACAAGGTCATTTAAGACATCTAATTTAGTACCAGATACTAAAGGACCTTCTACTTCACCAGTCAATTTACCATCTTCAACAATGAAACTATTAGTGTAAATGTAATCAACACCTAATTTTTCCTTGATTACATCTGCAACTACATCAAAACTACCACTAATAATTGCTACTTCTAAATCTTCATCTTTCAAATTATTGATAGTTTCTTCAGCACCATCCATTAATGGAAGTTCATCAGCAACTTTTTGAATATCTTCAATGGAAGTTCCTTCAAGAAGTTTAACTCTATCTTTGATAGCAGTTTCAAAGTCTATTTCCCCTTGCATAGCTTTCTCAGTAATGTCAGCTATTTCATCTTCAACGTTTGCTAATTTTCCTATCTCATCTATTGCTTCACCATCAATAATAACGTTATCTAAGTCAAATACTACAAGTTTAATCAACTATACCACCAATTATATTAAATCTAGCTCACGTAATCTGTCGTAAGCTCTTTCGACACCAAGTTTAGCGTCGTCACGGGTTTTAGCACCAGTACAAACAACTTTACCGGAACCAAATAATAAAAGAACTACTTTAGGATCAGATAATCTGTATACTAATCCTGGGAACTGTTCAGGTTCATATTCTGTATCTTCAAGTTCTAAAGCTACAGCTTCTAAATTTAATGTGGATTCTAAATTACCAGAAGCCACTATGTTTTGAATTATAATCTCAAACTCATGAGGAATATCAGGATCGACTTCCCTCATCAAATCAACAGTTTTTTTAATTGCCAATTTTGAATCGTCAATTGATTTAGCACCAGTACACACAAGTTTTCCAGAACTAAAAATTAACGCAGCTGTCTTAGGTTCTTTTAGTTTGAAAACTAATCCTGGGAACTGTTCGCGATTAAATTCGACACCTTCTAAAGCTTTGGAAATCTCAGTAAGAACAATATCTTTTCCAATACTTGCAGAAGCCACAATGTTTTCAATTTTAATATCAACATCGGTCAATTTAAAACCTCCAATTAACTTTTTAAAATAAGTAAAGTAAGAATTTAAAATAAAAAAATTATCCTTAAATTTTTACTATTAAATAATATTATTTAAATAGTATATAAAGGTATGTTTATTTTAATATAAAAAAATACTATTAATCTTAATAACAAAATATCAATAAGATACATGAAGGTTTTGATAAGATGATAGAGGTTGAAGTTAAGGCAAAAATCAATGATTTTGATGAAATGGAAGAGAAAATATTAGGCATAGGTGCTGTAAAAACAAAAGTTGAATTTCAGGAAGATTTGTACTTCAACAGCCCAATAGTGGATTTTGCCAAAACCGATGAAGCTTTAAGAATAAGAACAACAAGAAAGGAAGATGTTGAAAATATTTTCATAACCTACAAGGGCCCAAAGATAAACAAGGAAGCCAAAACACGCAAGGAAGTCGAAATGGCTATTGAAAATGCCGAAATGGGAAACGACATCCTTGAAAGCATTGGATTCAGACAGGTACGTGCCGTCAGAAAGAACCGAAAATACTTCGAATATGAAAACTTCGAGATAAGCCTTGATGACGTGGAGGGCCTTGACCCGTACATGGAAATCGAAATATCCCTGCCAGACGGAACAGACTATACCGAAGCCCAGAAAAGCATTTTTGATTTATATGAAAAATTAGGTGTTGTTGATGGATTTGAAACAACATCCTATTTAGAATTATTAGAAAATAAAAAATAGGATAATAAAAATTATCCTATAAGAATATCTCTTGTTAAAAATCCATCCTTTTCAGGAGAAACATTTTTAATATGTTCTTCAGCTGCTTTATCAAGAATTTCAATAGGTATTTTCTCAAATTCCTCATTAGGCAACATTTGAAGTTCTCTTAATGTCATATCTTCGTATTTTTTCATAATATCGCCCGAAATAGCTCAATGCCATTATCATAAAAAAAAACATACGGCAATTCTGATTTAAGTTTTTCCTTAATCAAATTCATATGCTCAAATATATGGCCAAATAACATTTAAATATTTGTTAAAGCATTATATAAATCTTATTTAGAATATTAGTTAACATGACTACTTGAATAGTAAAATAAATTGATTACAATTGTTTAAAGTTAAAACAATTTTATTAAGTAAAATCAATTTTTCTAAATGAAAACCATATGGAAAACTTTTTAACCTATTAAAATGATATTATAAAAATGTGTTTAAAAGGAGGTTAAAAAATGCGTGACGATACAATGGTATGCGATCTCTGTGGAGCAGTGAATGAATTTTTGGCAATCCAATGCTGGAACTGCGGCTATTGGTTCAGCCAGGCCGACTACATTTTCCCGCTGGCCGCATCACAGGTCTACGAAGGAGAAGAGCTGGAAGAGAAGCTTGAGGAATATAGAGAACACAGGGATGAACAGTATTAACTTAAAATCCCCAGAACTTCCCCAACCAAATCAGCATAGTCCTTCAAGTCAGAATCAAAATAGTGCCACAAGTCAACATATGAAAATGACAGCAGCTCTGTTTTTAAAGAGAAGTACTTGTCCATGAAATCCTCCCTGCTTATTTTACCCAATTCTACTTTTTCATATTCAAACTTGCATTTTGAGCAGTCAAGAATCAATGAACGAATCTTGTTTATTTCAATGTCAACCTGCTTCAGACCTTCCTTAAGGTTAAGCAAGTATTCCGCATGCCCCTTCAAATCTGAATCGAAGTATGGAATCACTTCCAGATAATTGAAATCATCGATCTTGTCCTTGAATTCGCCGATGTCATCAGGAAGTGTGGAATCGCTGTTATGCTTATCGATTACTGATTTAAGGCCTTTCAGTTCATCGATTTCTTCCTTGACATCGCTGAAAAGTTTTTCCATGTCTTCAATGTCCCCATATGGAACCTTGAATGATGAGTCAAAACCTTCCAAACCCTTCAGGTCCATTGAATGCAGCCTGTCCAACATTTCCCTGTATTCATTCAAGCGCTCGATTTTGGAAGAGTCCTTGATTGAGCCGTCATTTAGGAAATTCAAAAGAATTGAGACCTTGAAATTGCCAAAGTCAAGGGAATCGATATCAGCATTCACCTCATCAATCCTATTGAGAATCCCCATATAAGCACTGAACTGGTTCTCTTCAATGAGATCATCGTATTTCTGATTGAATTCAGACAGTTCCCCATTGAAACTGGCGAGCTTTTCCAAGTCATGATAATCCATAAAGTCTTCCCATCTTTTGTTGAACTCTTCAAATTCCCTTTCGAATGAATTCTTCCTGTCCAGTTCCGCTTTTCTTTCGGAGAGTTCCATCCATTCCTCATCGAAATTGTTTAAGAACTTCTGTGCCTTTTTGATTTCGTCGGTGTTTTCCAATAGCTTGAAATAGTCAAAGGAGAACAATTCCTTCTTGAAATCAGAATGCTTTTCCAAAAACTTGCTTTTGGTATACTCATCCACTATGCCTTCAAGCAAGCCATCGAAATCCTGATAAAAAGAAGGGATTTCTGAATTTAGCTTATTGACCTTATCCTGTTCCATGTCAACATGAGTGAATTTAACTATAAGCTCCTTGATTGTGTCAACATCTTCAAACAGCGACAAGTCAAAATATGGCACCAGATCAATATATTCAATTGAAGCAAGAGCCTTTTTAAATTGAGAATAGTTTTCCGGCTTCTTTGAAAATCCGTTGAAATACTTTTTAAATTCACCAAAATGTTGTTTTGAATCCTTAACAATTTGGGATTCATTGCCTGCAGTTTCTAAGAAATCATTTACTTCATTTAACTCCTTAGTTTTGTTAGAAATTCCATTATCGTAGACCTGCATAAATTCATAATGGCCATTGGCAGCAACTTCCCCAACATTTAAAGAAACTATATCCAAATATTCCTTTTTGGCCTCATCAGTGATTTCATCGTTGCTTAAAACCTTCAACACTGTCTTTTTATCAATGTCAACTGCATTTATGCTATCTAAAAAATCATCCAGAACATCTATAAATTCGCATGCTGCATGAAAATTCCTTAAAAGAGTTTTATAGTCATCATTTTCAATTACAATCATTTCTGGAAAATTGTGGTTGGAAATATCCTCTTTAAAAGAGGCGGCCTGTTTATAAAGCTCTTCTGTTGAATTGTTATCAATAGCTGAAAAGAATCCTTCCCACTTCCTCAGGCTTTCCAAATCATCAATAAGATCTTTTTCAGCTTCCTTATTTGATGACAATGCTGATTTCAATTTGGAAAATCCTGTATCTTCGGTTAAATAATAATAAACTTCATTGTTGCATTTTTTGCATTCTGTAACATCTAAAGAATTGTACTCTTCCCTGCATTCCGGACATATTTTTTTAAGCAATATTTTACACCTTATTTAATCAATAGTAATACTATTTTCAAATCACTTTAATATATTTTCTAATTCGTCCACCTGGCATGTGTATCTGCATTTGGGATAACCTGAACAGCCAATGAAATCCCCATATTTGCCCTTACGCTTTACAAGATCCTTGCCGCATTTCGGACATTTTCCCATGGCCTCTTTAGGTTTTTTATATGTTTTTTTAGATTTTTTACCCTTGAAAGAAGTTGTATTGTCACTTGACTTTTTCTTTTCTTTCTTGTATTCCTCAATTAGGCCATCAAATTTTCCGTTTAATGATTTCCTACCTTCACATGGACTTCCAGTCCATTTGGAACATGAAGCATAAGGACCATACTTTCCATATGAGACATAAAGTATGCCATCGCATCTAGGACAGTTTTCCATAATGTCCAAATCATTGAATTTGCCCCTATAAGAACCACCATCCCAGTCACATGCATTATGGGAACATATAAATTTCATATAGTTTTTATTAACTTTTAGGATGGATACATGACCTGTTTTACAAATAGGGCATTTCAATTTAGTTCTTATGAGCTTCTCATTTTTAGGATCAAACTCTATACCAGTAAGGACCTCGGCATCTGCAAATTCATTCAACTCTTCAACGAATTGGGACGGTTTGTCATAATTTACAAGGAAATAATTGTATTTCTTGGTTCTGGTAATCCCTACATAAAATAACCTACGTTCTTCTGCAAATTCAAACTGATCCCCTTCATTGATGACATATTTGAGAACGCTGTCATCTTCTTTCTTGCTTGGGAATCCCATATACGAATTTTCCAAGTCCAGCAGGATAACATTGTCCTCTTCCAAACCTTTAGACGAATGAACTGTCAAAAAGTTTATGTTTAAAGAAGGATTGTTTTTATAGATTATTCTGAATTTGTTATTGTCCCTATTGGAATTCTTGAGTTTGAAAGGAGAATCTTGAGCTATATAGGGTTTTATGGAACTGTTATACCTTGCCAATATCAAAATGTTTTTGGAGGTTTTGGAGATGTCCTTGACACAGTCCTCCAACGCTTTGATTTTGCTTTTATCATCCCTATCCTTATAATATGCTATTTTAATCGGATTCTTAATGTCTGACTCCTGTTTTGAATTTAGATTCTTTACCAGCTGATTTGGATTTTTGTTGATGAATCTTCCCGCAATATCAATCAAGCTTTGGGAATTCCTGTAAGTATTTTCAATGTAGCATCTTTCATAGTCACTGAAATAATTCTGGAAGTTGGTAAACAGCCCCACATCACATCCAGTAAATCTGTAAATGGATTGCCAATCATCCCCAACAACGAATATCTTGGAGTTTGAAGCGTCCTGAATCTCCTTTAGGAGTTTGAAACGGCTATAAGAAATGTCCTGATATTCATCTACAATTATGTATTTGTAGTTTCTGAAAACCTTGTTTTGTCTTATAACATCAATAGCTCCGTTAATCATGTCATCGAAATCAATGACATCTGGATCTTCCATCTCTTTTTCATATCTCCTATAGATTTCCTCTACAATATCTAAAAATAGCAGATGTCTTGTTTTATTAAAAGGAATTTTTTCATTTTCCGCCTGCTTTTTAAACTCATCAAATTTAGAAGAATCGAAATTGTTCCCTTTGAATAAGCTTATGAATGATTTTATCAAGTTAATGAAAGATTTGAAAGAGTCTAACTTGTCATTAGTTGCCAATGCTTTCAACACTTCTTCATAATCAACATCCTTAACTTCAACACCGTTTTCTTCCAAAATTCTGCGCAATTCAGACATTAGAATATTTTCACTTGCAAGATAAGAGTAGGTTTCGATTAATTTTGTGCCATGTTCCTTATGAAGACTTCTTTTGTCAAAAATTGCCTGTTTATACTTATCGGAATCTTTTTTATCCAGCCACGGAGCATCCAAATTGCGATTGACACCAAAATGCTCCAAATAAATTCCATAGTCAGTTAAATAAAAATCAGGCTTGTAATTATTCCATTCCTTGACCTTTTTTCCATCCTTGTCAACATATTGCTTTTCATATTCATAGTCAATTCCATGAATGAAAAGGAAATTAGCAATTAACAGCTCTTCGAAACTTTTAACTCTCTGATTGTATTTGAATGTTTTCTTATCATCAAGTTCACTATATCTTTCCTTTAATGTTGTAAATGATCTTCCTTCTTCAATTTCCAAAATTTCCCCCAGATTCTTATTTTCCCTATCAACCACATCGTAAGAATAAAATGTGAAGTAGTCAGATACCTTTTCCAAAAGTTCCTTGTCTTCAAAAACCACATTGGAGAAAAAGTCATTGACAACATCATCCAGCAAATTATCCTTAATAAGCACTTTCTTGCCCAGATCCTCTTCCAGAATGCCTTTACCCAATGAATGGAATGTGGATGCTTCAATATCATCTGGAAGCTTTTTGACCAAGTCATCTGCAGAAGCCTTGGAATAGGACAGACAAAGTATTTCCTCAGGCTTGACTCCCTTATCAAGCAGATAGTTAACCTTACCTGATATGGTCAAGGTTTTACCGCATCCTGCCCCTGCAATAATCTGCATGTTCCTCTCATCGGTGACTATTGATTTTCTCTGATTTACATCCAGGGACTTTCCATCGATGTCGCTGAAAAAGGAATAGTATCTTTCAAGTTCGCTTTCCACAAACTCGTCATTTTTCCCTTTAATGAACTTGTCAAAATTCCTGGAAGCCAAATTTAAAGCAGGTTCATCGATTATGTCTACATCAATGATTCTTGAAGCCATCTTTAAATTATTGAAATCATCAAACAGGTAACGATAATCTGACAACAGCTTATTCTTGTAATTGGAATCTATGTAGGATTCCTTAGAAATGTTTGAAAATTCGGAAAATCCAATATTGACATTGTTGACTTTTATGAATTTGTCTATGTTGTCTAATTTGAAAAGTATGGATTTAGCATCGCTAATGGCTTTCTTATAATCTTCATTTTCTGTTTTATGCCATGAAAATGAATCAATGGATTCTTTCAAATCAGAATACTTTTCCAAGAACAGTTCCTTGTCTCTTTCCTCTCTAAACTCAGACAATAGTTCTGCCCAAGAATTGTTAAATTCCTCATAATCATAGGAAAATGATAGAATTCTCTCCAAATCTTCATGTTTGGCAACAATCTCATTTGATTTGTTGTCAAAATTATTAAAAATATAACTTACCTTATGAATTTCATCAATGGAATTTTCAAGAGAGTCGTCCAATTGCAAAATTAAATCCAAATATTTGAAATCGTTTATTTTAGATTCAAGTTCAGAATATTCTGATAAGAAGTCATCGCTCTCTTTAATGTTATCGTGAAGATATTCGAATTTCCTTAAAAAATCAGAACAATCTGAAGACAATGATCTCAATTTTGATTTTTCTTTTTCCAAATCGTCAAACAATTCGTTGACGGATGCAATAATGTCGACATATTTTTCCAAATCCGGATAAAATACAGGGAGCAAATTCAAATACTCAAAATCTGAACAGTCCCCTTTAAATTTTTTGATATCACAGGGGAATTCTTTAGAATTGTTGTAATTATCCAACTCAGTTTTTAAATTATTGAGAGCATCGAATTCCCCATAAATAATGCTAAACAAAGCTTCTATTTCATTTGCAATAGCTATAAGAGCTTTAGAATCATCATTGTAAAATTCGAAATATTTTGAATTGTCGGAATTATTAAACTCATCCAAGATTGATTTAACTCTACCTACATCCTCAGAATCGACATTATTTTCCTTTAATTTGGTTAGGGATTCTTTTAGATTGTAATCATTAAATTTCCCCACATTATCATCCAAATCATCGATGAAATTGGACACTACGTTATATTCGCTCAACAAAGAATTATAAGTCTCCTTATCAACACGAAGATTATCCAAATATTTGAAATCGGATTTGGCCTTTTTGAAATCTTTGATTTTCTCAAAAAAATCGTCACCCGGGTTTTCCAAATTGTTTTTGAAATCATTGAAAAAAGTTTCCCAGTTTTCAAGCTGATCCAGTTCATCCAAGATTAAATCTTCCTCATTATTTTTTGAAAATAATGAACTTACCTTTCCAAAAACATTATCTGAAGTTAAATAGTAATATAATTCATTTCCGCATTTATTGCAATTGTTGTCATCGACATCACAAATATTTTCACAATTGGGACATATTTTCTTAAGCAATATTACACCTTTTATACACTGATATCAATTTCAAAATATGTTTATAATATTATATTAAATGTATCAAATTAAAATACTACTTATATTAGTTTTTATAAAGATAGTTTATTATTAAATTTACAGATGTGAGATTTTTGAAGTATCATATTAGTCATTATAACAAAGAAGCTGAATTGAATTTTCCTAAAGACATTACCATTTATGATACAACTTTAAGAGATGGTGAACAGACCCCTGGAGTCTGTTTCAGTCTTGAGGACAAACTAGAAATAGCTAGAAAATTGGATCAATTTAAAATTCATCAAATCGAAGCAGGTTTTCCAATTGTTTCTGAAAGGGAAAGGGAATCTGTTAGAGCAATTACCAGCGAAGGATTAGATGCTCAAATTCTTTCACTGGCACGTGCAAAAACTGAAGATATTGATGCTGCTCTTTCCTGCGATGTTGATGGAATTATCACATTTATGGGAACTTCCGACATCCATTTGGAGCACAAGATGCATATTGGGCGTCAGGAAGCAATGAATATCTGTATGGAAGCCGTTGAATATGCTAAGGACCATGGTTTGTTTGTAGCGTTTTCAGCTGAGGATGCGACAAGAACAGACATTGATTTCCTAAAAAGAATCTACAACAATGCAGAAAGCCATGGGGCAGACAGAGTCCATATTGCAGATACTGTAGGAGCTATCACTCCACAAGGTATGACCTATCTTTTGAAAGAACTTAGAAAGGACGTTAAAATTGATATTGCACTTCACTGCCACAACGATTTTGGCCTTGCGGTTGTCAATTCAATAGCTGGACTTCTAGCAGGTGCAAATGCCGTTTCAACAACCGTCAACGGTATTGGGGAAAGGGCTGGAAACGCATCATTGGAAGAGCTTATCATGAGCCTTAAGATATTGTATGGAAAGGACTTAGGATTTAAGACCAAATACATAAAAGAGCTATCCGAAATTGTTTCCAAGGCCAGTGAGCTTCCAATCCACTACAACAAGCCAGTTGTCGGTAAAAATATATTCAGACATGAATCAGGAATACATGTGGATGCTGTTGTGGAAGAGCCTTTAACCTATGAACCTTACATTCCAGAGCTTGTAGGTCAAAAAAGACAGCTTGTTTTAGGTAAGCATTCAGGTTGCAGAGCCGTAAAGGCCAAATTGGATGGCTGCGGAATGGAAGTGAGCAATGACAAACTTCTTGAAATTGTGGACAAGGTCAAGAAGAGCAGAGAAGAAGGAAAATACATTAACGATGAAGTGTTTAAGGAAATCGTTAAGAGTTGTAACGAAAAGGAATGAAAAATGAATATTACAGAAAAAATCCTATCAAATAAGGCAGGATATGAAGTTAGTCCTGGAGAGATTATTGAAATTCCAGTGGATTTGGCAATGTCTCATGATGGAACTTCACCACCTGCAATCAAAACCTTTGAAAAAATATCCGATGAAGTCTGGGACAATGATAAAATAGCCATTGTTTTTGACCATAATGTCCCTGCAAATACCATAGGCTCTGCAGAGTTCCAGAAAGTATGTAGAAACTTCATAAATGACCAGGGAATCAGTAAAAATTACATTCATGGAGAAGGTATCTGCCATCAGGTCCTGCCTGAAATGGGTTTGGTTGAACCTGGAAAGGTCATTGTCGGTGCTGATTCACATACCTGCACATATGGAGCTTTTGGAGCTTTTTCAACTGGAATGGGAGCTACAGACTTAGCTATGGTTTATGCTACTGGTAAAACATGGTTTATGGTTCCTGAAGCCAACAAGATGATTGTCAGCGGCCAGTTGGATGAGTACACTGCAGCAAAGGACATTATTTTAAATATCATTGGAGATATTGGAATAGCTGGCGCAACATACCAGACTGCAGAGTTCTGCGGAGAAACCATAGAGAACATGGGTGTTGACGGAAGGGCAACCATGTGTAATATGGCCATTGAAATGGGTGCTAAAAACGGAATTATGGAACCTAACAAAGAGGTTATCCAATACGTTTCTGCAAGAACCCATAAAAAGCCATCCGAGCTCAACGTAGTCAGGTCAGATAAGGATGCTGTCTATAAAAAAGAGCTTGAATATGATGTTACAGATTTGGAACCGCAAATTGCCTGTCCTAACGATGTTGACAATGTGAAAGATATCTCAAAAGTGGAAGGTACGGCTGTTGACCAATGTTTGATTGGTTCCTGTACCAACGGCAGATTATCCGATTTGGAAGATGCATACAACATCTTGAAGGATAATGAAATTAATAATGATGTTAGACTTCTCATACTTCCTGCTTCCCGTGAAATCTATAAGGAAGCTATCAATAGAGGCTATATCGATGCATTCATTGATGCTGGAGCTATCATATGTAATCCTGGATGTGGACCATGTCTTGGAGGCCATATGGGAGTTTTATCTGAAGGAGAGGTTTGTATTTCAACCACAAACAGGAACTTCAAGGGAAGAATGGGCGATCCAAAATCCGAAGTCTATTTAGCTAATGCTAAAGTAGTTGCTGCTTCTGCAATTGAAGGAGTTATTACACATCCAAAGGATGTAGTGAACTAAAATGCCAATGAATAAGAATGAAGCTAACAAACGCTTAATTGAAAAAATAAATGTGTTGGAAAGGGACAACGACAAAAACTTTTCCAATACACAAAAAATATTGCTTACAACAGACGGATCAATAACTGCAATATTGGATGTTCTTTACGGAAAAATCGACTTGTCAACACTTGAGCAACATACCGAAATTGCTAATGAAGAGAATGCCAAATTGATTGATTCCGAAGCAGGTGACGAGATTAATTTTAGAGAAATTATAATGCATAAAGATGGCAAGCCTTTGATTTATGCTGTTTCATACATTCCATTAGATAGGCTTACCGAAGAGATTAAATGCGATTTGATTAGTGCGGACATACCTATTGGAAGAATTCTTAAAAACTACCGAATCGAATCAAGAAGGGAAATAAAGAACATCTTTATCGAAAAGCCAAACGAAACCCTAAAAGAGCTTTATGGAACAGATGAGGAATTCCTATCAAGAGATTATGTCATTATCCATAAAGGTGAAATTTTAATGTGGATCAAGGAATCTTTTCCAATTAGCTATTTTACAGAAATATGAACGGTGGGGAATATGGGAGTTAAGTTAAAGGACATTATAAAACCAGAACCAATTAATTTTAAGGATTTGGAAGGACGATCCGTTGCGATTGACGCATTCAACACACTTTTCCAATTTTTATCAATAATACGTCAAAGGGACGGAACTCCCTTACTGGATCAAAACGGAAATATAACTTCACATTTAAGTGGAATTCTTTATAGAAACTCCTCAATGATTGAAAAAGACATAAAGCCAGTTTATGTTTTTGATGGAAAGGCGCCTGAGCTTAAAAAGGAAACACAGGAAGAACGCAGACAAGTCCGCAATGAATCAGAGCAGAAATGGAAAGATGCCCTTAAAAAAGGAGACATCGAGGAAGCCCGCAAATATGCAATGCGCTCATCCAAATTATCCCCTTACATCATCGAATCCTCTAAAAAATTGCTGACATTAATGGGAATACCATATATTGAAGCATGTGGAGAGGGTGAAGCACAGGCAGCATACATGGTAAAAAATGGAGATGTTTGGGCCACTGCTTCGCAGGATTATGACTGTCTCCTATTTGGATCTGCAAGAGTTGTTCGTAATTTGGCCATCAATTCCAACCTGGGAAATCTTGAATATTATGAACTTAAAAAGGTCCTGGGAAATCTTGACATTACTCGGGAACAGCTAATAGAAATGGGAATTCTCATTGGAACTGACTTTAATGAAGGTAAAAAAAGAGTGGGTGCGAAAACAGCATTGAAATATGCTCAAAATGGAAAATTAGAAACTGTTTTTAAGGAATTTGAAAAGGAAAGCAATCAGAATCTTGAAGCTGTGAAAGAGATTTTCCTAAATCCGACTGTAAATAAGGACATTAAAATCAAATGGAAAAAACCCCAAAATGAAAAGATTATAGAATTCTTATGCGGAGAGCATGGATTTTCAGAAAGTAGGGTTGAAAATGCATGTAAAAAGTTGAAAAATTTAAATTCAGGACAAAAAAGCTTAGAGGATTGGTTCTGAAGAAAGAATTTCAAGGGTTTTGCAAATTATTATATGATATTTGTTTAACCAATCCTAAAACTTTTTTAAGAAGTTATATAAAATACCATTTTAGACATTTATCGGAAGTCGGCAACCGTATTCCGATATACATATATTGTTTTTAGAGATATATAAATGTTTCACTAATTTTAAAATTGATAAAAATAGGTCAAATAATAAATAAAGTCTATTATGATATGTATATATGTAAATACAGATATAAATAACTTTACTTTCAAATTAAAGCAATTTTAAAAAAATAAACAACAATTAAACCATTCATACAAAGACAATACTACTTTTATGCAACAAAAAAACAGCAATGATGACAACCTCCCATTTATCACAAATGTATAACTTTAAATATAAGATAGCACTATGGAATAACAATTAGGAGGTGTCTGATATGGACAAAAAATTAATAGATAAAGATATTGAAACATTTAAAGAAACACACAACTGTGCACAATCAACAACAATAGGTATTTTAAAAAATACCGATTGCAAAATGAGTGAAGAAGAAATAGCTATTCTATCCAGCGGATTCGGCGGAGGAATCGGAAGCACATTTACAGATGGAACATGCGGAGCAATCACTGGAACTGTAATCGCATTAGGATTAACAAATGACGATGCAGGAAAAGTACAAGAAATGTCCAAAATAATATTTGAAAGCTTTAAAGAAAAGTTCTCATCAGTGCAATGCGGAACCCTTACAGAAGGAGGATTAAACAAAAGACACTGTATCGAATACTGCAAATTTGCAGGAGAACTCTTTGCAGATTTAATGGATGATTAAGTGCTTAACCGCACTTCTCATCTAATCAATACGGCGGGAAATTCTTGCCGAAAATAAGTTTGGCATACTTAATTGCCAATTTCGCCTGTTCCAAGTAATCCTTCATGATCTCTTTTTCATAATATGCTCTTGACGGAGCAATAGCCAGCATTTTAAGAATTTTGTTATAGACTTCCATGGATTCCTTTAAATCGAAACCATATTCCTCACAAACCTCAGAATTCAATTTATCCAAACAAGGAAACTCCAATGTTTGACATATAACTTTACGAGAAAAATATTTGGTCCTTATTAAAGGAGAAACAGAACTTAAAAGAACATAGCTGCCCAAATCCAGCAACGGAGGAACTCCAGTTTCATCAAAACGTTCCATTGAAGTTAGTTTTTCGAAGTTTTTTATGTTGTAGCAATGCAATTCAATGTAAAAATCAGGCTTTATCTCTTCAATCAATCCCAAAACCCTTTTGCCGATATCCGATTCATAATATCTTGAATCAATAGTGGAAATGTATTTTGTTTTATCAAAATTGTAGATATAAATCTGACCATTGGAAAAATCTGATTTTTTTAATGATTTTAAAAACTTAATGGCAGTCCTACCCTCATTTCCATGAAGACCACCAATAAACAGTTTAGTTGGACCTTCCCCATTGTCAATATATCTAAAATAAGCCATAATAAAAATTTTAATTTGAAACTATTTAAAATTATTAACTCCCATTAAGGAAATTTTATTAAAATGATTATATAAATTAATGAGTAATCACCATTAAATTGAGGGATTTATGATGAAAAATATCAAGGAACTGACAGAGGATGACGTGGATGATGTGAATGTATGGCAATTATTGTCTATCGTTAACCGCTATTTTTCAAGTTTTGTGGATAAGAAATTGGCAGAATATGACATAACACGTAGTCAGGCTCATTTTTTACTTAGTTTATCCCAAAAAGACCATATTTCTCAAGAGGAACTCTGTAAGCAATTTAATATGACTGAAGGAACAGTAGCTAGAACAATGAAAATATTGGAAAACAAAGAGCTAATAACAAGAGAAACAAATCCTGAGGATAAAAGAAAAAAGGTATTGATTCTAACTTCAAAAGGCAGTCAAAAGGTTGAGGAAATAATCAAATACGATGAAAAAATGCAAAATAAAATAAATGAAGTTCTACAGGAAGAAGAAATACACAATTTTAAGATTACTCTGTTGAAGCTTATTGATTTATCATCATGAAAAAAATAGAAATGGAAGGAATTATGTTCCTTCTTGCCAATTGTTCATATACTCTTTTTGACGTTCAGATAATGAATCTATTTCAATATCCATAGATTTTAATTTTAAGCGAGCAACAGTATCATCAATTTTGTCTGGTGCTTTTTGAACATCAATCGGCAATTCATTGTTTAAGATATATTTGGCTGAAAGTGCTTGAACAGCAAAACTCATGTCCATGATTTCTGCTGGATGGCCTTGTCCACGTGCCGCTGCAAGGTTTACAAGCCTTCCATCAGCTAGCAAGTAAATTTTTCTACCATCCTTCATAGTGAATTCTTCAATACTTTCACGTACTTCCTTTACACTGACGGATTGAGCTTCCAAATCGTTTCTGTTTATTTCCACATTGAAATGACCTGAATTAGCTAACATACAGCCATCTTTCATATATTTGAAATCATCACCATGAATAATGTTGATGTTACCAGTTACTGTAATTATCAAGTCAGCCTCTTTTACTGCTTCCCTAATCTTCATTACTCTGAAACCATCCATTCTAGCTTCAAGTGCTCTGATAGGATCGATTTCAGTTACAATAACGTTTGCACCAAGCCCTTGTGCTCTTGCTGCGATTCCACGACCGCACCAACCATATCCACATACGACAATAGTCTTACCTGCTATCAACATGTTTGTAGTACCCATAATAGCATCAAAACTTGATTGTCCAGTACCGTACCTATTATCAAACAAATATTTGGTGTAAGCATCATTTACAGCAACAACAGGGAATTTTAAAGCTCCATCTTTATTCATGGCCTCCAATCTGTGAACACCGGTTGTTGTTTCTTCACATGCACCCATAATGTTTTCCAATACGTCCTGACGTTCATTGTGGAGAACCATAATCATGTCCGCTCCGTCATCAATTATGATGTCAGGATTATGATCAAGAACTGCGTTGATGGTTTCGTAATATTCCTCGTCGGTTTGTTCTCTCCAACCATAAATATTAAGACCTAATTCCACACCACCAGCTACTGCATCATCATGAGTTGATAATGGATTACAACCAGTCATAGCTACTTCTGCTCCTCCTGCTTGTAAAGTGAGACCTAAATTGATGGTTTTAGGTTCTAAATGTAAACATGATCCAATAGTAATGCCTTCAAAAGGTTTTGTTTCTTCAAATTCTTTTTTAATGTGTTCAAGAACAGGCATGTGTTTTTGAACCCATTCGATTTTTCTTACACCTTCACTTGCAAGTGACATGTCTTTTACTTTACTCATAACATCACCTAATATTATAATCTATTAAAATTATTGTTTATTAAATATTCGTAAATCCCATATAAAATTATTTTATTATTAAAAACAAAAATACTGTCAATGAAAGACAAGCCCATGAAAGATATTTTGAAAATATCTTTAAAATACACAATTTCCAATAAAAAAGCAATATTGACATTGGGAATTTTAATTTTATTAAACGATATGCTCCAAATCCTTTTGGAAACCGATACTGAAAATTATTTGATCTTGCTAGTAATAATATTGATTGCCGTTTTTTATATCTATTATGTTGGATTTATAGGCTATATTGTAGAGGAAGTGATAAGCAATCCGGAAAATACACCTAAACAGGATTCCAGAAAAATTTTAAGAAAGGGATTGAGGGAAATAATCTTCTTTACATTTTACTTAATAGTTACACAGGCAGCATACGGATTTTTCAATAGTGCCGGGACCATTTTTCCAAGCTATGAGGAACCGATTGAAATAGTTAAAATTTTAATTGTAAGTGTGCTTAGCCTTCTTCCAATGACTTCAATGATCTATGTATTCTTAAACGATGAGTCCATAAAAGCCGGTTTTAAAATCAAGGATATAGTTAACTTGATATTGAACCTGAAAACTTCCAAATTCCTCTGGATTGTTGTTTTGACATTGATAGTTGAAAACTTAATTATTGATGAATATGCGATTGTAGGTGGAACTGTAAACATCGGCATCGTGAACATAATCCTCAACCTTATTGTAATTCCTACACTTTACATATTTGTCCAGTTTATTAAGACCATCTCCATTTTAATCAGTAATGAAAATCCATACAGGGAACAATTATTAAACAAAAAAGTATGATTACCGAAATGTTTATATTAAATAAAAAAATAATATATTAACATACTGTGCCGGGGTGGCTCAGCTGGTTAGAGCGCACGGCTCATAGGGTAATTAAGCAGTGCTCTGACAATTCCTGGGATACCGTGAGGCCGCGGGTTCGAATCCCGCTCCCGGCATCCTTAAATCCCAGGAAAACTTTTTATAAACTTTTTTTACAGAAATTTTACTTTAAACTTTTTTTATAGTATGGTTAATAACAGTGTTATAATCAGAAAAATTAAATTATCAAAATCAATATAATAAAAACCATGCCAACCAGATTTATAGGAGACGGATACTGGGAAATAGTAACACGTCAAATGAGTATTGTAACAAAAAGCGAACAGACCAGATTCAAAGATGCCGAAATATCCGTAATCGGATGTGGAGGAATTGGCGGAGACGCTATAAGCATGCTTGCACGTATGGGAGTAGGAAAATTAAATTTAGTCGATGAGGACAGGTTTGATTTATCAAATTTAAACAGGCAAGCATTATCAGACCTAACAAAAATTGGCATTTCCAAAAGCGAAGTAGCAAAAGAAACCGTCCGACTAATAAACCCATATACCGAAGTTACAGCATTTAACGAAAGACTGGATGAGGACAATATCGAAATGATAATTTCAAATTCGGATATTGTAATAGATGCCGTTGACAATCTGATTACAAGAATTATAGTATCCAGATATGCGAAAGAAAATGATATCCCATTTGTTCACGGTGCAATTCACGGCACAATGGGGCAACTTACTGTCTTTAAACCAGAAAATGACGTCAGCTATGAATCAATGTTCGGATTGCCTTCATACGGAAAAGAACTGACCCCAGAAGTAATTGATGAAGTTTTACAATTGACCAGTGGTGTTCCACCTGTAATTGGACCTAATCCCAATATAATCGGATGTTTGGAGGCTATGGAAGCCTTTAAAATAATCACAGGAATAGGAGAGGTTTTAGAAGCCCCACAATTGTTGACCTATGATCTTTTAAATTTCAATAGTTTTAACGTTGAAACATTGTAATTTAAAAAAATTAGCAAATCTGCGAAAATGGATTTGCCTTGCTTTTTTCTTTAAATATGATGAACATGAATAATTAATTTTAATAAAAATAGCCACTTTTTTTAAAAAATATAAAAAATTATGTTCAAATCAACAATATTTTCTATTTTTTATAATATTTAATCTAAAATTTTTTTCAAAATGTTTATATAATATGAGGTGGAAATATATTTCCAGTGTTGGAAAAACATTTCCGACTATTAGACTCACATCTCAATTAATCAAGGAGTATGATTTGATGAGCGAAATTAATGAAGAATTAATGGAAAATGTAATTAAACAAATGAAAGAGGACAATATTAAATTCATAAGATTACAATTCGTTGACATTAACGGAACTGTAAAAAATATTGTTATCCCATTTAAAGAAGATGAAATGGAAGATTTATTCACAGAAGGTATGTTATTTGACGGATCCTCCATTGCAGGATTTGTAAACATTAACGAAAGTGACCTTGTTTTAAAACCAGATATAAACACTTATTCCAGATTATCCTGGAGACCTGAAGAGTCTGCTGTATGTAGATTCATTTGTGACGTATGGACCCCAGAAGGAAAACCATTTGCAGGAGACCCAAGAGGAATCTTGAAAAAATCATTAGCAAAAATAGCTAAACTCGGATTAAGCTATAACATCGGACCAGAACCAGAATTCTTTATTGTTGACATTGACGATGAAGGATATCCAATGCCATACGATAAAGCAGGATACTTCGATGTAGAACCATTAGACATGGGACCAGATTTCAGAAGAGAATTAACCTTAAACTTAGAAGAACTTGACTTTGAAGTAGAAGCTTCTCACCACGAAGTAGCTCCAGGTCAAAACGAAATCGCATTCAAATTTAAAGATGCATTGAAAACTGCAGATGCAGTAATTACTTTCAAACAAGCAATCAAAGCTATCGTAGACAATATGGCTACCTTTGACCAAATGGACTACAAAGTTACATTTATGCCAAAACCATTCTTCGGAGTAAATGGAAGTGGAATGCACTGTCACCAATCCGTATTTAAAGGTGACAAAAACTTATTCTCCGACCCAGACAGTGAAACCGGATTATCCAAAGATGCAATGCACTTTATGGGAGGATTACTTGAACACGCCCCTGCATTAACTGCAATCACTAACCCAATCGTAAACTCATACAAACGTTTAGTACCAGGTTATGAAGCTCCAGTATACAGAGCATACGGTCTTAAAAACAGATCTGCATTAATCAGAGTTCCTGCAGCACGTGGAAAAGCAACCCGTATCGAATACAGATCACCTGACCCAGCATGTAACCCATACTTAGCATTCGCTGTAATGTTAGAAGCTGGTATCGACGGTATCCAAAATAAAATCGACCCAGGTGAACCAACCGAAATCAACATTTACGAGTTAACTGAAGAAGAAAGAGAAGCTCGTGGAATCAAGGTTTTACCATCCAGTTTATGGGAAGCATACCACGCACTTGAAGAAGACCCATACATACTCAACACTCTTGGTGAACACATCAGTGAAAAATTCTTAGAATTGAAATACCAAGAATGGGACGAATACCGTGTACAAGTATTCGGATACGAACAAAGAAAATACTTAGATATCTAAGTATTTTAACTTTTTATTTTTTTTACTTCTTTTCATAGGAGTTTTTTCATGACAGAATCAGAACATAGAATGATTGAAATATTGAGGATATTAAATAAACAAAAAAAACCTACCGGATCCAAATTAATAGCTACCGAATTAAAGAATAAGGGATTTAATCTTGGAGAACGTGCAGTAAGATACCATATGCAAATTCTCGATGAAAAAGGCTATACGGAAAAGATGGGTTACTCCGGCAGACAGATTACTGATTTAGGTCGTGAAAAACTCGAAAAAGGATTAATCTACGATCAAGTAGATTCCATCTATTCAAAATTCCAGGATATGATATATCTAACCGATTTTGATTATAGAACACAAAAAGGAAATGTTGTTGTAAACACATCAACTGTTTATGATGAGGAAACTCTCAATCTAGTAAAAGAAACATTCGATAGTGGCCTTTGTGTAAGTCCTTATGTTAAGTTCCAGAAAGTTGATGATGACAAATACAACGTTAAAACCATCTGCGGAACAACAATCGATGGAATTTTTCTAAACGAAGGAATATTGTCCCATCCATTATATGGAGGACTTCTGAAGATTGAAGATTATAAACCTACAAAATTTGTAGAGCTTATTTCATACAAAAAAACATCAATACCGCCATTAGATGCATTTATAGTCAAAGAAATGACTTCAGTTTCAGATGTAATAGAAACTGGAGAAGGAGTGATTCCTGCCAACTTTAGAATAGTGCCTAGCATTTTACGGGAAAAGGTGGAAAATATCGTAAATGAACTGGAAAAAATAGGCATTGGTGGAGTACTGGATATCGGTTATGAAGGAGAAAGCACATTAGGAATTCCAGTTAGTGAAGGAATGATAGGAATAGGAATTATTGGAGGAGTAACTCCATTCTGTGTAGCTCAAGAACAGAATCGCAATATCGACATTAAAATAGCTGAAGAGATAGAAAACTTCAGCAACCTTAAAAGTCTTGGAAAAATCGACGAATTCATTTTAAAACCGTCAGACAAAAATCATTATAAGGAAACACCATTTTTACTTTCAAAAATGTTGAACCTGATAGAACAGGTGGATTTTGATATAAATACCAAAAAAGGAAATATTCTGGCCAACATTTCATATTTGGATAAAGATCATTTTGATAAGGTAATGACAATAATGGAAGACAGCTATAATCAGAACCCAGAATATATGAATCCTTTCTATAAAATCATCGACCATCCCTATGATGAGGACAGGTTTGGAATTGGAACCATCTGCAGCCTGACAACCGACGGCATTCTTATAAAGAATGGAATCATGATAACCCCGAAATATGGAGGGTTGTTGGAACTTTCGGAACCTCCATTATTCATTGACCTGATTTCATACAACGGTTCTTCAATAGATCCACATAAAGTGTTCATAGCTAAAGGAATGACAAATATCAACAGAATAGGAACAAAAAGAATTATGGCATCCATCAAGGAAATCCCATATGTTTCCAGAGACCATGCCGTTGAAACATTGGAGACATTAAAGTCAATCGGTCTTTCAATATACAAGATAGGAAAACCAAGAGAGCTGATTTACAATGCAAAAGTAGACAATTATAATTTCGGTATTGTAATTGGAAGTGGCCTTAATCAGATTGCTGCCATAAAAGAAGAGAATATTGACATCAATGTTAAGGCTATGGAAAAGCTAATTCCATTTGAGGAAATGGATAGAATATAATTAAAAATAAAAAATAATTATAGCTACATTTAAAATAATAGTAGCTACTCTTTTTTTCACTTATTTATCAACTACTGATACATATAACTCTTCACCATTTCTATGATAAATAGTATATTCAATTAAATCATCCGCAATTTCATACACATCTATCTCAATAGTTGGATTAATTGAATCTGCATCAAGACTTACTAAAATTTTAAACCCAGGTTCTCCGAAGTACTTGGAAAAATCAATGTTTAAAACCTCACCCTCAGCAAAAACCCTATTGTATGCAATTTCAAGAGTGTCATGTATCTCAAGATTTTCTTTTAAAAAATCTACCGCTTCTTCTACAGATAGTTCAAATTTTTCCATATCTATCACCCCATTATTTTTAATTAATAATTAAGTTATTTATTATAAATACTTTTACATGAAACGATATTTAAATCATCACCATCCAATAAATTTATAAAGGAAAACGGATTTCAATGACTATCATAGGATAGGAATGATTATAAAACGATTATAGTCCGTTTAAAAGTTGACAGTTGACATATGTCCTAATCAGCACCGAAAAATAAGTGAAATTGTTGGAGCAAAATGATTTTAATTAAAAAATCAAATATTAATGAATATGAAAAAGTTTGACCGATCGGATTATGTTATACTGCTTGCTTCAATAGCTGCATTTATTGTAGCATTCATATCAACAGCACCTACCGTGGCATTGCCGGAAATAGCTAAAGAATTCGGATTGACAAATCTGGAGCAAAACTGGGTAATGAATTTGTTTTTGTTTACGGTAGCTGTGCTTACAGTACCTTTTGGTAAGATATCCGGAAAAATAGGAATCAGAAATTCATTCATAATAGGAATGGTTCTGTTTTTAATCGGAGCCATTCTTACTGCATTTTCATTTGATATGGCATCATTGTTAATATTTAGGGCATTTCAGGGAGTTGGAGCTGCATTTGCTTATGATGTTATGACAACAATCATAGTGCTTGACGTTGATGAGCATAAGCGAGGAAGTGCATTGGGAATATTGATATCCTGCGTATTCATAGGCCTCGCATTAGCTCCTGTTCTTGGAGGAATCCTAACCTACAATCTGGGATGGAGAGGAATATTCTACTTCCCAATACCGTTCTGCCTAATAGTAATATGGCTATTGTTCAGTAAAGTTGAAAAACAATGGGAGCTTTATAAGGATGAAAGATTGGACAAGTTGGGATGCATTCTTTATGGGTTTGGAATATTGCTCACAATATACGGGTTTACAATAATTAACTCAATAATCGGATTTGTAGTTACTGCAATTGGTTTGGTTCTTTTGCTCTCATTTATCATATGGGAACTTAAAGTAAAAAATCCGGTATTCAAAATAAGATTATTTAAAAACAAAGTCTTTCTATCAGCAAATAGCGCTTCATTCATAAGCTATATAGCTACATTCATTGTGAATTATCTGTTGAACTACCATTTCCAGTACATATTGAACCTCAATCCACAAACTGCAGGTTTAATATTGATTGTGAATCCTTTAACAATGGCTATCATAGCACCAATATCCGGAAGGTTATCCGACAAGGTCAATGCTCAAAAATTAGCTGCTTCAGGTATGGCAATAGTGACTCTCGGATTGATAATGCTGATCTTTTTGGATCAAGCCACACCACTTTGGGTCATTGTAGTTGCCATGATGTTTGAAGGTATCGGATTTGGAATATTCACATCCCCGATTACGAATATTGTGATGAGTGCTGTTCCTCCAGAAGACAGCCCATTTGCATCAGTGGCTGTAACATTTATGAGAGTGGTTGGACAAAGCACTAGCTTAGCTATGCTCACAATTATTTTTACAGTGATAATGGGAGATGTTATAATAAGCACATCTAACTTTAAAAATCTGATAGTAAGTTCACAAACAACATTTATTATATCAACTATTCTATGTGTAATAGCTACTTTTGCATGTTTAGTTGGAATAAAAGTAAAACCCAAAAATTAGTTATTGATGATTTTCAATAACTTAAATTTTATTAAAAAAAAAGTAAATGAATTATTCGATTTCGATAACTCTTTCTCCATCATCATTTATATGACGGAATTCAATTAAATCATCTTTAATTTCGTTAAAATCAATTTCAACAGTCTGGTTTAAGATTTCACCATTTAATTGTAAGCTAACCCTAAGACCTTC
Organism: Methanobrevibacter sp.; assembly: GCF_030539665.1. Classification (NCBI taxonomy): domain Archaea; kingdom Methanobacteriati; phylum Methanobacteriota; class Methanobacteria; order Methanobacteriales; family Methanobacteriaceae; genus Methanobrevibacter; species Methanobrevibacter sp. The sequence goes on from NZ_JAUNXR010000002.1 coordinate 186,995, forward strand.
TCCAGTCTGTTCGTCTTCTTCAATAATATTTAAAACTTCACCAGGAGCAAAAATCCTATTGTAAGAAAGTTCTAAAATATCCCTAATTTGAACATTGTTCCTAATATACTCAATTGCTTCATCCACAGGCATTCTAATTTCTTCAACCATTGAAACCACCAAAAAAGAAAAAGAATAAAAGGAATTATAAATTCCTGTATTCTCTAATTGAAGTATATTCGTCGTCGATTTCTCCATATTCAGACATTTTTTCTCTGTTAGCTTCAGCGTCTAAGTATAAAGAACCTTTACCGTTAAGACCAATGTCCCCAGTATATTTGATGTATTTTCCTTTGAAGGTTTCTCCATCTACTTCAGGATCTTCTACGATACCGTTGTAAATGAAACCTTCGAGTAATCTACCTAATTTACCGTGGATAACGATAGTACCGTTTTTCATTTGTCCACCAGGCCAACGGTTTACGTTACCATCAATTTCGATAATACCTTTGGTCATGTGAATACCAGCTAAAATATCACAGTCACCTTTGACACGGATTTTACCACCAGTTAAACATTCACCACATTGTTTACCAGCATTACCGTAAACGATGATTTCTCCACCAGTCATACCTCTCCATTCACCAATGTAAGAAGCACCAGTGAATTCTTTGGTATTTCCAGTAATTTCAAGAGTACCACCAGACATTTCTCTTCCAGCGTGAGCAGCTGCATTTCCGTATACTTTAATGTGTCCTCCGGACATTTCAGCACCCACGTGAAGGTCTACGCTACCATTACATACAATGTCACCATCAGACATTTTACAACCGATGTATTTAACTCTGTTTAAATCTCCGTTGAGAACCATTTTTACATCGCCAGCGCCAGCAGCTTCTCCTTCAACAGTAATGTCAAAGTAATCTGTAATTGGGAATCTGGAATTTCCAACAGGAACTTCATATTTTGCAAAATCTTCTTCAGTCCAGGTGTAAATTTCATCTGGAATTAACTCATCAAATTCTAAAGCGATTGAAGAAGTTTTTATTTGATCGAAAGTTATTGTTTTCAAACTAAACACCTCATTTATCTTTCAACATCTATTCTAATTGGGTTTGATAAGTAGTGATCATGTACTGGATAGTTTTCCCATTTTACAGAGTAATATTGAGTGAAGAATGGCATGATTTTATCAATTACAGCTTGTTCTTCGTTTTCGTATCCTTTTACGTTAACCCAAATGTTTTGACTTTCTTTAACTTTTACGATTTCTTTATCTTTTACTAATATTTGACCATCTTTAATAGTGTATAAAGCAGTGTTGAAACCTTCTTCAATAGCTGCGTATTCTCTATTAGGATCAATTTCATTAGGGTTTATGTCGTAAACAGCAATGTCAGCTTTGTATCCAGGAGTAAGTGCTCCTCTGTCAGCAAATCCGTGGATTTTAGCAGGTGCTGCTCTGGAAATAGTTGCAATATCATAGAAGTCGTAAACTCTGTCAAGTTCTGGAAGACCAGTTCTTTTGTGAGCCCATTTGTGAACTTCGTTGTCCATCATTTCTTGTCTTCTGTCACTACTCATTAACCAGGACATAATTCTTGGGTATCTTATGAATGGACCTGCGTTAGGGTGGTCAGTAGTTAAACATACTTTCCATGGGTCGTCAATTCTTAAGAACAATTCAAGACCAATAGCCCATTGTAAGGCACTAACTGGAGCTTTTGGTGCGTAGATACATGGAATGATACCAGCAGCGGTTTCACATTCAATATCTTTGTTAGCCCATTTTAATCCGGATAATTTGAATAAGTCGTATTCCATAGGTGCGTCTGCAGTCATAGTAGTTGTTTCATCGAGAGTTACTTGACCGATATCACAAGTTACGTGGTCAGCACCGTTAATGTATTTAGCAACTTCTTTTGCACCTGAGTCAGCATCTTTCCAGCTGTTTCCACCGTAGGAGTGGAATTGAAGGTGACAAATGTGTACAGTTTGATCCCTGATAGTAGCTTTAGATGATTTTTTAATGTTTTTAATTGAATCTAAAGTTTCAAGAGTTGTAGGTACGTTTCCAGGGTGTCCTAAATCATTAGGGTGGATGTGGATTGAGTGAGGAAGACCTAATTTTTCGTTTGCTTTAGCTAATGCTTGTACAACTTCTTTGGAGGTTACGTCAAAGTATGGTGCTTTGTCATTGTAACCGTGTACGTTCATACCCCAACCCCATGCTTCACTACCACAAGGGTTTACGATTTTTACACCGTATCCTTTGGATACTTTTAACCATGCAGAGATAAATGCTGCTAAATCTTCAATGTTGTTTTCTCTTGCATATTCCATTACAAACCAGTTGTTACCGAATAAGGATAATGCTGGAACATCTATGTTAGGAATAGTTGCGATTTCTTCGTGAGTGTGTTTTGCTTCAAGAGGTGGCATAGCTGCTTCTACAACAGTACCGTAACCTAATCTTGAGTATCTGTAACCAGTTGCAGGACAACTTGGGATAGAGAATCCTGATTCTGATCTTAAAATTTTAGTTTTTTGGGTTACTCCTCTTCTTGAATCTTCAGGTCTGTATAACCTTCCTACTACTAATTTTGGACCTGCAACGTGAGCGTGAGGGTCAACTCCAGCTGGCATAACTACTTTGTCAGTTACGTCAATTACTTCAGCATTTGGAGAAACACTGTCGACAATAATGTCATCTTTAATCATTATGTCCATTTTTTCTCCGTTTATTCCATTAGCTGGATCATAAACAATACCATTTTTAAGTATATACTCCATTATATCACCTATAATGCGTTTGGATTTGGCACGTATTTAGGAGCTACATTTGGCTCCGGCCTGAGTTTCATAACTCTTTCTTTAAGTTCTCTGACAATCCATTCGTCGTCACGACAGGTTTCTGGTTTGTCAATAGCTTTTTTCATCCAAATAGGAACTCCGTCCATACGGTAACTTGTTCCTCCACATTCTACCGCAATGAATGAACCTGGTAATACTACATCAGCAAGTTCGGTGGAAGGTCCCCAGTGGATATCGATTTGAATAACAGGAATGTCAGCTAAGTGTTGGTTTGCTCCGTTAGGGAAGTGAGCACCAGGGTCAGCTGCAATAACCATGAAACAGTCTGGTTCTTTTCTGGTTAATAAATCGATAGTGTTGGTTTCTCCTAACATATATCTTGGAGTACCTCTAGCGAAGTCAACACCAAATGCAAATCCAGTTTCGAAAGCCATGAAAATGTTGAAACCGTTTACGTTAAAGTGACCTCTCATAGGAGTAAGTCCCCATTTACTGTATTTGTTTAAGTCTTGAACCATTTTAATTGCAATATCAATGTTTCTTTGTTTTGATAAAGTGTGGGTTAAACCTAAACCGAAGAATAAAACACCGAATTCAGCAGCTTTCATTTCTTCTACTAATTCGTAAATATCTTCTTTAGGAATTCCAGAAATTACATCTTGGTATAATTCTTTTCCTCTTAATACAGCTCTAATAGCATTGTAGAAACCGTAGTCCCCGTTTTGTTCGAATCCAATCCATTTGTCAGACATTTTTGCAGTATCTGAGAATTTAGGATCCATGGTAACAACAGTTCTGTCGAATCTTCCTCTTTGTCTGAAGTATCCACGACAGAATACAGCATAACGTGCCATGTGTCTTGGGTGAGAGTTCATTGCGTTACTTCCAGAGTATGCAACAACATCTGCTCTGTTTTGAACTTCCCCTAAAGTTTGAATAGGGTAACCTGCGTTTTGAACAGCTTGTAAACTTGGTCCGTGACAGATAGTAGCTTGGTTATCTAATACAGCACCGATGTATTCACCTAATTCTAAACCTTCTTTCATACATTCGGTGGAAGTTTCAGACCAACCGTAGAATACTGGTCTTACAGAGTTTGCAATGTATTCTGCAGCTTTATCTAAAGCAGTATCCCAGTCTACTTCCATAAGTTCTCCGTTTTCATCCCTAATCATAGGAACTAATAATCTTTGGTCCATATCTTCCATAATTTTACTTGCACCTAATCTGCAAGCGTGTCTTACAGCTACAACATGACCATCTTTTACTAAATAATCTAAATCATCACAGTTACATCCACAGAATGCGCATGTACAGTTTTCTACAATTTCATCGTAATCTGTTACAGGTGGCTCATAACTCATGATCAATCAACTCCTTCCATTTACGTCCTTTATATACTGGTAATTCTCCTAATGATTCCATGTTTTCAACTACGTCATCATCATCTTCATCGACGTATTTTTTGTAAACCCATCTCATTAAGTCAGCCATGAGTAATACTTTTCTGTCGGTTTTTTCTACAGTACATTTAATTCCTTTGTAGGTAGGGTCAGAACAACAGTAAGTATCTGGACTTACGATGGTGTTAGCCCAAGGTCCTTTACAAATGAATACGGTACCTTCGTGAGGTGCATCTCTTGAAACTGCAGCGTTTAAAACAACTTCACCCCAGTCGGTTTTAACAAGTACAGTATCCCAGTTGTTTACACCTAATTTTGCCATGTCTCTTGGATCCATGTAACAAGTACCTGAAGCGTTTTTGTATTCTTCTTTTAAGGTTGAACCTCTTTTCTTACAAGCTCCTTGGTAGATGTCTGATCCAGTATTTAACATACATTTGAGAACGTCAGTGGTACCTTCTCCAGTAATTTTTACATCTGGTACTACTGGTTTTTCTAAATAAGTATTAGCGTAATGCATATTATCATCCTCTATTCTAACCATATAGCGTTTACAGGACAGAACATTTGACATGTTCCACATTCCTCACAGTTTTCGACAGTAAAAAGTTTAATGAATCCATTTTCTACCATCATGATAACTTCTTCAGTTTTTGCTCCGTTACCACCAGCATTTTCCGGACTGATACGAGCATTTACAGGACATGCGATTACACAAACACCGCAACCTAAACAATTATCTTGATTTACTCTAAGTTCCATCTTATCACCTAGTTTTTAAGTGCGTTAATAGCATCAATCCAAGTTTCGGATTTAGTAGGAGTACAGTTTACACCAGTTCTTGTTACAGTAATAGCGCCGTTTGGACAACCATTAGCACAAGCACCACAGCTAATACAGTATTCTTTTTTAACAGACATGTGTTCTAATCTGTCACCTGGTTCTTTGGAAACAGGGAATGCTAATGCATCACATGGACAAATATCTACACAAGCACCACAGGTTTGACATAATTCTTGGTCAATGTTAATGTCTCCTTCAAATGGTTTAGAATGAGTTGCTGCTCCGGTAGGACAGACACCTTGACACCATCCACAGTATACACAAACGGTTTCATCTATAATGGAGTTACCTTTTGTAACTGCTTTTGCTGGGTCAATATCATATTCACCGTAGGAACAAGATCTACATACTGCTTTAATAGCTTTTTCAGGACAAACTTTTTTACAGATAAGACAGTAAACACATTTGTCTTTGTCTATTACGATAGATTCTTCACCGGTAACAGGGTCTACGGTAATTGCTTCAGCAGGACACATTTCTTCACAAATACCACAGTAAATACATTTTTCATCATCTACTGAAATTTCACCAGATACTAAGTCTCTACGTACTGGTAATTCTCTTTCGATGGTGATTGCGTCACGAGGACATGCAATTTCACATTTTTCACAGTAAATACATTCATCATCATCAATAGCGGAATAGCTAGTGTAATGAGGATATGCTTCAATTTCACTGATTGGAACTCCGTCAATGGTTAATTGTAATGCTCCAACAGGACAAACTCCACTACACATACCACAGAGAACACATTTGTCTTCGTTGATGTTTAATTTTTCAGCATCAATATCTGCTATGATGTTTTGTGCGATTTTTTCATGACCACTGAAATAGGTGTTGATTCTACGACGAGCGTTAGTAGCAATCGCATTTAAGTCAATAGCACCAACAGGACAAGTTGATTCACAAAGACCGCAACCAATACAAATATGATTTTTAAAAGACAAATCTCTGATTTCCTCTGATGACCTAGTTATTTTAAAGTCATTGCCTTTAACATCTTTTATATTATTGATCATTTTAAATCTCCAAAATTTTAATTGAGTTTGTTGGGCACTCATCTACACATAGATTACATCCACAACAATCACTGGAGTCTATTTGAGCTTTAAGAGATTCTAATTTAATAGAATTCATAAAACACAAATTTACACACAATCCACAGCCAATACAAGTATTGCCTATATGTCCTTCAAATTGTTTATCTTGACATATTTTAACAATTTTACGACATTTTTCCGGTTCATCAAAAAGAACTTGGGACATTGATAAAAAATCTGCAGGAGTTAATTCTGTAATTGTTTTAGCAACATCTATAGAATTCCATGATAAGTTTCGACCATTCAAATAATGAGAAACAGTAGACCTATCAATACCTAACTCATCAGCTATATGCTGCTGACTTTTACCTTGTTCTTTTAACTTGACTGCCGCCAAGTATTTTAAACCAGATGCAATATGTTTTGGCATTTCATCCACCATGTGTAATATATACACATATGTTTCCTATTAATAAATACTTGTTGTCTAGAATTAAATAGAAAGACATATATATTATTGTGTTGTATCTACACTTTTTAAAAAAATTTTATGGGTTAAAACAACCAATAGAAACTAAAAACAGTTATTAATAAATATTAAATTAAAACAAGTTCAATTAAAACTAATATAGTAATATGCATGATTATAAGTCCTTGAAATTACTATTTTTTAAGAAAAATGGGAAAATTTAGTAATAAAATATAGGTAAAAAAGTAATACAAAAATGGCCTTTTTCAAGGAAAATTTTTAAGTTTGCCTAAAATGTGTAGTTACTACACATCATAAAACACCAAATTAAATATAATACAAAATACATATTATTAATTAACACATTAAAGGAGCTAAACATCATGCAAATAGTTTCAGTTGTTGGTAAAAAAAATAGTGGCAAAACCTCATTGACTATAAAACTTATAGAAGCTCTAAGAAAAAGGGGTTATAAAGTAGCCACTATAAAACATTCACATCACACAATGGAAATGGACAAAGAAAATACTGATACCTGGAGACACAAGCAAGCAGGATCACAACTAGTAGTTGGAATTGGATCCACCACATTTTTCAATGTGCAGAATATCCTGGATTTGGACAGGCTACTGTTTCTAATTGAAGTGATGGATGATGTGGATTTTGTTGTAATTGAAGGGTTTAAAAACTACAACTATCCAAAAATAGCCACATCACCAAATGTTGTTGATGAATACACAATAACAGAAGTTAATTCATTTGAAATAACACCTGAAGAAATAGAAGAATTAATTGACCTTATTGAACAAAAAGGTTATGGAATTGTAAATACCCTTTACAATGACGAATGCGGATACAATGACGGGGATTCCATTGCAAAAGAAATAATAAAAGGAAACGTATCCCTCGATGAATTGGATTCAGTGGATGTGGCGCTATCCGTAGACGGCAAAGTGGTAGGACTTAACGAATTTGTAAGTGATTTTATAAAACAAACATTTCTCGGCATGCTTAAAACCTTAAACATAGAAAACTTCGGTGCAAAAGATTTAAATAAAGTGGAGTTACTAATAAGAAATACAAATCATGGAGATGATTAACATGCATTCAGATTATGTAAATGATGGAATTGAATTATTAGTAAACAATACTGAAATCGGTTTAAATGAATTTGCAAGTAGCTTTTTAAAAGACAGCTTATTTGGAATGATCAGTGCTTTAAACACTGAAGAATATGACATTAGCTCAATTGAAAAAGCTACCATTGAAATCGAAAAAATAAACCCTGAACATATGAATAGAGCAGAAATTGCTTTAACAGTCAATGAAAAAGCTATCGGCATTAACGAATTTGTAAGTGGAATAATGAAAGAGTCCATTTATGGAATGGTAAAAGCATTAAACACTGAAAAATTTGGAATCGATGCTATAGAAAACATTGATATAAAAATTGAAAAATGATTTTATGAAACCCATTAAAGACCAATATCAAAGGCCAATTATCTCTTTACGAATAACAATAACCAATTTATGCAATGTAAACTGCATATACTGCCATCATGATGGAATGGAATATTCTAAAGATGAAATGACATCAGATGAGATATATGAAATATGTAAAATTGCTAAAAATATAGGTGTTAAAAAGATAAGACTTTCAGGCGGTGAACCTTTAGTTAGAAAAGATATTGTTGAAATAGTAGAAAAAATATCTACATTAGGCTTTAAAGACATATCTTTAACAACAAACGGTGTCTTACTTGAGAAATATAGTGAAGATTTGAAGAAAGCAGGCCTTCACCGTATCAATGTAAGTTTAGATACTTTAAATCCGGAAACTTATAAATTTATCACCAAAAAAGACTATCTTGAAAAAGTTAAAAGAGGATTGATAAAAGCCGTTGATGCTGGTCTTTACCCTGTTAAAATAAATATGGTTTTGATGAAAGGCATTAACGAAGATGAAGTAGAAGAAATGTTTGAATTTACAAAAAAACATGGCATGATACTTCAGTTAATAGAGCTTGTAGATAGTGAAAACTGCGAAGATGACAAGTTTAGTGAAGAATATCATTACAGTCTAGAACCTCTTGAAGATGAATTAGCTGAAAAAGCTGATGAAGTCGTAACAAGAGAATTTATGCAAAGCCGTAAAAAATACTATATTGACGGTGGAGAAATAGAAGTTGTAAAGCCGATGGACAATACAGAATTCTGCAAAAATTGTACCAGACTTAGAATTACTCCCGACGGTAAAATCAAACCATGTTTACTTAGAAATGACAATTTAGTTGATTTGGTGTCATATATCCGTAATGGTGATGGCGAAGATCAATTAAAAGAAAGATTCCTTATAGGAATAAACAATAGAAAACCATTCAATATGGAATAGCATAACTGTCGAAAAACAGTACTTTTTTTATTTTTAAATTAATTCAACATGAACTGTTGCTTTTAGCAACAATTATTTTTCTAAAAAAAAGAAAGATAAATAAGGTTAGAAACCTTATCTGTTATCTTTTGTTGGATATTCGGTAAATGGAATACAATCATCAGATTTGAATCCACTAACGTATCCGTAAATTTCTCTAACTTTGTTGTTTACGGTGTCCCATACTTTAGCTACTGGAATTTCACAAGGGCATACTTCAGTACATTGACCACAGTTAGTACATGCATCTACCATGTGTACCATACGGGTTAAGTGGAAGAATGGAGCTGCAGGGGTGTATCCACCAGGTACCCATTCAGGTCCTTCAGCTTCAAGACAGCAGTCTTCACAGTAACATAATGGACATGCTTCACGACAACCGTAACATTTCATACATTTGGAGAACTCATCAGCATAAGCGTGGAATACATCAATGATGTCACCAGTGGTTCCTTCCATATCTTTTGCTTTTTTCTCTGCAGATTCTTTGAGCATGAAGTTGTTGATTTTGTCTCTGATTTCAACTCCTTTTGGAATTGGTTCAGCGGTTTCGATTACACCAGCTTCAATTACTTTGGATAATACATCTGCACCTTTTTCACTGAATACTTCAACGAAAGTAGCTTTTCCAGTGAGATCTCCGATTACTCCCCAGTTTCCTAATGCCATGTCAGCGTTGGATGGGATTTTAAGTTCACATCTTTGACAGTTGTCTCTTCTACCCATACCTTCTTTTTCGAGTTCGCCAATTTTGAAACCTTTTTCTTCACCGTCAGCGGTTTCCATGATAAGGCTTCCTTTAGCAATTTCTTCTTTGACAACATCTTTAGGGTTTAATTCGTAAACATCTTCGATCATTTGGATGGTTGGAACAGGAGACATGGTTCCACCACAGTTTACACCAATCATGATTACGTTGTCTTCGATGATTTTTCCTTTTTTCATTAATTCGGTAATGGTCATTGCGTCACATGGTTTACAGGTAACTGCAATTTTCATGTCACGGCAACCGTCAAGGTATTTAGAAACAAATTTAGCTAAGTTTAAAGTTCCACAGTGGATGGAACCTGCAGATTTAATTACATCTTCAGGATCGGTTATGAGACATGGTACTGCATCATAAATGTCGCATCCTTCTTCGACTGCAACAACTGCATCAACTATGTTGTTTTCTAATAAGTATTTCATAATAGTTGTTACTACTCCACCGTATTCTCCTTTTTCTTTGATCTCAGCGTTAGCGGAGTATGCATAACATTTATCGCCTACATTTACAGCCATTTTAATTACTCCTCAATTTTTTCTACTTTAATAGCACATGCTTTTAATTCAACCATTTTACATTTTGGATCGAAAGAATCGGAATTGGTTAACATGTTTGCAGCACATTCGGTAAAGTGCATTGGGATGTTTACGATTCCTTTCTTAATATCATCAGTTACTCTAGCAGGAATTTCGATTTCTCCTCTTCTGGAACTTGCTTTAACAATTTCGTTGTTGAGAATACCTAATTCTTTAGCATCTTCAGTATTAATTTCTATGAATCCAGTTTTTACTTCGTTGTCTAAAGTTTCACATCTTCTGGTCATTGCAGCGTGATAGTGGAATAATACTCTAGTAGTAGTTAATAATAATGGGTATTCTTCATCAGGAACTTCAACAGGTCCTCTGTGTTCAAGAGCTTGGAACATACCGAATCCATGTGGGTGTGCGAATTTATCTTTGTGCATTAAAGGTTGACATGGGTCATCTTCAGATGGACAAGGCCAGTGGAGTGCTTCTGGAGTATCTAATCTTTCTCTGTTCATACCTGCCATAATTGGTGCGTATTCTCTGATTTCGTCGAAAATTTCTTCTGCAGATTCGTAATGGAATTGATCTTTGAGATCTGGGTTCATTCTTACTGCAATTTCTTCCATTATCTTCCAATCGAGCATTGCGCCTTCAGGTGGTTCTTGTGCTTTGTGTAAGCATTGAACTCTTCTTTCACCGTTGGTGAAAGTACCTTCTTGTTCACCCCAACCTGCTGCTGGTAATACAACATCTGCACATTCTGCGGTGTCAGTCATGAATAATTCTTGAACGATTAACATGTCTAAGTTAGCTAATGCTTCTTTAGTATGTTTAATATCTGCATCGGAGAGAACTGGGTCTTCACCGTGGATGTATAATACTTTTAAGTCACCAGCATGAGCAGCGTTCATCATTTCAACAAGGGTTAAACCTGGTTTTGCAGGTAAGTTGGATCCGTAACGTTCGTTGAATAAGTCGGTAGTTTCTTGGTCAGCAACTTTTTGATAACCTACGTAATCAGATGGGAGAGCTCCCATATCACAAGCACCTTGTACGTTGTTTTGTCCTCTTAATGGGTTTACACCAGTACCTTCTCTACCAATGTTACCAGTTAACATTGCTAAGTTAGCACAGGACATTACGTTGTCTGCTCCGTGAGAGTGTTCGGTAATTCCTAAGGAGTATACAATAGCTGCTTTGTCTGCTTTAGCATAATCTAATGCTGCTTTTGTAATTTCTTCTACAGAAGCTTCAGTAATTTCAGCAACTTTTTCTACATCGTATTTCATTACAACTTCTTTTAATTCTTCGTAACCTTTGGTTCTGTTAGCGATGAATTCGTCATCTTGTAAGTCGTTGTCGATGATGATTTTCATCATACCGTTTAATAAAGCAACGTCAGTACCGGTTTTGAATTCAATGTAATCATCAGCTAATCTAGCAGTAGGAGTGTATCTTGGATCTGCTACGATTAATTTAGCTCCATTTTTTTGAGCTTGGATGATTTTACGACCGAATAATGGGTGTGCTTCCATGTTGTTTGAACCAATACAGAAGATTACATCAGCTTCTTTAATACTGTCGAATCCGTTGGTCATAGCACCTGAACCGAAGGTGGTTGCGAGACCTGCTACAGTAGGACCGTGACAGATACGTGCACAGTGGTCTACGTTTTGAGTACCACATGCTGCTCTTGCTAATTTTTGAGTAATGTAAATGTTTTCGTTAGGGGAACGAGCACATGCGTAGAAACCTACTTTGTTAGGATCTTCATCAGATACTTCTTTAAGTTTGTTTGCTACTAAATCTAATGCTTCATCCCAAGTTGCTTCTTGGAATTCTCCATTTTCATCTTTTATTAACGGAGTGGTTAATCTGTCTTCTCTGTTAATAAATTCGTATCCAAAGTTACCTTTTGGACATACTTTACCCTCGTTTACAGGGTGTCTTTTGTAAGGTTCAACACCAACAATTTTACCGTCCTTTACTACAAAGTTGATTCCACAACCAGTACCACAGTAAGGACAAATTGTTTTTACGTATTCTATTTCAACCATTTTATAATCTCCAAAATTATATTAAAAAAGTTTAATGAAAGCTTATGTGAAATAAGCTTTCCGTGTTTAAAAGTCTGTTTATGCGTCGTCTGAATCTTTTAAATATACGAAGTAGTAGATACAAGCTACAAAGAGTCCTCCACCTACAATATTACCTAAGGTTACTGGAATAAGGTTATTCCAAATCATGGTAGCCCAAGTAATTCCTTCTCCACCTAAGAACATACCTAATGGGATAAAGAACATGTTTGCTACACTGTGCTCGAATCCGATGGTTACGAAAGCCATAATTGGGAACCAAATACCTAAAATCTTACCAATTATGTCATCGGATGCAAATGCAAGGTATACAGCAAGACATACAAGCCAGTTACAACCCATCGCTTTGATGAATGCAACATCCCATGCTAATCCTACTTTACCAGTTGCAACTTTAATTGCTCCTGCTTGGATAGCTGGGTCAGCGGTAATTACTCCACCCATGTATGCTAATACGTATGCAACGAATAATGCACCTACGAAGTTAAATATCCAACTTACAATCCAATTTCTTGCGAGCCCGGTAATGGTAGCTTTACCATGTAAGAGACCCATAATCATATACATTACGTTTCCTGTGAATAATTCAGATCCTGCAATAACAACAAGCATCAAACCAACTGGGAACACTGCACCGAATGCGAATTTTGATAACCCAATTGGGAAACCAGCTGCAACCATACCAGCGTTAGTTACTTCTGCTAATAATCCTCCAAATGCAATGTATGCACCTGCTAAGAATGAAAGTAAAATAGTATGGCTGAGTTTTGATGAATTTTTTACTCCACCAGTTGCAGCTACAGCTCTTGCTGTATCACCTGGACTTTTAAAAGATGAACTCATTTTTTTCAACCTCTTTTTCCTCTATATAAAAAATTTTATATAATACCCAGAACTCCCCGATATAATAAATTCATGGTATTATGTAAATTATATATGCTCGTTATTATAAAAAGGATTTCTTATTAGATTGAAAAAGAAATACTTAAATAAAACGTATAATAGAATTATATATAATTTTGATTGTCAATTAAGACATTTCACATCGACTTTTTTTCCTTAAAATTTAATTTAATATCCCAAAATACAATAAATAGATAAATAAAAACAGAAAAAGAGTTTATCTTATGAAATAAAAATAAACATTTCTTTTTATTATAAAAAAATGTTAACAATTATTTAAAAAAATTTTATAAAAAATTAAAACTTCGTTATACTAATTAAAAATTTTTCAAAAAAAATGGATATTGGTTGAAAAAATTTAGTTTCAACTAAATAAAAATTGCAACAATCAATATTACAACCCATAACAATTCAAAATAGATAACCGAATGTTATGGAAAAAATTATAAAGCTACTACAAACGTTAAGGGAGAGGCTAAACTTAAAATAAACCTAAAAACAGGAGTTTATACTGCAATATCCAAATATGATGGAAACAGCATTTATAACCCTTCAATGTTCAAGTAAAAATAACAATTAGCCAAGTCCAGATCGTTAAAAATGCAACCAATGATGAAATCCAAAATATCATCAATGGCACTGATGAAAACACTGTGATAAAATTAACAGCGAAAAACTATAATGGGATTTCAATTATCATCAATAAGCCAATAACATTAACCACCAACAGCTCCATTATAAAAGGAGAAAAAAATAAGAATGTTATAACTCTTAATGTAGATGGAGCTAACATAAATGGGTTTGAAATAATAGTTGAAAATGCATCTGCAATTAACGTTAATGGAAACAACAATAACATATCCAATTGTACAATTAAATAGTCTAAATCCTAGTTTAATTGACGATTATAATTCTGGAAAAATTACACTTCCAGGAAATGGTATTGAAATAATTTCCGGAGAAAACAATACCATAGAAAACAATGAAATTTCAAACTTCAAAAACGGAATATATCTTGAAAACTCAAAAAATACAACAATTCAAAACAACACCATAACAAAAAACAATTATGGAATTGAATTTGGAGAAAATGTCTCCGCTACAACAATTCAAAGCAATAAAATAAACGACAATATTGGACTAATCACTTTGGAAGTTGTTGAAGGACCATTAGGTTATGGAATAAGCATAAGAGACTCTGGAGTTGATGTAAATATCCTTAACAATGAAATAAACAACAATTACATGAGAATATTTATTGATGCAAAAAATTGCAGTGGAATAAAAATAACTGGAAATTCCATTTCAAACAATACAATTGAAGGATTGACCTTTAATGAAAATTATACCTTTGCTGAAGGTTCTCCAGAAGTGATTGTAGAAAACAATGCGATTTACAACAATGCAAAAGGTCCAAGCATGATTATTCTTGGTGAAGTAAGTGCAAATCCTGCAGGAATTTATGGTCCTGGAGAATGGGACGATACTAAAAAGTTATATTTAAGGGCAAATTGGTATGGAACAAACAAATACACAACATAGGAAAATATTACAGGCCCTGGAACAATCTGTCCAAGGATTTCAACTACACTCATTACTTTCAATATGAGCTGCATAGAACCTGGAAAGTATGATATAAGCTTCTACAACAATGGACAATTAGCTACTGCACTTCCTGATTTTAACATATATTTCATATTGAACTATTATACAGATAATGAAATAGAAGTAATTGCTAATGTGCATGAGGGAAAAGCTACAATCGAATTCCCTGTTGAAAACTATTATGATGCTCAAAACATAATAGAAGCTTCTTCAACATCACTATTCGATTCCAGCAGACCATTTAAAGTGATGTACACATATGCTGTTCCGGACAGCGAAATAAAAATATAAAAAAAGTTGAATAGTAATTCAATTACTATTCTTCATCTTCAATTACTTGATAATAGGATCCTTCTGCACAGGATTTACAAAGAGGCTTGCCACCTCTCAATACATGGCGTTCGTCACCTACTTTTTCACCACATTCAGAGCAAAATACTGAAGTGTGCATTGCTCCTGGAAGTTGTGGTTCAGGCAAAGTCACTTTAACTCTTTCTACATTAAACAATTCTTCAGGAGGAGTTTCTCTGAATCTTTTTCTCATTTCTTCCTTAGTTTCTTTTGCCTTATCTTTTCTATTAGCATCAGCATCAGATACTCTAATAGCTTCCCCAGTATCCATATTATAGAAAGTTACTGCAAATTTACCATAATACATTTGTTTTAAGGAACGTTTACCCATTGTACATTTAGTAACAGCCTGAACAGCGTCTGCCATACATCTGTCAATTTCAAGGAACACAATCAAATTTTTATGTCTTTTATTTAATTCCATTCCCATTAATTCCATACCGTACATTGCTAATTTGGTACCAATAGCTATTCCACCACAGATTTCACCATGAAAATCACCTGCGATTTTCAATTGTTCATCATAATCTTCAATATTCATAGTTTTCACCTATTTACTAAATTCAAGACTTAAAGAAAGGTCTGTTTTCATTGGGACACAAACTTTTCTATTTTCATCTAGATCAATTAATTTAACATCAATATCATAAGCTTTATTAAGATTTTCTTCATTAACCACTTCCTCAGGAGTTCCAAAATCAATGAATCCTCCATCTTTCATAATAGCTACTTTGCTGGAGCTTATGAAAGTATGATCTGGAAAATGTGAGGACATTATGATTGATAAGCCCAATGAATCTAGCTTATCAACTATTTCCAAAAACTTTATCTGATTTCCGAAATCCAAATGAGATGTAGGTTCATCTAAAATTAAAATATCTGGCTGCTGAGTTAATATTCTCGCAAGAAAAACAAGCTGACACTCTCCACCACTCAAATTTGTATATTCCTTATCCTTTAAGTCATATATCCCCAAATCCTTAAGTGCATTTTCAGCTATTTCTATATCCTCTTCCTTTGGAGAATCTGTAAGAGCCAAATATGGAGACCTTCCCATTAAAACAACATCCAAAACTTTAAACGGGAATGTCGGAGTGTGAGTTTGAGGAATATAACCGATATATTTGGATATCTCTTTAAAACTTAAATATTTGATATTTTTGCCTTCCAGAATTATTTCCCCATTATCAATGTCCTGCAATCCATTTAAACATTTGATTAAAGTAGTCTTTCCAGTTCCATTAAGCCCTAGAATACATAAAATATCTCCCCTGTCAATAGAAAAACTAATGTTCTCAAATATTTTTTTTATCGTCCTTATAATGAAAAGAGATATTTTTAACATCCAATAACTTTTCCATAAAATCACCTTAAGACCATTCCAAATATCCTCTTCTAAGCAAGTACAGGAATAAAGGAACTCCCACAATAGCTGTTAGAATACCTATCGGAATTTCTATTGTTATCAATGCCCTTGATAAGTTATCCATTATTAACAAGAAACTTGCACCAAACTTAAAGAAGCGGGAAGCAAAATTTTATTATCAGGACCTACAAGCATACGAGTCATGAGAGGAATGATTAATCCAATCCACCCTACAATACCGCTTATTGATACTGCAGCAACATCCCCATTTCCTTCATTAACAGAATCCAATATTAAATCCGGTTCAGATGCTATAAATTCTTCATAACTACCTGTTTGTGAACCAAACCATCCTCCAACTACTGGAAGGTTCCTATATTGGTTTGGTATATATTTTTCTTCATATTGGTTCCATGCAAAGTTTAATCCAGTTATTTTCTCTGGAGCGAGCATGTACATTATTGTAGTCATTGATGGTGATGTTGATACGACACGATCAACAGAAGCAGGAATTTGAAGAGTCCTATTTGCCATGTCTGTTATATTCTTAGAACCTTTATTTTCAACTGTAGAAGGTGTTAAAAATAAGGTAGCTGCTATCCCACAAACAACTAAAATAATCAAGATCAATATGATAATTTTACTCTTTTTTCCATAATATCAAAAAAATTATATAACACTTGACATATTATTCATAATAACTTTCATTAATATGATATGAAAATATTTGTAATACAGTTTATAAATAAATTTCTAAGAAAAAAAATTGAAAAAAAAGAAATAATATGGTGAAATAATGAAAACTGAAACTGTAAAAGCCATTAAATTTTATGATGGTGAAGCAAAAGAAGTGGATGAAGAAGTAGTTAAAGATGAAACAATAACATTAGTAATCAACAATTCCATAAGCCGTAGTTTGTCTGCACTAGAAGATTCATTGGAAGAATTTGCAATCGGATACTTATTTAACGAAAATTTAGTAAAATCATTAGACGACGTTCTAAATATTGATATAGAAGGAAATAAAATTAACGTTGAAATTAATGACGAATTACTTAAAAATAATGAAACAGTCCTATGTTCTGACTCTGCTGGTGGTTGGAGAACTAAAATTAACGATGTGAAACAAGTAAAATCCGAATTAAAAGTGACTTCATCCGAGCTAATAGCTAGAATTGAAGAATTGAAAAATAATGCTGAAATATGGCAAGCCACAGGAGGCACCCATGTTGCAGGAATCGTATATGAAGACAAATTTGTTGTAAAAGAAGATGTAAGTCGCCATGTTGCAGTAGACAAAGTAATAGGATACGGAATATTAAACGGATTTGATTTGAAAAACAGTTACGTAATATATAGTGGCAGAATGCCTGCAGATATGGTAATAAAAATAACAAGGGTTGGAATTCCTCTTCTAGCTTCAAATGCCGCCCCTGCATATTCAGGCTATAAAATAGCTGAAAAGGGAGACGTAACATTAGTAGGATTTATTAGAGGCCAACGCTTCAATGTTTATAATAATTTAGGTAGAGTAATATTTGATTAAATATTTACTCTATTCTAAAACTGTGTGACGTGCCTTTAAGTCACTTTCAGTTTGTTTCATTACTTCCATTAACTCAGATACCAACCCATCCAAGAACACAAGTGTTGTTAATTCAAATGCTGTTCCTAATGGAGTAAGGGAAGTATAATTTCCATGAATTTGACGTTTCATATAATTCTTATCGTCAGCTTCTACTTTTGTCCTTCCTTTTACGAAGATATAGGCATCAGCCAACTTTCCTAAAGTTGATTCTGGATAAGAAGTTAAAGCCAATACATTAGAACCTCTATTTTTAGCTATTTTAACAGCAGATACAATAGTGTTGGTTTCTCCTGAACCAGAAATAGCTATTAAACAGTCCCCCTCATTAATTGCCGGAGTAGTAGATTCACCAACAACAAAGGAGCTTAAACCCAAGTGCATCAATCTCATTGCAAACGCTTTTGCTGCTAAACCAGATCTTCCAGCACCAATTACAAAAATATTTTTAGATTTTACAATAACGTCAATAAACTTTTGAACCTCATCCTCATCCAAATAACTTTCTGCATTTTTAATATTTGACAAAATCGCATCAATAGCTTCTTTCATTATCTCCATTTAATTGCCCCAAATTTTTATGTTATTCAAAATATTAATTATATATTAATTTATATATTAAATTAATGAATTTCAAAAGTAAAGGATTGATTAGTTTGGAAATAGATGATGAAATCTATGACTATAAACTATACGATACCTTAAAATCACTTTCAAAAACTTATTCTCAAAGAAAATCAGCCAAAGAGCTTGGAATATCACATGCTGTTTTAAATAGACGTATCAAAAAGGCAGAAGACAAATTAGGAATCAAACTTGTTGATAAGATCGGTTCCGGAAGTGTCCTTACAAAAGATGGAATTGGAATTTTAAATGAATTTCAACATTATTACAATCAGATTTCAAAAACAACAAACATAACCATTGGCGGAGGACATATTGTTTCTGGACTTTTAGAGTCAATATCCCAACCATATGAACTGTCTGTTTATAGCAGCAATGATTTGAATTCCTTTAAACTGGCTGAACGTGGTGTTATAGATATTTTAGCATTGGATGATCCTTTAATTGCTTTTGAAAAAGATCTTAACTTTACTCCAATCGGTTTTGACTATCTTGTTTTAATCACTAATAAAAATTCACACGAAATTAAAAGCATTAACGACTTAAGCAACCTTAATTTTGTATCTGTTGCAGGTTCTGCTCAAAGGTTGGCATGGAATACATTGGAACACTATGATATAAATTATAACATATCAAAAACTGTAAATTCGCAATTCGATGCCTTTAAAATGGTTAAGAATTCAGATAATTTATATAGTTTTTTAAATGCCAGTTATTTTAAAGGCAGTGACATATTGAAACATGACACACGCCATGCCATTAGTTTGGTTCAAATAAACGAAGAAAAAGAGGAAATTGTTGATTTTATTGAATTTCTATTAAATGACGGACAAAAAGAAATAATTAAACAAGGATTTAGTTCCATTTAAATAATACTTTTTAATTGCTCTTCGACAATTATGATACTTTTTAAGGATTGATATATCATTATGGAAGTTATGGCATTCAAGTCAAAAACTTAAAATATAATTCATAATTAATAATAAACTATCGAAAGAAAAAGGGTAATGCATATGGTGAAAAACAATGACTTATTGGCAGTCGGTCATACTGCACTTGATTATATTATAAAAGTAGATGAGTTCCCTAAAGCTAATTTTTCAGCACCGATAAACGATATGAAAACCTTTAATGGTGGTGCTGCGGCTAATGTAGCTATAGTTGGTGCAACACTCGGTTTAAACACAGCTCTCGTATCTGCAGTTGGAGGAGACTTTAAAAATAGCGATTACTATCGGAAAATGAATGATTTGAATGTAAACACTGAATCATTAATTATAGTTCCGGGTGAAACAAGCCCTACTGCATTCGTATTAACTAACAATAACGACGATCAAATAAGTTACTTCTACTGGGGAGCTGCGAAAGAATTTGCAGAAAGCAAGGTTCCTAAAAAAACTATTGAAGAATCAGAAGCTGTCCATTTAGCTACTGGAGACCCTGATTTTAACTGGAAATGCAGTAAAGAGGCAAAGGAAAATGACTTGTTAATTTCCTTTGACCCTGGCCAAGACCTGGGAATGTATTCCACTGAAAAACTTAAGGATGTTCTTGAGAACACCACAATCCTGTTTGGAAATCATTTTGAAATTGAAAGAATCTGCGACTCTTTGGAAGTAGATATTCAAGGATTAAGAGAACTCGGGCCAGAAATTGTTGTTAAAACATGTGGAGCCAACGGTAGTGAAATTTATTCAAATGATGACAAAATCGTTATCGATGCAATTAAAACTACCGCTGCAGATCCAACAGGGGCAGGAGACTCTTATAGAGCAGGATTTTTAACAAGATTCCTCAATGGCGAATCCTTGTACGAATCAGCCAAATTTGCTTCAACCGTTTCATCATTTATTGTAGAAGAACAAGGTTGCCAGACAAAGGCTCCAAGTTTTGATGAAGCATATGAAAGAATGTCTGAATTCTACAAAAATTAATTCTTATTTTATTTTTTTTAAAACTCATTTTAAAGCCAACTTGATTTTACTCAAAAATATTTAACTAGCATCTTTAAATATAACTTTCACAATATTATAATTAAAGTTGATTTTATAACTTTATCAAGTATATTTTAATTAATTAAATCTAAATTAAGTGGTTTGAATGACACAAATTAGTGATGCAAAAAAAGGTATTTTAACTGAAGAAATGAAGATAGTTGCTGAAAAAGAAGGTGTAAGTGAGGATTTCATCTTAAAATCAGTAGCAGAAGGAACAATCGTAATTCCAAAAAATATAAATCATGATATTATACCTTCAGGGATTGGAGCAGGACTTAGAACAAAAGTGAATGCAACAATTGGAACATCAACAGACATTGTGAACTTTGATGAAGAAGAACTCAAAGCACAGATAGCTATTGATGCTGGTGCAGATTGTTTAATGGAATTAAGTATTGGGGGAGACATGGACGAAATCAGAAGAAGAATACTCAAAATGTCCCCATTACCAGTCGGAAGCGTGCCAATTTATCAAGCAGCTATTGAAACAATAAGAGAACAGGGTGCAGCAATATACATGGATGAAGATATAATGTTCAATACCATTGAAAAACAGGCAAAAGACGGTATTGACTTTATGGCTATTCACAGCAGCATCAACATTGAAACTCTTACAAGACTTAAAACCCAAGGAAGAGTTGCAGGACTCGTTTCAAGAGGAGGGGCATTTATATCCTCATGGATTGTAGAAAACGAACTTGAAAATCCATTATACAAAAACTTTGACTATGTATTGGAAATTGCAAAAGAGTATGATGTGGTATTGTCACTTGCAAACGGTATGAGAGCAGGAGCAATAGCAGATTCAACAGACAGGGCACAAGTTCAAGAACTAATTGTATTAGGAGAATTGATTGACAGATCCCGTGACTTTGGCGTACAATGTATGATTGAAGGTCCAGGACATATCCCAATTAATGAAATTCCAGCAAATGTAATGATTCAAAAGAAATTATGTTCACAAGCACCATTCTACATGTTAGGACCTATTGTTTGTGATATTGCGCCAGGATATGACCATATCGTATCAGCAATTGGAGCAGCAGAATCTGCAAAGGCAGGAGCTGACTTTATTTGTTATGTAACTCCAGCAGAACACTTAGCATTACCATCTCCAGAAGATGTAAAAGAAGGAGTAATAGCTACCAGAATTGGAGCTTATGCCGGAGATATGGCAAAAGGAGTGCATAACGGAGAAAGAGATTTGGAAATGGCATATGCAAGAAAAAATCTAGACTGGGAAGAACAATATAGAATTGCAATAACTCCTGATGTTGCACGTGCAAAAAGAGATGCAAGACCTCCAGAAGACTCCGATGCATGTACAATGTGTGGTAATTTCTGTGCTGTTAAACTCGTGAACGAATGGTTGGACAGTGGCGACCACGATATACTAAAATAGATTGTCATTATCATATAATGACAATTACATTACTTTTTTTAAATAAACTCATTTTTATAGAAACACTACAAATATAATAATAGGTGTGAAAATGGGTCAAACAATCAAACATAAATGTAATTCTTGTGATTTTGAATTTATTGAAGAAGATAAAGAGTTTTATTTTAATGAAGAATTAACAAAACTTACAGAAGAAACTCCTCTTTTTAACACATTCCAAAAAATAGCAAAATCACAACTATCCGGAAATATCTATTTGACATATTGTGACAATTGCAATAACTTCATAAAAACATATTCAGTTACCAAAAACGAAACATCCCTGGACGATGAAGAGATTAAAGAACTAATTATTGAATCAGGTGCAAGCGAACAGATAACCAACGAACCGGTTGAAAAGCTAGTTTTAATAAGAAATGATGATAGGTTAATCAAATGCCCAAAATGTGAAAATGAAATTCTAAAAACATTAACACATGGTTCTGGCTGTCCCAAATGTGAAAATGGAAAACTCTTAGCTAATATGTTTACAATAAATGATTAATTTTCATATTATTCCAACATAATTTTTTTATATTAAAAAGAATAGAATTATTATATTAATCTCATTTTTTTATTATTATTACGGTGATTTAATGAAACATTGGACTGAAAGAATAGCTGATGATTTAAGCAAAAGAGATGTTGATGAACATGTAATAGCTAGTGGAACTTCAATATCTGGATCAATACATATTGGAAACTCATGTGATGTATTCATTGCAAACGCAATCGGAAAAGAGTTACGTAAACTCGGTAAAAACGCAAAAACCATATGGATAGCAGACGACCATGACCCATTAAGAAAAGTCCCATATCCTTTACCTGAAAGTTATGACAAGTACTTGGGAATGCCTTACTCAAACATCCCATGTCCTGATGGCTGTTGTGATAGTTTTGTAGAGCACTTCGAAAGGCCATTTTTAGGAGTGATGGATGATTATGGAATAGAAATGGAAACCAAATCAGGTTTTGAGATGTATAAATCAGGAGCATATGACGAATACATAAGAATAGCTCTTGAAAAAGCACCTGAAATTAGAGAAATCTTCAACCAATACAGAAGAGAACCTTTAGCAGATGATTGGTTGCCATACAATCCTATTTGTGAAGAATGTGGAAGAGTAAATACCACATATGCTTACGATTACGATGGAGATACTGTAAAATACAGATGTGAATGTGGCCATGACGGTGAAATGGACATAAAAAGCGGAAATGGAAAACTTACATGGAGAGTTGAATGGGCTGCAAGATGGAAAATCTTTGGAGTAACCTGTGAACCATTCGGAAAAGACCATGCTGCTAGTGGAGGATCATATGATGTAAGTAGCGTGATTTCAAAAGAAATATTTGACTATGAAGCACCATACCCAGTCCCATACGAATGGATTACACTTGACGGGGAAGCTATGAGTAAATCCCATGGAGTATTCTTCACACCAAAAGAATGGTTGGATATTGGCCCTGCTGAAAGTCTCAATTATTACTTATTTAGAAGCAAACCAATGAAAGCAAAAGACTTTTCACCAAAAATGCCCTTCTTGGACTTTATGGATCAATTTGATAAAGTTGAAAAAGTATTCTACGGTGAAGAAGAAGCGCCATCTGAAAAAGAAGGTAAAAAGTTCAAGAAAATCTATGAAATTTCCCAAATTCACGAAGGAGAACCTTTACCATTCAGACCACCTTACAGATTCCTTGTAAACGCTTATCAAATAGCTGGAAACGATTTAGAAAAAATATTTGGAATTCTTAAAAGAAATTCCCAATTAACTGAAACCTTCGAGGAAAAAACATTTGCTGAATTGAGTGAAAAAGAATTAGAACAATTCCAACAACGTGTGGATAATGTAGCTAACTGGCTAGATGCTTATGCTCCTAAATTTGTAAAATTCCAAGTTCAAGAGAAAAGCATACCTAAATTGCCATTAACTGATGAACAGACACAATTCTTGAAAGACTTAGCAGATTTAATGGACAATCGTGAATTTACAGAAGCATCAGATTTACATGATGCCATGTATGAAATTTTAGAAGCCCAAGGCCTCAAACCTCAAAAAGGATTCCAAGCAATCTATAAAATGATTCTTGGTCAAAAACAAGGTCCTAGAGCAGCTTCATTTTTATTATCCTTAGATAATGACTTTGTAGTTAAAAGATTAAG
Source organism: Methanobrevibacter sp. (assembly GCF_030539665.1). Classification (NCBI taxonomy): domain Archaea; kingdom Methanobacteriati; phylum Methanobacteriota; class Methanobacteria; order Methanobacteriales; family Methanobacteriaceae; genus Methanobrevibacter; species Methanobrevibacter sp. The sequence continues at coordinate 211,402 of NZ_JAUNXR010000002.1, forward strand.
AGGAGAAGCTTAATGGCTTCTTAACTCTTTTTTCATGCAAATACAAATGTCATCTTGTTTTAAAAAACCAAAATTTTCAATAATCTGATAACCTAATTTTTCATATGTTTTAACGGCAGGAATGTTAATCCTTCCTGTTTCTAAAAAAGAATATTTATAATTATTTTCAACTGCCACTTCCTCTAATCTTTTCATGATTTCTGTAGCAATTCCTTTTTTCCTATATTCTTTCTCAACAAAAACCCTCTTAATTTCGATGGAATCTTCTAAATCGAACTTCTTATAACTTCCACAACCAATAGCTACCCCGTCATCGATAGCAAGCACAACAACATGAGGAACAGTGATGGCATTGAATTTTTGATATTTTAAAGCCTCATCTCCATGAACCTCAATATATTCCTGATCCAATCTTTTTATAAGTTCTTGAAAATCAGCATTTTTATCGTCAGTTACTACAAATTCCATTAAATCAACTCTGTAGTGTTTCCCACTTTAGCCAATTCATCAGCCCAGACATCAGGATATTCTTCCAAATATATCTCAAAAAGTTTCCTGCATCTTTTATCGTTGAGGACTATTACCTCCACATTATTATCTTTTAAAAGATTTTCAGCGCCCATTAAGCTGGTATTGTCTCCAACAACAACTTTTGGAATATTATACAATATTACAGCACCAGAACACATTGGGCATGGAGATAATGTAGTAAAAAGAGTAGTCTTTTGATAATCTTCATAGTTGAGACGGCCTGCATTTTCAATTGCATCCATTTCTGCATGTAAAATTACAGAACTATCCTGTATTAACCTATTATGGCCTTTAGAAATTACTTTATTGTCTTTAACAAGAACCGCACCTATTGGAATGCCTCCTTCATTTAAAGATTTCTTGGCTTCCTCAACTGCAATTCCCATAAAATATTCATAAGATTTCATAATTTTTTAAAAAAAAAGTTAATAGTTGATGAATTTAATCATCAAATCTGATTGGTTTGTTTGAAAGTCTATCGAATAAACCTCTGTTTGAGTGTTCATTAATAGCTTTTTTATACCTGTTAATTTGTATTTTTAAATCGTTAATAGTTTTTTGAGATTCATCATATAACCTATCGTAGTTGCTTTGTTTGGTATTTAACTCATGGTTAAGGTTATTTATGATGTCTTTATATTTATTAACGGTTTTTGTAGATTCTGCATTAACTTCATCCTTGTAGTTGCCTAATTCAATAAGTTTTTTTCTTAAATCAAGAACCTCGGATTGTAATTTTGAAGATTTTTCTTCCAATTGTTTAATTTTAGAATCCTTTTCAGCTACACTTTTAGATAAAACTTCATTATTGTCTTTTAAAGAATTTATTTCCTGTACATCAAATTCTGCTAATTTAGATTTATAAAATTCAGTTTTATCGTTAGCTTCTTTCTTAATGTTTTCAATTGTTGAATCCAATTTGTCTAACCTAACTTTATTTACAGCATGTTCAGCGCTTACTTTAGTTAAATTATCACTTAAAACTGCATTTATATCCAATTGTTCATAGTATTTTTTAGTGCTTTTTTCTAATGCATCAGTTAAATTAATTTTAACAGCCCTAAGTTCTTTAACCTCTTTTTTAAGATTAGGAATAATAGTGCTTGTCAAATAGGTTAATTCTTCTGATTGTTTAGCTATTCTTTCATCCTTTAAATCTTCTTCACTTTTTGCAGTTTCTTCATTTGAAGCCTCTATAGCTTCAACATTACTTTCTTCAACATTTTTTTCTTCAACATCGGTTAACTTTTCTTCAGACATTAGACCACCATTAATATTAGTCTATTGTAAAATTCAACAACAAATTACTTAATAATAGATTTATTTGATTTAGAATATATAAACTTTTAGAAAATGAATTGGGCAACATGAAAATGTGAATATCTAACAATGATTAAATACTAAATTTTATAGATATAATGAATACATAATTTTTTTAATCACACACTTGGAGATATTATGGATTACTTTGATAGACTTGAAAGAGATACAAAAAAATTATATGAAATAGCTAATGAGGCCAGAGCAAAAGGGTTGGATGTTGAAACAGAAACAGAAGTTCCTCTTGCAAAAGATTTAGCTGAAAGAGTAGAAGGGCTTGTTGGTCCGAAAGGTGTAGCTAAAAGAATTAAAGAATTAGAGGAAAACATTACAAGAGAAGAAGTGGCATTTGAAATAGCCGCCGAAATTGCATCTGGAAAATTTGAATTAATAGAAGAGGAAAAGGCCGACTATAACCAGGAGCAGAAATGTGATCAGGGATTAAGAACAGCTTTAGCTATTTTAACAGAAGGAGTGGTAGCTGCTCCTTTAGAAGGTATTTCACAAGTAAAAATTAAAGAAAATTTCGATAAATCAAAATATATTGCAGTTTACTTTGCAGGCCCTATTAGAAGTGCTGGAGGAACAGCTGCTGCACTTGCAGTACTTCTTGGAGATAAAATCAAAGAAGCAATAGGGCTTAGCAATTTTAAACCAATAGATGACGAGATTGAAAGATATGTGGAAGAAGTTGAACTTTACGAATCCGAAGTTACCAATCTCCAATATTCACCAACTCCTGAGGAAGTAAGATTTGCCGCCACACATATCCCAGTAGAAGTTACTGGAGAGCAAACTGATGCAGTTGAAGTGTCACATAGGGATTTGGAAAGGGTTGAAACAAACAATATTCGTGGCGGAGCATTGCTTGCTATGATTGAAGGGGTTGTTCAAAAATCCAAAAAGATTCATAAAATCTCCAAAAAATTAGGTCTTGATGAATGGGATTGGTTATCCGAATATTCCAAGCCAAAAAAAGAAGAGAAAAAGGACGATGAGAGTAAGGAAGAAAAGGCAGACATCGTAACTGAACCTAAATACATCCAGGATATTATTGGAGGAAGGCCCGTTCTTGGATACCCTTCTGAAAAGGGAGGATTCCGTTTAAGGTATGGAAGATCCAGAAACACAGGTCTTGCCGCTATGGGAGTCCATCCGGCTACAATGACACTTCTTGATTTTTTAGCTGTTGGAACACAACTAAAAATTGAACATCCTGGAAAAGGTAACTGTGTTGTTCCTGTAGACTCTATAGAGGGACCCATTGTAAAACTTAAAAATGGAAATGTTGTAAAAGTTGATACAATAGACAAGGCGAAGGAATGTAAAAATCAGATTAGTGAAATTCTCTTTTTGGGAGATATGCTGGTGGCATTTGGAGAATTTTTAAGAAACAACCAACCGCTCCTTGAATCAGGATGGTGTGAGGAATGGTGGAGTGGTATCTTAATTGAAAAAGGAGTAGCTGATGAACTTGATTTGGAAAGACTTGAAAAAGGAGATTTAAGTGCTGAGGAAGCATTTGAACTATCTAGAAAATATGAAGTTCCACTACATCCTCTTTACACATACTGTTACAATGACGTAACAATAAATGATTTGAATTCCGTTATTGACCTGATTCTTGAGAATAAAGACAAATACGACTATGAAAAAGGATTGGAAATTCCTTTAGACTACAGGAAAAGAGTATTGGAAATTATTGGCCTCCCACATACCGTACAGGATCAAAAAATAATTATTGCTCCTAATGATGCTTATGCTTTAATCAATACGTTGACTAGGACATTAGACTCTGCAGATTCAACTTTGGATGCATTAAATGAAACAATAGATATTGAAATTAAAAATAAGGCTCCTGTTTATATTGGAACTCGTGTAGGTAGACCTGAAAAATCCAAAGAAAGATTAATGAGGCCTGCTCCTCACAGCCTATTCCCGATTGGGAATTATGGTGGAAGCAGAAGATTGATTGCTGAAGCAGCGAAAAAGGGAACCATTAAGATTAACCTTGCAAGACGTATTTGTACAAAATGTAAATTAGGTTCTTATAATTCCATATGTCCTCATTGTGGAGCTCCAACAACAATCGGAAAATCAGGGGACAAATCAATTAACCTTGCAGGAATGCTTAAAAAGGCCTCTGACAATGTAGGTGTCCGTAAAGTGGATGAAGTTAAAGGGGTTGTTGGTATGATTTCAGAATCAAAGCTTCCAGAACCTTTGGAAAAAGGAATTTTAAGAGCTAAAAATGAAGTATTTACATTTAAGGATGCTACAATACGTCACGATTCCACTGATTTACCATTGACTCATTTCATTCCAAAAGAAATAGGAGTTACTGTAGAAAAGCTCTTAGAAATGGGTTATGAACATGACTGCTATGGACAACCAATTGAAAGAGACGATCAAATCGTAGAACTTAGAGTTCAGGATGTTGTAATTTCTGACAACTGCGCAGATTATCTTGTCAGGGTTGCCAATTTCATCGATGACGAGCTTGAAAAATACTATGGAATGGACACATTTTATAATGTGGAAAGCAAATCTGATTTGATTGGCCATTTAATAGCAGGTCTTGCTCCCCATACATCAGCAGGAGTTCTTGGAAGAATTGTTGGATTTACAAAAGCTTTAGCATGTTATGCTCATCCTTATTTCCATTCCGCTAAACGTAGGAACTGTGATAGTGACGAAGATGCAGTTATGCTTCTTTTAGATGCTTTGATAAACTTTTCAAAATCTTACTTGCCAAGTACAAGAGGGGGAAGTATGGATGCTCCTTTAGTTTTGTCTTCCAGAATTGATCCGGAAGAGATAGATGATGAATCCCATAACTTAGACATATTTGCAAGATTCCCAGTTGCATTTTATGAAAAAACTAAAGAACCATTAAAGCCTGCCGAAGTTCTAGATTATATTGACAACGTTGAAATGCATTTGGGAACACCTAAACAATATGAAGGTTTGATGTTCTCACATCACACTTCAAGCATACATGCCGGACCTACAGTATGTTTATATAAAAGGTTGCCTTCAATGAGAGAAAAGGTAGATGCACAGATTTCACTTGCCGAAAACATTAGGGCAGTAGATCAACGTGGTGTTGTTGAAAAAGTTTTATCATCCCACTTTTTGCCAGATATTATGGGTAACTCAAGAGCGTTTTCAAAGCAAAAAGTTAGATGCACTAAATGCGGTGCAAAGTACAGACGCATACCACTTACAGGAAAGTGCAAATGTGGAGGGAATTTGATATTAAGCGTATCAAAAGGGTCTGTTGTGAAGTACTTGGAAATCTCAAGAGATCTTGTAAATAGATACCCAGTTTCCCATTATCTAAAACAAAGACTTGAAATTCAAGAATTTGGTATAAACTCTTTGTTTGAAAGTGATAAATCAAAACAAAGTTCATTAGATGCATTTTTCTAATGAGCTAAAATTTACTTTTTTTTCTAAAAAATCTTTGTATTTATAAGCTTGCAATAACGTTTAAATGCAGAATAAATTATAGTATTATTTACGAATTTTTCTAATATTTTTATCATTGTTCGTAGCAAGGCGAACAATTTATATACAACAAAAAATAGAATTAATAATTAAGTGAATAGACCATTTATGGCCTATTCTTATTAAAAAATAGTGGGTGTAAAAAATGGATAAAAGTTCTGATGTCGCTAACATATTAAATAACAATATCGATATTAGCGTAGTAAAAAATAATGGAATTAAAGAAAGATTCAGCTATGAAAAGCTAGTAAAATCTTTAATCATGGTAGAAGTTCCATTCTTTGAATCTGACAAAGTAATTGCAGAAGTCATAAGTCAAATCTACGATGGAATTACAACAAAAGAGTTGAAAAAAATTGTATATGAAACTCTCGTAGACATTGACGGTGAAATAGCTAACAAATATTTAGCAACCGCACAACTTAAAGTACGTACTTCAAGAGATACAATTGAAGCATTTGACATGGCTAAAATCGCAAACACTCTGATTGAAGAAACCGGTGCTTCACAAGAAACTGCATTTGAAATCGCTTCCGATGTATGGAAAGAACTTAAAAAATTAAATGTGGAATATCTAACCGCTCCAATGATTAGGGAAATGGTTAACACTAAACTTTTAGAATACGGATTAGAAGATTTAAGAAAACAATATACTCGTCTTGGTATTCCAGTATACAATATCACTTCATTAATCGAAAATGGAGACCGTAGTAATGCTAATATGATTCACAATCCTGAAAGTATTCACAAATATGTGGCTGATGAAGCATTGAAACAATATGCATTGCTTAAAATGTTACCATCACACTTGGCAGATGCACACATGTCCGGTGATATTCACATTCACGATCTTGAATTCTTTGCAGGAAGACCATTGAACTGTATGCAACACGATATTCGTACTTTTATCAAATACGGATTAAAAGTGGACGGAACAGGAGACCACACTTCAGTAGCTGGTGCACCATCACACATGGAAACCTTAATGAACCATACTGGAGAAGTTATGTTGGCTGCTCAGCAAAACATGAGCGGCGGTCAAGGAATGAGTCTCTGGAATGTATTCGTAGCACCATTTGCAACAGGAAGAACCTACGATGAAATCAAACAATGTATCCAAATGCTCGTTTACAATTTAAACATGGCTTATGCAGCAAGAGGATCACAGGTTCCTTTCACAAGCATGGCTCTAGAATTTGGAGTTCCAAAATTCCTCGAAGATGTAACAGCATACGGACCTAAAGGAGAAGTTGTAGGAACTTACGGAGACTTTGAAGACGAAACCAGACTTATTCAAAAAGCATTTACAGAAACTTTACTTGATGGTGACCAAGAAGGAAAACCACACTTATTCCCAAACACCATTTACACCCTACGTGAAGAAACCTTAAAAGGAGATTATGATGATGATTTACGTCTTGTGCATGAATTGTCTGCAAAATACGGTTCATCATACTTTGTAAACATGCTTCCAGATTACCGTAATGACATGGCAAACTACATGGGTTGTAGAACTTGTCTTCAGGATACCTGGACTGGTGACTGGGACGAAGACTGTCTCCGTACCGGTAACCTCGCATATGTAACCTTAAACTTCCCAAGAATCGGATACCAATCCAAAGACGAAGACCAAGTATTCGAATATCTTGACGAATACATGGATTTAGCTGTTGAAACCTTAATGATACGTAGACAACAAGGAATGAAATGTTTCGAAGACTTTAAAATATTACCATTCCTTAACCAATCAGTAGAAGACGACACATACTACCGTATCAGAAACTCAACATTGTCCTTTGGTTTCGTAGGACTTAACGAAATGTTACTCTCATTATTCGGAGCAGGAATCGACGATAAGGATGCAAATAAATTTGGTGTAAAATGTCTTGAATATATAAACGCAAGAGCAAAAGCATTACAAGAAGAAACCGGCCTCCGTTGGTCTGTATTACAAACCCCAGCAGAATCTACTGCATACAGATTTGCAACTCTCGATAAAGAACAATTCGGAGATAAAGCAATCGTTCAAGGAGAAGGAAATGCAAACTATTACACCAACTCATCACATGTGCCAGTAGACACTGGAGTATCACTTATTGACAAAATAAAAATCGAAGAACAATACCACAGCCTCACCCCTGGAGGACACATATTCCATGCATTCATGGGAGAATCATATGCAGATCCAGATTCATTAATGAGCTTAACTAACAAAATAGCTAAAAATTCAGACATTGGATTCTGGGCTTACAGTTCAGCAATGAGTTTCTGTCTTAAATGTAAAACATTAATGAAAGGATTAAACAATGAATGTCCATCCTGTGGAGAAAAAGATGACGTAGAATGGTATGATAGAATAACAGGATACGTACAGCAAGTAGGAAGAGCCAAATCATCCTCTGGAGGTTGGAATCCTGGAAAAAGACAAGAACTTTTAGATAGAAAAAGATGGGAACAATAAATCCCATCAAACCACTATTTTTTTTAAATCAAATATTTCCCAAATAAACGTATTTCATTCCAAAATCCTTAGCTATTTCTTCCGCTTTAAAAAGAGAATCAACATTTGTCGGACCAATATCATTCATTTTATAGTAAGGAAATGCTCTTGAAAAGTGGATTGGAACATCAGTTGACAAATTTTCAGCAATAAACTTAACCAGAGCAGTTATTTCTTCAACTGAATCATTCTTATTATTGATTAAAAGGTTTGTTATTTCAATATGCTTTCCAACATTGTAGATCCTTTCAATATTGTTTAAAACGACATCCAAATCTGCCTTGCATATTTTTTTATAGAATTCCTGTGACATGGCCTTCAAGTCTATGTTAAATGCATCCACAAATGTTAAAATCTCATCTATTGACTCATTTGACATATAACCGTTACTAACGTATATTATTTTAAGGTTATTCTGCCTACCCAACAATGAAACTTTTTTGTTGAAAGGCAAGTGTATAGTAGGTTCATTATAGGTCCAAGATATTGACTTACAATTATGATTAATTGCATTTTCCACAATTGTTTCTGCTGTCATTTTAATTGATGGTGAAAATTCATTATACTCATGTGAAATACTATAGTTCTGACAGTGTAAACACCCCATATTGCATCCAAAACCACCTAAAGAATAAGTCATGGTGCCTGGTAAAAATCTGGCCAGCGGCTTTTTTTCAATGGGATCAACATTAACGGCAGAAATTATTCCATAGCCAATATCAATCATTTCCCCATTAACATTCTTAAACTGATTACACTTTCCAAATTTATCATCAGCTATTTTACAATAGTTTGCACATATTTCACATCTTAATTTATTACTTTTAGAGCTTTTTTTATATCTCATGCTTCCACCAACATTTCATCCAATAGATATTATACATTAAAGTATTTAACTGAAACCCCAAATTTATCCAAAGGCATCTTTAAATTTTGAAAATCTTTTACTGGTAAATGTTGGTTGAGATTTGTCTGAAGATGTGCTAACTTCCACCGGTTCTTTTGAATATTCTGCAGAATTATCTGAAGTCGAGTGAGTTTTGACTGCATATTTAGTATAATCCTCAACATACATGCTAAACTCGTTTGTTTTATTTAGAACAACCCCATCATGGTTATTGATAACAATATTTACATGAGTAACATCAGTCAAATTTTCTAAAACCATACCAAAATGCAAGAATGCCTTATCCTCATGAGAAGACTTGTTCAAATAGTATTCATCATAACCTACCACCCCATCATCATTATAAAAATAACAGCAAAACCTATAGTTCTCATTAGTTAGGTTTACAATTGTGCACTCAACGCTATATACATAAGTAGGATAATCCCCAGACAAATTACTGACATGAGCCTTAACGTCTTCGATTGCTATATTGTCCCTATTTTCTGCCGTATCATTAGTTAAAGGGACTTCATTTTTTGATTGAGCATAACTTTGGACAAATGGCATTGACACTAGACCAATTATAATAAGAATAAAAATCCACTTTTGTAAACTTATTTTATTGAATTCTGTCGGTTTTTTAAAAAACTTAATTGAATTTTCTTGAATCATACAAATCCTCTGTTTTAATCATATGATTAAATTGTCATTAAATCAACATTTTTTTGTTTCAGTGTAAAATAATTATCGGTTTTAAGCACGTACAATTTAATTAAATAATAAATCAAATATATTTGAAATTTATCAATAGAGCTTTAATAATTGAAATACAATCAAAAAATAAATCAATTTATCTTTAAACGAAAATAAATAGCTTTTTATTAAATAAAAAATAATAATATACATAATTGTATGATATGGAGGAATTAAAATAAATTTGAATTTTAATTATTTGGAGAAAAAAATCATATTAATAACTGTGTTCTGTGTTGCTTTTGTAACAACAAATATAGTTACTGTTAAAATATTGAACTTAGGATTTTGGGGTTTAACTGTTCCTTGTGGAGTAATAATTTATCCAGTTGTATTTATTCTTACATCAGTTATAGCTGATGTTTATGGTGAGCGATCCGCTCAAAAAACCATCATATTTGGTGTTTTATGTAATCTGCTTTTCGTAGTCGTATCAACAATTGCATTGATTCTTCCTGCAGCACCATTCTGGGAAGGACAAGCTAGTTTTGCATACATTTTCTCACAAACACCAAGAATGTTGATCTCATCATTCACCTCATATTTAATTGGTAACTTCGTAAATGCTAAGTTAACCACCATGATTAAAGATAGCTCCGCTAGTGGAGATGCAGGATATAAGGCAATCGTTGCTATTGCAATTGGTGAAATCGTAGACAACACAATCTTCATTACAATGGCATTTGCGTTTGAGGTGGATTGGTACAACATAGCAATTATGATAATTGTTCACTTCTTAATAATGTTCGTATGGACATTTGTAGCTCAACCACTCACAGTACGTGTTGCTGAATGGGCTAAAAAAGGTAAAGGGGAAGCAATCACTTGCTAAACCTTACCTTTTTATTTAAATAACGTCATAAAACTTGTTATTGTTTGTTTTATGATATTTTCTTTTTTTCAAAACAAAATTTATGCAAAAATTTTATAAAAATATAAAATATACTATAATTAGAAAAAATTTTTGAGGACATACAATGGTAACTTATATTTTTGGACATAAAAGTCCTGATACTGATACAATAACATCCAGTATAGTAATGGCTAATTTAGAACGTGAACTTGGAAATGAAGATGCAAAAGCATACAGATTAGGAAATATAAACAAAGAAACCGAATATATTTTAAATTATCTTGATATTGAAGCTCCTGAACTTATTGAAAGTGTTGAAGATGATGCGGAAGTTATATTAGTGGATCACAATAGCCCATCCGAATCTGCAGAAAACATAGAAAATGCAAAGATAACAAAAGTTGTAGACCATCATAAAATTGCTTTCAACACTGCACACCCATTATTTGCAAGATTAGAACCAGTGGGCAGTACTCAAACCATCCTTTACAAATTATATAAAGAAAATGATGTTGAAATAACAAAAGAAATTGCTTCTTTAATGTTATCTGCAATTATTTCCGACACATTGCTTTTAAAATCACCTACAACAACTGAAGATGATAAAAAAGCTTTGAAAGAACTGGCAGAAATAGCAGAACTCGATTATGAAACATATGGATTAGACATGTTGAAGGCAGGAACTGACCTTTCAGATTTCTCAATTGAAGAAATTTTAGCTCTTGATGCAAAGCAAATTGACTTCAAAGATGTTAAGTCAATCGTAAATCAAGTGAATACCGCAAGCATTGAAGACGTTTTGGAAATGAAAGACGAATTGGAAAAGGGCATCGAAGAAATTATCGAAAGAGAAGGTCTTGATTTGTTCATGCTTTTAATTACCGATATTGTAAATAGCAATTCCCAAGTATTGGTTCTTGGAAATGCTGCAGATTTGGTAGAAAAAGCATATGGAGTAAAATTAGAGGACAATACTGCATTGCTTGAAGGTGTAGTATCCCGTAAAAAACAAGTAGTTCCAATTATGACAGAAAATGCATAGTACTACTTTTCTTTTTTTTCTTTATTATTTATTAAAAGCAATAAGCTACATGAAACCTAAAAGTATATTAATATCTTTAAAGTAATAGATTAATATTATCAAGTTTTGATAATTTTAATTTTATAATTTTTACATACTATGTTACTAGTATTATGGGCATTTATACTAGGTAGCTGATAACATAGTTTTTACCCAGACGCTATTGATAAAAAAGAGGTTATACAAATGCAAAGATCAAGAGGATTTAGAAGCAGATCCAGAAATAAAATGACTAAAGTAAACAGACCAGGTAGAACTAACCCAATCACCAACAGAATGCAAAGATTCGAAGAAGGAGATTTAGTTCACATTATTATTAACCCAAGTATCCAAAAAGGTCAACCACATCCTAGATTCCATGGAAAAACCGGTAAAGTTATTGGAACCCAAGGAAGAGCATACATGGTAGCATTAAACGATGGAAACAAATACAAAGAATTAATTATTAGACCTGATCACTTAAAACTTCAAAAAGACTGATTCCTATGATAGGAAAAAAAATAATTGCAACAGAACCGATTTCATCTGTTAAAGTAAAAGAAGTTCTTGACGAATATGCTGAAGGAAATGAACTTAATTACGAACAGAACATTACATTAAACCATCTTTCAAGACTTCCTCACTTCTCTCTTGAAGACAGTGAAAAAATTATTGAAGAACTTGAAGCTATGGATATAAAAAATAAAGTTGCAGTTCGCATTGTTGATTTAATACCAATCGATTTATCAGATTTAAGACTAATATTTGCAAAGGAAGTCAAACAACCTTCCAAAGAAGAAATGGAAAAAATTCTTGAAATATTAGAAAAATATGATATCGAAGAGTAGTTAAATTAACACTCTACTTTTTTTTATTTTTAACTTAAAACTAGCCTTTTTTAGATATGTTTATTAAGCATCACTTTATAATATTTAAATATTAGCTAAACATTTGAAGTTTTACTTTAAATAATTTTAGACTGTAAAGAAGTGATATAATGAACGATAAAAATAGAAAACATAGGGCACCTCCTGAAAGAAGAGAGGAAAATGCATTGATTTTGGATTATCTTAGTTTAGGATATGTGAAAAATGATATGTCAAAATTTAAAGGTAAAGCGATTGCTCAAGCTATTGGTGCTGATTATTTCACTTTATTAGAATTAACTCCAATTGATGATAACGAATTTGATATCGGAGATACAGTTTATATTGGTAAAGACCGCTCTAAAGCAAAAGCTAGAGTATTTTCTAAATTAGACTTTGAAAATTTAACAGCAACAAGTAGAATTGAACTTGATTATGCAATTCGTGACCTTGTATTAGCCCAAGAAGCTAAATTTGTTGAATTTTTCAATACTGCAGAGCCAATAAGTACAAGACTTCATAAATTAGAACTTATTCCAGGAATTGGAAAAAAACACATGTGGAAAATCATTGAAGCTAGAAAAGAAAAACCTTTCGAAAGTTTTGAGGATATTAGCGAAAGAGTTCCACCATTATCCGATCCTGTTGGAATGATTGTAAATAGGATAAAACAGGAACTGGACACAACCGTCACTAAAAAAGGTAAGAACAAATATCATTTATTTACAAATATTCCTAGAAAAAATTTTAATAAAAATGTAAAAAAATAGTGATAAATTGAGTGTAAGCAACATCGATTCTTTAGCTAAACAAACTAAAAGTATTCTTAATAAGAATAACATAAAGTTAAACAAAAATCTTGGTCAGAATTATCTTATTGATAAAAATAAAAGAGACCAGATAATTAAATTTGGAAATTTAACTAAAGATGATGTTGTTCTTGAAATAGGGCCCGGAATTGGGACCTTAACCACAGAATTATCAGCAAAAGCTAAAAAAGTAATAGCCATTGAGCAAGACCCGATTATTTTTAAAATATTAGAAGAAAGATTGGAAAAAGAGAAAATAGATAACGTTGAATTGATTAATAATGATGCATTGAATGTTGACTTTCCAAAGTTCAATAAAATTGTCTCAAATTTACCTTATCAAATCTCTTCTCCAATAACCTTTAAATTTCTTGAATATGATTTTGATAGTGCTATCCTAATGTATCAGAAAGAGTTTGCTAATCGTATGGATGGTAAAGTTGGCACTAAAGATTATTCCCGACTCTCTGCAATGCTTTATTTCAAATGCGATGTTGAAATATTAACCCAAGTATCAGCAGAATCATTTATTCCAAAACCAAAGGTTGATTCAAGTGTTGTAAAACTAACACCTAAACTACCTGAGCTTATAGGTAAATTGAATGCCATAGAGAATGATGAGATTAGCGACCCTGCTTTTAAAACTTATTCTAATTTTACAAAAGCTCTATTCCAGCATAAAAACAAGAAAGCCAGAAACGCTTTAATAGATTCAAGACATGAGGTGTGTAATCTGGATAAGAAAGAAATGAAAAAGAAATTGAATTCAATTACATCCCATAAGATTAATGATCTATTAGATCAGCGCGTCATTACAATTACGCCGGAAGAGATTTTATATTTATCCGAACATTTGACTTTTTAGGGATTTTTATGGATTTTAAGATTGACACAATGGAAACCGTTTACATACCTGCTGAGGATTCTTTTTTACTTGCTGAGAATTTGGCCATAAAGCCTGGCGATTCCGTTTTAGAAATCGGGACAGGGACTGGAATTGTGGCCATGTATGCATCGAAAATTACAGACAAGATAACCGTAACGGACATTAATTTGGATGCGGTTACCCTAGCTGAAAAAAACTTCAAGAAGAACAATATAGAAAACATTGAAATCTTGTTTGGAAACCTGTTTGAACCTGTAAAAAATAGAAAATTTGATGTAATTTTATTTAATACTCCATATCTACCAACCGAAAATGGTGATGTTATAGATGATAATCTAAATTATGCATTTGATGGTGGATTAAATGGTAGAAAAGTAATTGATAATTTTTTAAATGAAGTGAAAAATCATTTAAATGAAAAGGGAACTGTCCAGATTATACAGTCTTCACTTTCAAACAATGAAGAAACTTTAAAAAGACTAGACGAATTAGGATTTGTAAGCGAAATAGCAGCTAGTGAACACTACTTTTTCGAAGACATTACATTAATTAACAGCTATTTATAAAAAAAATAAGAAGAATGGAGATTATTGAATTTCTCCATCGAATACGAGTTCTGCAGGACCTTTCATTAAAGCTCCCAATTCACCATCTTTTTCATAGACATTGAATTCTAAATCTCCTCCAGGAAGATGTAATAAAATGTCCTTATCAAAAAGACCTAATTTAAATCCGGAAATTGCAGTAGAGGTTGCTCCAGTTCCACAAGCAAGAGTTACTCCAGCTCCTCTTTCCCAAGTTCTCATAATTCCCTCGTTTTCAGAAATCACTTGAACAAAATGAACGTTTATTTTTTCTGGGAAAACTTCATGACATTCAATAGCTGGACCGAATTTATCAATATCAACAGAGGCAACATCTTCAACAAATATTATTGCATGTGGGTTTCCAACGCTGATTGCAGTTATTGCATAGGTTTCATCTAAAACTTCCAAGTCCCCATCCAAGAATTCTTCTTCATCTGCAATCATTGGAATTTCTTTTGTTTTGAATGTAGCAGTTCCCATGTCCACCTTAAATAATACCGGTTCTCCATCTTCTACAGTGATTTCAATTGTTTTAATTCCTGATTTTGTTTCTACAGTCATTTTTTCCTGTTTTAATATTCCTTTTCTGTAGACAAAATCAGCGAAACATCTGATACCGTTTCCACACATTTCAGCTTCACTGCCATCTGGATTGAACATTCTATATCCAATATCGGCCACTTCAGATGGAACTACAAAGAGAACACCGTCCCCTCCTACACCAAAGTTCCTATGACACAAGAATCTGCATGCTTCAGCCTTTTCTGCTTCAGGAATAACTTCCCCTTTTGATTCGTCAATTATTGGGAAGTCATTACCGATTCCATGCATTTTTGAAAATTTTAATCCTTTGAGATTCATATTACCAACCTATTGTAAGTGTTCTGGAATGGTTTGTTTTGCCATTAAGTCTTCAAAGGTTTCTTTTTCACGTACTAAATGACATTTGCCGTTTTCAACAAGGACTTCTGGAGTTAATGGTCTGGAATTGTAATTTGAAGACATTGTAAATCCATATGCACCAGCATTTAAAATAGCTAAAAGATCTCCTTCTTCTATTTCAGGCATGAATCTGTCTCTTGCAAACAAGTCTCCGGACTCACATACGTTTCCTGCAATGTCCACTTCTTGGGTGTTTGGCTCGTTCATCTTGTTAGCCACTACGATGTGATGGTATGAATCATACATTGCAGGTCTGAGCAATGTGTTAAATCCAGCATCTACACCAATGAATTTTCTGTAGCTTTGTTTAACACTGTTTACACGTACAAGCAATACACTTGCATCCCCTACAAGATATCTTCCAGGTTCTAGGTACATTGTTGGGTTGCCCATATCATATTCTTCAAGTTTTTCTTTGAACAATGCAATGTTTTCCTTTGCAAAGGTATCGATGTCTACAATATTTTCATCAGGAGTGTATGGAATTCCTACTCCACCACCAAAGTCAACAAATTCAAAGTCAATGCCTGCTTCTTGATGTACTTTGCCTGCAATGTCCATTGTTGATTCGATAGCTAATTTAAATGGTTCTGGATCAAGAATTCCTGAACCGATGTGAGAATGCATTCCAACTGGGTTGAAACCTAATTCTTTTGCAAGTTTGTAAACTTCTACAGCCTCATTATCCATAATACCGAATTTACTCATTACACCACCAGTGATACAGTGATCGTGGTGTCCTGCTCCAACCATTGGGTTTACTCTAAATGAAATTTTAAGTCCGTTTGGTTCAATGATTTCAGCTAATCTTTTTAATGCAGATACTGAGTCTATGTTTAAAACTGCTCCTTGATCTAAAACAAATTTTAATTCATCGTTGGTAATGTTATTTCCTGTAAATAATATTCTGTCTCCTGAAAAACCCATTTTTCTTGAGATATATACTTCTCCAGGAGATACTGCATCAATACAACAACCTTCTTGTTCGAGGATTTTTAAAACTGAAAGGTTAGTATTAGCTTTACATGCATAGAATACTTTAAAATCTGGATAATATTTTGAAAATGCTTCGTAAAATCTTTTATAATTATCTCTTATCCTATTTTCATCAATCACATAAACTGGAGTACCAAATTCATCAGCGATATCGCAAGCATCTGCTCCACCAATATCCAAATGACCTTTATCATTAATTTTAATATTTAAATCCATTTTATCACCTACGAAAAAAAAGGTATAATAAAACCTCAAAAAAAGTTATTTTTTTTATATTTGTAAAACATCATATATAAATTTTAGGCATTCCTAAATTGAAATTATAAAATTTAATATAATAAAAAATTTTTATAAATTAACAAAGGAGTGATAAAATGGAGAAAGGTTATGGGCTGACAATGAGAGGAATAATAAAAAACGAAAATGGAGAAATATTACTTTTAAAACGTTGCCCCAATTGTCATTATGGCTCTGAAATGTGGGAACTTCCCGGCGGAAAAGTCGATAAAGGGGAATTTTTTGATGAAGCATTAATACGTGAAATAAAAGAAGAAACCGGCCTCAACAGCAAACTAGGAGATTTTTGTGAAGGAATAAGTGAGAAATATCCTCATAAAAGAACAGTACAGATCATAATGTATCTAAAAGATGTGGAAGGCGATGTAAAGATTAGTGATGAGCACATAGATTATATGTGGGCAGATATTGAAAAAATGAAAAAATTGGAAATAACACCTGCATTGAAAAAATTATTAGAAAAAAAAGAATTTAAAATATAAAAAAATGAAGTTATAAAACTTCATCTAAAGCTACAATTAACTTGTCAATCTCTTCTTTGGTGACTGTTAACGGAGGAGCGAATCTTAAAACATTTCCGGCAGTACAATTGACAAGGAAACCTTTTTCTCTCATGATGTCAACGAATTCGCCACCTTCTTTGTTAAGCTCAACACCAATAAGTAAACCAAAGCCTCTTACTTCTTTAATTATATCATGATTGTCCATTAACCCTACTAGTTTTTCAGATAGATATGCACCCATCTCTACACAATTTGTAAGAAGATCATCTTCATAAAGAACATCCAAAACCGCATTAGCGGATGCACAAACAAGAGGACCACCACCAAATGTAGTACCATGATCTCCTGGTTCAAAGCCTCTAGCCACTTCTTCTGTTGCGAGGAAAGCTCCCATTGGAACTCCTCCACCAATACCTTTTGCAACGGACATGATATCTGGTTTTACCCCATAAATTTCATGTGCAAATAAAGGTCCGCATCTTCCAAAACCGGTTTGAACCTCATCCACAATGAAAACAATGCCGTTTTCCTTACATAACTTTTCGATTTCAGGCAAGTAGTCATCATTAGGAATATTTACTCCACCTTCACCTTGAATAGGCTCTACAATAATAGCTGCAGTTTCATCAGAGATTGCTTCCTTTATAGCGCCAATATCATTGTAAGGCACTTCAATAAATCCTTGTGGTAAATTCTTAACGTATGGAGCTTTATATTTTTCCTGACCAGTTGCAGTGACTGTTAAAAGAGTCCTACCATGGAATGAATGTGTTGTTGTAATAATTTCGCTTTTCCCAGTGTATTTTAAAGCTAACTTAATAGCTCCCTCATTGGATTCAGCACCACTGTTAGTATAGAAAATTTTATCAAAGCAGGTTAAATCAACCAATCTTTTTGCAAACTCAATTGCAGGTTCATTATAATAAATATTGGAAATGTGAATTAATTTTTCTGCTTGTTTACTAATAGCATCTACAACTCTCGGATTTTTATGACCTAAACAGTTAACAGCTATTCCTGCGAAGAAATCCAAATATTCCTTTCCTTCGGTATCCCATACCTTGAGACCTTCACCATGATCCAATACAATTGGCTGTCTAGTGAAAGTATTCACAAAGTATTCATCTTCAGCTTCCATTAATTCTTTAGTGTTCATAATAATCACCATAAAATATTTTATATATAAGTAAATATATTATTAATGATATTTAAAATTTAAGAAGTGGTATTATGAAAAAAGCAATAATAGAAACTGAAAAAGGTACAATCGAATTAGAATTATTCCCTGAAGATGCACCAGGAACTGTAGCAAACTTTGAAAAATTAATCAAAGAAGGATTTTACGATGGATTAACTTTCCACAGAGTAATCCCTAACTTTGTAATTCAAGGAGGCTGTCCTGTAGGAAACGGTACTGGCGGACCAGGATATACAATAAAATGTGAAACCGAAGGAAATCCCAATAAACATGGAACCGGTGCACTTTCAATGGCACACGCTGGAAAAGACACTGGTGGAAGCCAATTCTTCATTACACATTCTCCACAACCTCATTTAGATGGTGTTCACACCGTATTTGGTCAAGTTATCAAAGGTATGGATGTTGTCAATGAAATCGAACAAGGAGACAAAATGTTAAAACTTGAAGTAATTGACGAATAGTTGTTTAATTAACAACTATTTTTTTAACTTTTTTAGATTTGAATGGAAAATCAATTTGAATGTCCTGAATGCGGAACTGTTTTTGAAGAAGGACAGACTGAATGCCTGGAATGTGGATATAAAATAAGAAATTACAAGTTAATTGCAGTTTTGGGTTACATTTTCTCCTTTTTATTCCCTATTGTTGGAATCTTTATTGGTTTTTATCTGCACGGCAAGCAACAGAAGAATGGAAAATATGTAGTTGTCCTTTCTTTGGTTATGCTTTTGATAATATTGCTTGTTCCTTGGGCTTCAGATATTAATCTCAATTATTACTATAGCTACAATTAAAAAAAAAGTTAGAATTAATCTAACTTTTATCATAATACGCCTTGGACCTGATTCCCACTAATGAAGAGAATATTGACACTACACACAGAACTGTACAAATTCCTGCAGCCAACTGACAGCTAAGCATTAGCAAATGATAATTAGCTGGAATAATAGGCACATTGCCCATAATATATGCAAATATTAGTGTAAACATTCCCATACTCAATGTTTGGCCTATAACTCTCATTGTAGCCACTGAAGCTGATGCGATTGGAGTATCCTTTGGATGGACAGATCCCATAATCGCATTTGTGTTTGGAGAGGAGAATAAACCGAAACCGAATCCCTGGAATGCCATTGCAACCATCAAGTAGATTAGAGGTGTTGTAGTATCCACAATTGAAATTAAAAATATTCCAAGAGCCCCGAAACCAATACCTACTGCAGACAATATTTGGGGATTAATCTTATCGGAGATTCTACCGGCAATAGGAGCCATTACAACCTGGAAAACCGGAGTTATTAATAATATCATTCCCGCCTGACTTGAATCTAGACCTCTGATATATTGCAGATAATAATTGATAATAGTTACAATTGCAAAAGTTGCCAAATAAGCACAAAGGGCCGCAAAGTTAGCTGATGAAAATTTGGAATTTTTAAACAGTCTTACGTCAAATACTGGAGCTTTTACTTTAATTTCAGTTACTACAAAAATAGCTATCAAGATCAGACCTACTACTGTCAAGATAACTCCTGTTGTTTCATTTAGCATTGTAAAACCAAATATAAAGAGAACTATTCCAACAGCATATAAAACAGAACCTTTTGTGTCAAGAGGTTTGTCTTTAAATGTAACCCATTCCTTGTTGATTTTTGTTATGAGCAATCCCAGACATAGGAATAAAAATGGAAGTGTTATGTAAAATATTGATCTCCAACCAAATGAGAAGTTTAAAAAACCTCCAATAACCGGTGAAAGCGAAGTAGCTAAATATACCCCTACAACAGTAAGACCAATAGCCTGACCTCTATCTTGTGGTTTGAATGCGGATACAACCATGGCCATTGCAGCAACGTTTAGAAAACCTGCACCTGCACCCTGAAATATTCTGCAAATCAAAAACATGTCTTTAGAAATGGAAAATACACATACAATCGAACTTATTATATACAAAACCATTCCAAATACCATTGTCTTCTTAAGACCAAACTTTCCTGAAATCTGCCCTGCAGGGACTGTTACTGCTGCAACTGACAGGAAGAACAACATGGTAACCCAATTCTGAACAATATTGCTCATGCCAAATTCAACAGCCAATGATGGGACTGAAATCATTACTGCTGATGAGAGAAATACTGTAAAGAATGAAGTTACGGCTGCTATGACCAAAACATATTTTTCAAAATTATCCATTTAATCATCCTCATTTAATTCTATGCTTTTTCTTGTTAATTTTTTAAAAGTATCAAAAAATTCATCGTTGATTTCATTTAATCCCATTTTCTCTTCCCAAGCAGAATTGATTTTTTTAAATTCTGGGATTAAATTTAAAGCTTTTTCAGTCAATTGCATTTTATATTGCCTTTTATCTTCAAGACCCTTGGATCGAATTATGAACCCTTTGTTTTCCAAATCCTTAATTGATTTGGCCACATATCCTTTTGTTAGGAAAAAAATATCAGCCAAATCTTTTTGAGATACGTTGGAAAACTTATCAATTCTAATCAAAAATAACATCTGAATGTAGTTCAAATCGTATTTTAAGACATTGTCATTCAGATATTTGTGAAGATTTTTATTAAAAATGAACAATTGACTTCCGAATGGTCCTTCAAACATGAAATCACTGACTTAAAATAATATTAACCCCATTTGGATCTTTAGTGAAGGCCAAAGTATTGTTTGGTGTTTGCTCAATGACTATCTCCAAATCAGGATTATCTTCCTTCATAATTTGCACTTCCCTTTTAACATCATTAACCTTGAAAACAATGCCAAAAAGACCTGTTTCTGGATTTTTCTCTTTAATAAGTTCAATACCTGCACCAGACTTGTCTTTGAGGAAAATAATAGTCTTGTCTGGCAAATTTAATTGATTTTCAATTTCAAATCCTAATGTTTTCTTATAAAAATTTAAACTCTCATCCATATCCTTAACAAGAATTGTAGTGTATTCTAATTGCATGAAAATTAATATCTTCCTATAAATATAAATAGTTTCCTATGAAACTAAATTCCATTGAAAAAAAAAAATAATGGATAAAAATTATCCACTATTATAATATCCTTTTGACCTGACCCCTATAATTGAAACAACAACAGAAATTATACAGACAACAGTACAGATTACTGCAGTTATTTGTGAACTTTGAATCAATAAATGATAATTTTCAGGAATAATCGGCACATTACCCATAACTATTGCAAAGACAAAGGTAAATATACCCATACTCATTGTCTGACCAACAACCCTCATTACTGAGTAAGATGCAGAAGCCATTGAAGTTTCTTTTTTAGGAACTGAACCCATAATCTCGTTTGTATTTGCAGGCGAGAACAGACCAAATCCTAAACCTAACAATATGAATGAAATTATAACCAGTACAAGAGATACCTCTTTTGAAAGGAATATAATCATTATAATTCCTACAGCACCAATAACTCCACCAATAGCGGCCAATATTTGCGGATTGATCTTATCGGACAAGGATCCTGAAATCGGAGACATGATGACCTGAAGAACTGGAGCTATAATCAAAAGCATTCCTGCTTCCTGTGAATTAAATCCCCTAATATACTGAAGATGGTAATTCATAATTGTGAATATTACAGACATTGCAAAATAGGCAGCCAATGCAGCCACATTTGAAGTTAAAAACTTAGGATTTTTAAATAATCCCACGTTGAACACAGGATGTTCTGTTTTAAGTTCCATAAATCCGAAGACCACCAATATAATCAAACCTGCAATTGCATAGATAATACCATCAGGTCTGTTTAAAGTTGTAAATCCAAATACGAATAGGAATATTCCGAATGAATATAAAATAATTCCTTTAATGTCAATAGGAACCCCTTCAAGAGTTTTCCATTCTTTTTTAATTTCAGTGAACAATAAAACTAAACAGAGTACTAAAAATGGAATTGTGAACAGGAAGATAGATCTCCATCCGAATGAATTATTTAAATATCCTGCAAATATTGGAGAAACAATAGCTGCCAAACAAATACCAATAGCATTGATACCTAAAGCTTTACCTCTCTCTTCTGGGCTAAATGCAGATACAAGCATTGCAGTAGCTGATACAGTGATAATACCGGAACCTGCACCTTGAATAATTCTTAAAATTAGGAACATATCCTGTGAAGTTGAAAACATGATAACTGTAGTAGTTATGATAAAAATAATCAAACCAATTATCATAGTCTTTTTAAGTCCATATTTACTAGAAATTTGTCCAACAGGGATTGTTACAACCGCTAGGGAAAGTAAGTAAATAGTACTAATCCAATTTTGAACAATATTACTCATTCCAAATTCACCAGCTAATGTTGGCACTGCCATCATAACTGCTGAAGATAAAAAAATTGCAAAAAATGCTGTTAATGTAGTTACAAATAAAACATAATTCTCTAGTCGAGAAGCCATAAATAATCATCCCCTAAATAAAGCATATAATCATCTCAGAGATAATATTTATAAAATAGTATAAAAAGGTTTTTATTATAAAAAGATTATTTATTTTTTAACTTGACCATAAGACCAGATTTGCGAGCATAATGGAACAAATAGAGTTGGACATAACCTGCATAATCACCAAATTCTTCCATTCCGAATTCCCTAACTTTAGGAACGCTAATGTCCTTTCCATCAAAAAACAAATGGGAAACAATCCTTTTAATCCAAACATCGGTTGGAAAAGCTTCTCTGAAATTATAGCCGTAAAGCAAAAGACAATCAGCAACTTTAGGTCCAACGCCAGGAATCATTTGAACAGTTTCAAATGCTTCATCGTAATTCATTTTTGAAATGTCCGAAAGGTCCATTTCAAGTGTAAAAAATTCGCTAGCTTTTTTTAAATAGGTAGAACGATAGCCGAAGCCGCAACTTTTTAGATTTTTGTTACAATTACCAATATCTAAAATATTATCAGAATAAGCGAATTCTTCTTCATCGTCCTCAAAGCAAGAATTAATAGTGTTTACATCAGGAAAGGAGTAAAATTCTCCTGAAGGATAAGAAATCTTCAAACCCCATTTTTCCTTAAGCATTTGAATTGATTTTGTCCATCTGGCAATAGAATTATTAGAAGATGAAATTGAAGATAGAATAGCCTCGAATTTATTTTTAGCAATGAATAATCTCAATCCATTGCAAAAACCACCCATATCATTAAGCTTCTCATGGTTGTCCAAATAGCTGTAAAATTTGCCTAGATTAAAATTTAAATCAAATATGGAGTTCAACTTATCCAATAAAACCTTGTCTGAAATATTAAAATCAGAATTTAAAGGATATTCATAATTAAAATCTAAAAAATTGTCCTTCTGAGAAACTTTAAATAAGACCGGCTTATTCTCAACAAAAACAATATCTTTAAACGCATTATTCTCAAATATCCAAGGAGGTTGGGAAGTTTGACCTGACAATTGGGTTAAATCAAGATCAATATTCTTTTCAATTAACATCTACAATCTCACTTTAACTCCGTTATCGCGCAAATATTCTTTAACTTCCAAAATAGGATATTCGTTGAAATGAAAAATACTGGCGGCCAATGCTGCACTAGCATCTGAAACTTCAAATGCTTCCAATATATGTTTAGGTTCTCCGACACCACCACTAGCAATTACTGGAATATCAACAGCATCATTAATGGCTTTTGTAAGATCCAAATCATATCCTGCTTTAGTTCCATCTCCATCCATACTAGTAAGCAATATTTCACCAGCACCCAAATCCTGACATTTAACTGCCCAATCGATTGCATCCATTCCAGTAAATTCACGACCCCCGTAAATACTGCAATCAAACCAGCAGAAACCCTTATCAGTTTCAATAACATTTTTGTCGGGAGCATCATTTGGGGAATCTACATATTTCCTTTTAGCGTCAATCCCTATTACAACAGCTTGAGAACCTACAACCTTAGATGCCTCTGTCAAAAGTTCAGGATTTTTGATAGCTGCAGTATTTGTAGAACA
This sequence comes from Methanobrevibacter sp., assembly GCF_030539665.1. Classification (NCBI taxonomy): domain Archaea; kingdom Methanobacteriati; phylum Methanobacteriota; class Methanobacteria; order Methanobacteriales; family Methanobacteriaceae; genus Methanobrevibacter; species Methanobrevibacter sp. The sequence goes on from NZ_JAUNXR010000002.1 coordinate 235,890, forward strand.
TTTATCAGCACCTGCTTTAAGCATATTAATATAATCATCAACCTTCCTTATTCCACCACCAACACATATTGGAATAAAAACATTTTCAGTTAATCTTTTAATGACATCAGCCATGGTTTCCCTACGTTCATAAGAAGCTGTAATATCCAAAATTACAATTTCGTCAGCCCCCTCTTCATAGTAACGAGTAGCTAAGTCAACAGGATTACCTGCATATTTAATCTCTTTAAATTCAACACCCTTTACAACCCTTCCTTCAGGGACTTGTAAATCACAATCTAAACAAGGAATAATTCTTTTGGTTAACATTATATTGCCTAAAGTTAGTTAATTTTTAAAAAAAAGTAGAGTTAGAATATTTAAATTCTAAGCTGAATATCTTAATACAAAACAGAAAATAGCTAAAATTACAGTTATTACCACCACATGGTTTGGAGAAAGCTTTGGACCAACACTTTCTTCATCAAAGTATCTTACTAACCCAGCACCAGTTTGTGGCATACTCATTCCTTTATCTTTTTTTGCCATATTAATCTCCTTAAATCAATTATTTAAAAAACAATTATAAATATTTATTAATTTAATAATATATAAAGTTGGCTTTTTATATTTGACTAGATCTTTTCTTTTTTAAGAACTTGAATATTAGTTATCCTTGTATCAGGGTACTGTCCATCCTCATCCTTTTCTACAGCTTTGACCATGTCCCATATTGTAAGTAAAGCTACACTAACACCTGTTATCGCTTCCATTTCCACGCCAGTTTTTCCCCTCATATTTACAGAACAGATGGCCGTAATTTGGGTTTCTTCAACTTCAAAATCTATTTCAATGCCTGTTAGATTTAATGGGTGGCATAAAGGAATAATGGAAGAGGTGTTTTTAACTGCTTGAATACCTGCAATTTGAGCAGTGGTTAATACATTACCCTTTTTAATTTCTTCGTTTTGAATCATTGCTATAGTTTCTGGAGCCAAAACAATTTTCCCACTAGCTATAGCTTTTCTTTTCTGATCAATCTTGTCACCTACTTCCACCATGTGGACACCACTATCGGTTAGGTGTGTAAATTCTTTACTCATTTTAAAAACCTCTATTTCTCACTTACTTCCAATACATCTAATTGTTCACAAATAGCGCCTACACCAAGAATTTCACCTACATTAGGACGTGTTCTATCTTCATCCCCAGAAATCAATTCTTTAATATATAACCCTCCTTCTGTTTTAACAATCATTTCAAAAGTAGTATCGTCAATTGTATTTATTTTAACATCCTTCACATGCTTTACACGAACTTTATCGGCACGTCTTCTCAATACTCTCAATGGAGTTTGTTGTTTGATTTCATCCAAAAATTCCAAATCTTTTAATTTTTCGGAATCATATTCACGATCACATTTAACCAAAGCCTTGTAAACTTTAAATGTGTCTGGGGAAGACTGTTTGATTTCCCCTTTCCTATTTTTTTCTGTAAATTTAAGGTTGTGATATTGGGTCTTTCCCATATTTGCTTCATTTATTTCTTTTTCTAATTTTTCTAAATCAATTTTTCTAATTCTTGGTTCTTTGATTTCTAAAACAAATGGCCTTCCTGAGCCCAACATTAAAACATCAATATCTTCTCTTCCAGCACCATGAAATTTAGCTTCATAACCATTAGTAGCTTCCAATATTTTTTCGGAAAGCAGTTCCTCAACAGATTCAGGATACTGTTTTCCAGTGCCGTTGCAGGCTTCACAGCCTTTCCCCTTACATTTGCTGCAGGGCCATTTTGTTTGTGGAATCCCACGAATTAGCTTATTATACTTGCCTTCAATGTAAATAGGATTTAGTTGCAATCTGGCTTTAGGCTTGTTTCTTAAATCCACATTTACAACAATATCCTGTTTAAAGGAATTTACTTCCTTATTTAAAGATCTGGCCAATTCATCACCTATTATTCTATTCAATTCTTTTTTAATAGATTCTGAATTCAGGTCCAATTCCTGAGAAAGCTCATCATCCCTTTGTTTTATGTCTTTGCTAATTGTAGTTCCAACCATAAATGTATCAAATTCAACACCTAAATGGTCAATTTTATTATAAACTCTGCCGTAGAGATAATCGTCAACCTTGTCAAAGATATTTTCGCAAACAACACAATCATCTTCAGACAGATTCAGTTCTAAAATATCCAGAACATCATTTGCAATCTTAACACTGTCATTCTCTTTAACAAGTGTGGAAAGTTTTCTGCCAAAGCAATGTTTGCAAATATTTCCATTAGTTTTATCTAAAATCTCTTTAGCTTTTGTAATTACTAACTGATCCATAATATCAAAACTATCTCATAAATTGACCCATCATACGATTCATAGCACCACTTCCAAGTCTGCCACGTCTTCCCATACCTTTCATTGCCTTTTTGGTATTGTTGTAGTATTTGAGAAGCTCTTTTACTTCAGACTCCTCAACTCCTGCACCTCTAGCTATTCTTTTAATACGGGATTGTTTAATCAGTTTAGGATTGTCCATTTCCTTTTGAGTCATTGAAGACATCATTATCTTATATGTCTCAATTTTGTCTTCGGTCATTTTAGAAGCTTCTTTTGGTATCTTACCACCAAGGCCAGGAATCATATTCAGAACTTGTTGCATCGGACCCATATTATTCATCATCTCAAACTGATTTCTGACATCGGTTAAGGTAAATTTACCGCTCATCATGTTTTCCATGGTCTTTGATGCAATATCCTCATCAATATTTTCTTCAGCTTTCTCGATTAATGTTTGAATATCACCCATTCCAAGCAATCTGGAGATGAACCTTTCAGGATCAAACAGTTCGAAATCATCAATTCTTTCACCGGTACCGATGAATTTGATTGGTGCGCCGGTTTCAGCAACAGCTGACAATGCGCCCCCTCCTTTTGCTGAACCGTCAAGTTTTGTTATGATGATTGAACCAATATCTGTAGCTTGGGAGAATGCCTTTGCCTGTTCACCTGCTTGCTGACCAATGGTTCCGTCAATGACAAGCATAGCTTCAGTAGGTTGAATAATATTATCCAATTCATCCATTTCTGCAATTAAATCTGATTCTTCCTTATGTCTTCCTGCAGTATCGAAAATGATGACCTTTTTGTTTTTAAACTCTTTTAAACCCTTTTCAGCCAAATCCAATGCATCCTTATTTTCAGGATCACCATATAAGGGGATTTGCATTTCCTCAGTCAATTGCCTTAACTGTTCATATGCTGCAGGCCTCCATGTGTCTGTACAAACAACAGCAGGGTTGAAACCTTTCTTTTGAAGATATCTGCACATCTTACCTATTGTGGTAGTTTTACCACTACCCTGAAGACCTAAAAGTAAAATCTTATAAGGCTTTTGATTAATGTCAAGGCCAACTGCATCCTTTCCAAGAAGGTTAACCATCTCTTCATAAATAATTGTTATTACATGTTCTCTTGGAGTGATTCCCTTTGGAGGTTCTTCTTCAAGAGCTCTTTTTTCTATTTTTTTTGATAAATCCAATACTAATGCAATGTTAACGTCTGATTGAATTAAAGCACGTTGAATTTCTTTTACAACCTCTTTAATAGTTTTTTTATCGATGACAGACATTCCCACCAATTTTTTCATTGTATTAGTAAGATTTTCACCTAAACTTCCAAGCATTTTATCACATTAAAATTGTAATTAGAAAAATTATATAATTTATATATTAAATAATATATTTAATTAATAACTTTAATAATTTTGGTGCGAAGAATGTTAGAAAAAACAATAGAATCATTGAAAAACTCACCTATTGTAAAGAAAGGTGAATATAATTATTTTGTTAACCCCATAAGTGATGGAGTTCCTGCAATGGAACCTGAAATATTAAATGAATTAACTGATGTTATAATAGAAAAATTAGATTTGGATATTGATAAGATTGTTGCAGTAGAAGCTATGGGAATCCATTTAGCAACTGCACTTTCCTTAGCTACTGGAATACCTTTTATTGTAATCAGGAAAAGACAATATGGCCTTCCAGGAGAAAAGCAAGTATATCAAGAGACAGGTTATGGCTCATCAAACCTTTACATTAACGGACTAGAGGAAGGAGAAAAAATACTTTTAATAGATGATGTTGTAAGTACTGGAGGAACCTTAATTTCATTATTGACTGCATTGAAAGACATAAAGGTTGATATTAAAGAAACAGTGGCCATAATAGACAAAGGAGAAGGCAAGTCAATTGTAGAAGAAGAAACAGGAGTTCCTATATTTTCCATTGTGAAACTTGATGTGATTGATGGGAAAGTGGTTATTGAATCAACAATCGTGGATTAAAATGTCATTATATAATATGGATTTGGAGAGAGTTATTGGAAAAATTAACTCTAAGAATGCAAAAATCGTAGGCCTCCAATTTCCTGAAGGCCTTAAAATGCAGGCAACACAAATAGCCAATATCATAGAGGCTCAGACAGAAGCTACCGTCATCATTTCAGCAGACCCATGTTTTGGAGCATGCGATGTTACAGATTCAAAAATGAAAGATTTTGTTGATTTGATAATTCATTACGGGCATACTCCGTTGCCTTTAAAATATGAAGTGCCGGTTTATTTTGTTGAAGCGTTCTCGAACATTGACATAAAGCCCATACTGAACGCATCCATGGATAAGCTTAAGGAATATACGAAAATCGGCCTTGTGACCACCACACAACATTTGAATAGATTAAATGAGATTAAGGACTTTCTAGAAGATAATGGAAAGGAAGTGGTTCTTGGATCATCAAAAAATACAAGAAGAGGACAAGTATTGGGATGTAACTTCTCATCGATTAAGGGCCTTGACGCTGAAGTCTACTTATTTATTGGAAGCGGAAGCTTTCACCCATTAGGCATACATTTATTCACCAAAGAAAAGGTATTGGCACTTGACCCTTACAACAATGAAATAAGGGAAATGGATGAATTTGCAGATAGAATTCTTAGAATAAGATTTGCAAGAATAACAAAAGCCAAAAGCGCTAGAAAATGGGGAATTATAGTATCATCAAAAGAAGGGCAATATAGAATGAAATTAGCTATGGACATTAAAAAAGAATTGCAGGATGCAGGAATGGAAGCTCACATCCTTCTTTTAGACAATATAAATCCTGATGCTCTTTTACCATATCTTGATTTGGATGCATTTGTAGTAACTGCCTGTCCAAGAATAGCTATTGACGATTCGCAAATGTATAAAAAGCCAGTGATAACCCCACAAGAACTTGAAATAGTATTGAATAAACGAAAATGGGAAAACTATCAATTAGATGAAATCCTATTTCATGAAAGATATGATAAATAAATATATATAGATACTTCAACAAAATTATAATATTAAATTAAATTTCTTATTTAAGTGATAAAATGAAAGTAAAAAACGGAGAATTTGTAATGCCTGGAGATAAGCTCGGAATTATTGAGCAGTTCATACCGGGAAAAGGAACCTATGACAATGATGGGGATATTGAATCAACCGTTTTGGGTAATGTGAATATAAACTCTAAAATGAAAACTATCTCCGTTGAACCAAAATCAGGAAGTCCAGCTACATTAGAGGTTGGAGATAAAATATATGGTCAAATTACTGATGTTAAACCTCAAAGAGCTAATGTGAAAATAGACAGATTAGTAGACACTCAAAGAGATTTATCCCTCCCATATATGGGTTCAATACATATATCCAAAGCAAAAGAAGGATATCTAGATAAAATTTCAGATGCTTTTAGAATTGGAGATATTATAAAAGCAGAAGTTGTTAAAATTACAGGAGATAATGTAGATTTAAGCACAGTTAGTGATGATTGTGGTGTATTAAAAGCTATGTGTACTCGTTGTAGAGGATATATGGCAACTACAGAAAAGAAAAATGAACTTCAATGTAAAAGATGTAATAGAAAAGAAAAAAGAGAAGTTTCAAATGAATATGTAAATATATAGGATTGATATGATGAGCGGCGAAATTACAGAAATTGGCAACACCAACATTGAAATTATTGAAGATAAAACCTTAGAACTTACATTTATTGTACATGGCGAAAGTCATGGTATTTGTAATGCTCTTAGACATAATTTGATGAAAAATCCTGATGTGGAATATGCTGTTTACAATATTGACCATCCTCTTACTGGAGAACCTGAAATGACCATAAAAACCAAAAGAGGAAAAAGACCTAGAATAGTTTTAAAACAAGCAGCAGAAGAACTTTTAGAAGAAACTGATGAATTGAAAAAACTTATTGAAGACAATATGTAACTCTTCAATAATCTATTTTTAATGGATATAATGAATAAATATAAAACTCCATCGTTAACTGCAGATATTTTTATATATAATGATAAAGAGGAGTTTATTCTAATAAAAAGAAAAAACGAACCATTTAAAAATTATTGGGCATTGCCTGGGGGTTTCGTGGATTATGGTGAAACTGTTGAAAATGCAGCAATTCGCGAAGCAAAAGAAGAAACCAGCATAGATGTAGAATTGCAACAATTGATAAATGTTTATTCTAATCCCAATAGAGATAGTAGAAGACATACTGTGACCGTGGCCTATACTGCTATCGGGAATTTTAATGATGCAAAGGCAGCTGATGATGCGGCAGATATTAAAATATTCAGGTTTGATGAAATAGAAAATATAGATTTGGCTTTTGATCATAAAAAGATAATTAAAGATGCTTTAAAGTTAATGAGAATACAATAGGATAACGATGGATTAAATATAATTTATTTAAATAATGAATATCATATTAATACTATTGAATATATTGATGGAGGACTATAAATGGAGTTTTGTCCAGAATGTGGAGGAATTTTACTCCCAAACGGTGATAAAATTACATGTGGAACATGTGGTTATGAGAAAGATTTAGCTGGTAAGGAAGACAATTACAAACAAAAAGAAGAAATCCAAGCTAAAGAAACAATTATAATGAAAGGTGAGGACATTAATACCCTTCCAACAACTACAGTAGAATGTCCAAAATGTGGACACGATAAAGCAGCATGGTGGCTTCAACAAACACGTAGTGCAGATGAAGCCGAAACTCGTTTTTTAAAATGTTTAGAGTGCAGCCATACTTGGAGAGAATATGATTAAGTTTATTTGATTAATATTGGAGGTTGAATATGAAGGATTCCAAAGAAAAAGAGCATAGAATTTCAAATTTGAAAAATATGTTAGATAACATTTCAGAAAATGATGAATATGCTCAAGATTCTTTTGAAGAGGCAAATATCTACAAAGAATTTGAAGACGCATCAGATGACGATTATGAAATCGTAGATGCTGAAGAAATGATAAATACCTTAAGTAAAGATTATAACAAATATCCTAAGGAAGAATTAAAATTGGACAAAGAATTCATCTTTAAACCAAATATTGATTCCAATATTATTGATGAAACCTCTGATGACAATGAAATTGATGAAGACTTCATAATCAAAACCAAATTAGAAGACAGCGAATTTCCTAATGAAGATTCTAGAATTTTTGAATTTGAAAATGAACCTGACTACTCTTATGAAGATGATGACTTTGTAAGTGAGAAATTTGATAGCTTATTAAATAAAAAAATTGCAGGACACTCAATATTTGCAATTGGTGGGCTAGTACTTGGAATCATATTCATTTTAATATCACTATTCCTTTTCAGTGCATCAACACAAAGAATAATAGACAATGTATCCTCTGGAGAAGTTAATACAAGTGCAGTAGGATTTATTCTTGTAGGAATATTCCTTATTATTATTTCAGTTTATAAATTAAAAGCAATCAATACACCATTTGGTGGAGTTGTGGACTCAATAAAAAATGTCGAAAATGATAAAGAACCTGACTTTAAGGAAGATTCGAAAAAAGAAGATGTTGCTGAACCAAAACCTCTTGCTAATGACAATAAAGAAGTAAAAAAAATAGGTGAATTCGACATTAGCGAATTTAAAAACAAAATTGAAAAATCTACTCCAGAGCTTGATGGAGTAACCCACATTACTGAAAAAAGAACAGATGTTAAAATAGAAACTCCTTCTGAAACTGAAATTCAAACATCTGATGCAGAAGAAGACATAACAGATGAAAGAATTGAAGAAATAGAGTATGAAAAAGCTCTATTGGATAATGAATCTATTGATGATATTTTTGCAGATATGGAGGACATTGAAGAAGTCCCAATAATTTCAATTGATTCAAAAGACAAATAACTAACTTATTTTCTTAAATTATTTTTGGGCCTGTAGTCTAGTCAGGAATGACGTAGGACTTCGGATCCTAAGGTCGGGGGTTCAAATCCCTCCAGGTCCGTTAATCTTTTAATCTTACAACCGCCTCTTTGAAAAAATCAGGAACCAATGATTTGTAAAGAGGACTCTTAAATAAGATATTAATGTCACTATCTAAGATGTATGTATAACATGAATCATCCTCTGCACGCATACCTCTTCCGTAAGCTTGCATTAATGTCATTACTGTTTTATAGGCATACCATCTTTTATCTCTTTTTTGACGCATATTGACTTGTAAATCTCCAAGATATGGGAATGGAACCTTGTAGATAATTTGGAATCTACATTTATCATATGGAAGATCAACTCCTTCACTCATTGATGGTGAAACTAGTACCAGAGGATTTTCATCCTTTTCAAAATACTCCAAAACAGCTTCACGATTATTAGGAGTATGAGCTATTAAACGTGAATTATTGAAGTGTTTATTGATATATTGTTGACACTTGTAACTATTTGTATGAATAAGACCCTTATCATATCTATGTTTTTTAAGAATTTTCTCCAAAATAGGAATAGTTTTAGGAGCTGTTTGTTTAATTCTATTTTTTGACATTTTTCCAGCCAAATCCAAAATGATTGGTCTTTTTTCACGTTCGAAAGGACTGTCTACCTTTATTTGATAAATTTCATTAGGATTTATACCTAACCATTTTGCAAATAATTTATGAGACAAAATTGTTGCACTCATGAAAATAACCACGTCACCATACTGCAAAAGATTACTTTTAGCATAATGATGAACCTTTAACGGTTTAAATGAAACGCCATTTTCATTTGTGTCAATAACCCAATTTTTAGGCTCATTTTTAAGATTATTTGAAAGCTTATTCAATCTTCCAATCATTGATTCTATTTTGTCCGCTTTACTAGCTGACAACTCTTTAGTATCAATTTCATCATAATGATCAGCTATGGCTTCAACTTCAAGAATCCAATCTTCCACTTCACCATCTTTAAGAGTTTGTTTGGAAATAGCTTTGTTAATGTCTTTTTCTAAGATATGATTATATAAGTTAACCTCTAAAGAACCCATTAACTTATTTTCAATATTATGTGCCTCATCAAGAATTAATAAAGAACGTTTCCTGAAATGTTTAACATAATTTAATTCAGCCAAAGCATAATCATAATTCATGATAGTTATTGGAGAATTGATTGCATTTGCCTTCTGTTCCCAATAATGACAATGATCCGGAGATTGGTAAAAAATAGAACCTCCATAAGAGTCAAAAGCAAATTCCCCATCTAAAGTTGGATTTGCAGCCACACCATAAGGACAGACAAATTTAGCTGATCTTGGAGTAGATTTACAAGTACCCATATCGCAAGTAGAATCCAATTGGTCATTTAAACAAGCAAAATTGCTCCTTCCTTTAACCAATGGAAATTCAAACTCATTAGAATACTGTTTTTGAAGCTGTTTGGTCATTGTCAAAATATAAGCAGATTCATATATTTTAGCAAGAGTTGTAGCTATTGCAGATTTTCCTGTTCCTGTTCCCGCTTCCAAAATAATATATTTATATCCTTTTCTAATTGCATCCAGAATATCTTGAATGATATTTAACTGACCAGTTCTAGGCTCAGGAAATGGAAAATTCTCAATGATTTCATCATCAATATAAGAATATTGTTTTTTAAGCCCATCTATAATATCCTGATCCAATCGATGTTCATCAATAGAATAAACCTCCGGAATTTCGTCATCCACAACTACACTTGAAGGTTTTTTTGTTTGGAAACTAAATAAATTCGTATTTCCATTAGAATTTGAACTAGATTTATCAGCATTATAATTTTTTAGTGAACTAGATTTGCTAGTTCCACATTGACAATTGGATTTTAACATACCACAATTTGGACAAAATATAGAATCAGACATCAAACAATATATTAATTTATTATAATATAAATAAATTATAGAAGTGCATAAGAAAACAAATATTAAAAAATTCAAATATGAAAATGTGATTATATGAGTGAAAAAGGCAAATTATATGGAATAGGTGTAGGTCCTGGAGATGTGGAATTATTAACTTTAAAAGCTGCTAGAATACTTAAAACAGTTCCAGTAATCTGTTCACCAAAATCAGCAAAAGAAAAGGACAGCATTGCATTATCAATTGTTGAACCAATAATTGATGAAAGAGAAGACAGCAACAAAGTAATGCTTGTAGAACCTATTTTTCCGATGATTGAAAATGATGAGCAGTTAGAAAAAGTTTGGGACAGTGCAGCTGAATTAATAGCACACTATCTAGATAGTGGTAGGGACGTTGCATTTGTTACATTAGGTGACCCATCTGTATTCTCAACATTTTCATATGTGCAAAAAAGATTAAAAGAAAAATATGAAGTGGAAGTAATTCCTGGAATTACAGCATTTACTGCATGTGCAGCAGCGTGTGAAATTCCCATTGTTGAGAAAAACCAAGTATTAACCATTGTTCCAAAAATTGATGACAGACTAGAAGAAATAATGAATTATAGTGACTCCATTGTTCTTATGAAAGCTTCTAGAAATACAAAAGAATTGGAAGAGTTAATAGAATCAAAAAATAAAGAAAAAATAATCTGTTCTGTAGAAAATTGTACTCGTGAAAATGAGAAAATAATTGATGGTTTTTCTGAAGATAAACCATACTTAACTACAACTTTAATTAAATTTACAGAATAACCTTATTTACCTAAAGCTTCGATTTCAAATGTGCACATTTCATCTCCCATTGTGTAACATTTGATTTCAGTTACTTTTACAGGCATGTCAAAGTATAGGCTAAACAAGGATTCGAAAATTCCTGCATCCAAATAGCAAATTGGTCTACCAGTTCTTGGAAGACATTTACACTCAAAACAATCTTTAGTAGAAATCTTTATAATTTGGCCTAGTTCAGATGTTAAAATTCCAAGGCCCTTATTTTCCCAATATTGAGATATGTTATCAATAAAATCATCTAAGTTCTTAGAATATAATTCTTCAAACAAGTTGGAACCTATTTTTTTCCCAGTATTGTTTAAAATAGGATCAATATTTACTCCTTCTTTGATTAACATTGATCTGAAAGTTTGATATAATAAAGTAGAAAATGGCTCATCAGAGGCAATTAGCTCTTTAATAAAAACATTTACATTCTCATCCTCAACTCTACTACTGGAAACATCCATAGACCCCAAATATTCGGAATTCAAATAAAAAATCTTCTTTCTATTATCATTTGAATCAATCTTATAAGAAATTATATTTTCTTCCCTTAAAGATTTTAAATGGACAGAAATGGTAGATTTAGATTTTCCAGTATTTCTAACAATCTCCTCAAATTCCATCTCATTATTTCTCAACATTTCCAAGATAGTCAATTTTACTGGACTTTTAACAACATTAATTCCTATATTTCCTTGTTTATTAGAGAAAAATTGAACAGGTTTTAGATTAGTAATGTTTACACCTACTTTTATTGATAAATAATATATGTAAAAAGAATATTAAATAATTAACTATATTTATTTTTTTAAAAAAATCCAATAGAATTAGCCATACCTTTAAAAACAAGATTTAAAATAAAAATGACTAAATTATTGTTAAATTAAAACTATAATGAAAAATCTAACACTATAAATCTTTTATTTTTGATATGGAAAGTTTAGAATTAAAATTAAACTGTTCGTACAAAACAAAATTATATATATGACATCAAAACAACAATAGTTATAAACAATTAATAAGATTGTTTAATTAAAATTTTTAAAGGTAATATGATGAAAGCAAATGCCCAAAAAATAGGCGAAGGCGTATATTGGATTGGTGTGCTCGACTGGGACTTAAGAAGTTACCACGGATACACCTTAGACGGAACAACTTACAATGCATTTCTCATTTTCGGTGACGAGCATGTAGCATTAATTGACAATGCATACCCTGGAAAAACCGCAGAAATGATGGCTCGTATCGAAGATGCATTCGAACAAGAAGGAAGAGATGAAGTAATTGTTGATTACATTATTCAAAACCATGTTGAATTAGATCACAGTGGTGTCCTCGTAGATTTACATAAAAGATTCCCAGAAGCACCAATTTACTGTTCAAAAATTGCTGTTGACGGACTCTTAAATCATTATCCTGCACTTGAAGGCGCAGATTTCATAACTGTTGGAACTGGTGATACTTTAGAATTTGATGGAAGAACTTTAGCATTCCTCGATGCATTTTTATTACATTGGCCGGACAGCATGTTTACATTACTTGTTGAAGATGGAATTTTATTCCCAAATGATGCTTTTGGTCAACACTTATGTTACAACAAAAGATTCGATACTGACATCCCAGAATATGTATTAATGGATGCAACTCAAAAATTCTATGCTAACTTAATTACACCACTTTCAAAACTTGTTCTTAAAAAATTCCAAGAAGTTATTGATCTTGGATTACTTGAAGGTATTAAAATGATTGCACCATCACACGGTCAAATTTGGACCGACCCTATGAAAGTAATTGACGCTTATACCAAATGGGCAACCGGTGAGTGCGAAGACAAAATCACAATTATCTACGATACCATGCATTACTCCACACAAGCAATGGCACACGAAATTGCTGAAGGAGTAATAGCTGCTGGATACGACGTTGAAATGTACTTCTTACACGAAGATGAAAGAAGTGAAATCGTGAAAAGTATTTTAACCAGTAAAGGAATCGCATTAGGTGACCCTACCATTAACGATGTACCATTCCCAAGTGTTGGAGACATCTTATTATACTTAAAAGGTCTCAGATTTGACAGAACAGGCATTGAAAGAAAAGCTATAACCTTCGGTTCCATGGGTGGAAAAGGAGGAGCTCCTGAAGAACTTGCAAAAGCTCTTGATGAATATGGATTCAGTGTAATAGACAGTCAAGAAATTAAATTCAGACCAAATGAAAGTGACAATACCACTAGCTTTGACTTAGGTAAAAAATTAGTTGAAGCATGTAAAAAATTATAGATAATTTATATAATTGAAATAACAAAAATATTAATATTAATGGAGGTTAATAGAATGGCAATTAAATATGAACATAAAATTGGATCAACTAAAGGAACTGGTGTAGAAAAAGAAGTACAAAACAATTTCATGGGAGAAACCCAAGAAGTAGGTATGTACCTTGCAATGTCTAGACAAGCATCTAGAGCAGGTTACGGAGAATTAGCTGAAGTATTCAAAAGATTAGCTTGGGAAGAAGCAGAACACGCTGCTAGATTCTGTGAAATGAACGGTGTTATCGGAGACGACCTCAAAGCAAACATCGAAATGATGTTAGAAGGGGAAAGAATGGCAAACGCTGAAAAAAGAGAAGCTGCTGAAATCGCTGAAGCTGAAGGTCTCGAAGACGCTGCAACCTTCTTTATGGAAAGTTCCAAAGACGAAGGTCGTCACTACAAAATCTTAGAAGGAATCTTAGAAAGATACTTCTAAATAAAATAAAAAGAAAGATTTATTCTTTCTTAATTATTTACTTTTTCTTATTTTAAAAATAACTAAAAAAAAAAATAAGTTTCTATAAGAAACTATAAATAATACTTACAACTATAATAATGGCCAATATAATTGAAACTGCTTTTACGATTGGCTTATATGTTTCTTCTTTCAATTTATAGCTTAGAAGAATTTCAAACATGTGTCCGCCATCCAATGGTTTTAATGGAAGTAAATTAAATAATCCAATTCCAATATTCAATATAAAAATCCATTGGAATAGCTCAGCTACTGAAAACCAAATCCAAGGAAGTTGATTCCCCCATACGGCTGAGACATCTTTGTTTAATTCATAGTGTTTAGTTGCTTGAATTCCAATATATCCTCTAGTATCATTTGATGGATTTTTATCAAGATTAATCACATATTCTCCCTGATCAGTTACAATAGAAAGATTTTGATGGGGAGTTGTATTGGCAACTATATTTAAATATTCGTTGGAAGAACCTACAGATTTATTGTCAATTGACTCGATAATCATTCCTTCCTTTAAAACCTTATCTGCAGGGGAACCTTCAATTACTCTTGATATTGAAATACCGTCCTCTGAAAACTCGTTCGGGATTATCATTGTTGATACGGCAGAACAAATCAATATCGCAATAAGTGCCAATGTAATGTTTGCCATTGAACCTGCAGTATAAACTCTTAAACGTGCTAATCTGCTTGCTTCTTTTAATTCTTCTTCATCGGGCTCTACAAATGCTCCTGGAAGAACAGCGAATAATAATAAACCGATTGATTTAATGTTGATTTTTTCAACTCTGGCCAAAATACCATGTGAAAATTCATGGACGATTATAACGGTTGCAAGACCTATTAATCCATAGCTAAATGGAACATATATTGTCGAACCGGGCATGTCCACACCAGGCAGAACAATTGAAACTTGAGGTGCCTCAACAATGGTGGATAAGGATTGAATCAGAGTATATGTCATTAAGACCATGGCCCCATAACAGATTATCAGCCCAATTGTCATGAACCATTTCCAAAATTTTGGAGAAAGATTCGCAATTCCGTTAATAAATCCTCTCAGCCTTTTTGTTTTCCACATTATGACTGGAAATTCAATTTCAAATCCATGATTGGTAAGTTGCTTTTTAAATGTTAAAGACAATATCCAGATTAAGATGAAAGCTATAACATAATACCAAATACCATTCATTAAAACACTACCTTAACTACCAAGTCATTGAATCAAAAAAGACAACGTCAATTATATCATCTTTCTGATATCCTTCATCATTTTCATCTATTATGATATAGCTGTTCGCCTCTACCATCGAACGAATTATACCAGAACCCCTATTCAAAACATGTTTTGCAGTGTCATCATCTGAAACCGCCCTAATGAAATCTGTCCTTCCAAGCTGTGAAGGAATCTTAAGCTGTGATACCCTTTCAACAATTTCAAAATCAAATTTGCGACCTTGCATTTCAAAAAGATATTTCCTGGCAAACATGTCAAATTGAGACATGGCAGCAACAGGCTGACCTGAAAAAGCAAAAACCATAGTATCATTTACAATTCCAGCACCAAATGGTTTTCCCGGTCTAATTGATACGCCATGAAGTAAAACTTCACCCAAATCTTCAACAACGTCAAGAACAACATCACCTTTAGATAATGCAGTTCCCCCAGTAGTCATTACAACATCATACTCTTTAGATGCTTCTTCAATAGCAATTTTAACATCCTCAAATGTATCCCTTGCTCTTCCAATACTAAAAACAGCCCCAGAGTCTTCTATCATTGATGATATGGTAAATTGATTAGAATTAATGATTTGTGCAGGTTTCAAATCTTCTTTAGTTGGTTCCACAAGTTCATTTCCAGTAATAATCAATTTGACTCTAGGTTTTTCATAAACTTTAACTTCCCCATAACCAGCAGAAGCTATCAGACCCATTTCCTGATATCTAATAAAAGTGTTAGGAGGCAAAACCACATCTCCTTTTTTAATATCTTCTGCCTTAGGGCTTACATTCTCACCAGGAGTAACTTGAGAGGTTATTGTAACCTCATCCCCTTCAGTTGTAGTGTATTCTTTCATTAAAACAGCATCAGCCCCATCTGGAATAGGTGCTCCTGTAGCTATTATAATAGCTTCGTTTTCTCCCACTGTTTTATTAGATTCAGAACCAGCACCAATCATATCAACAATTTTGAAAGTTTTAGGTGCTGAATTAGAAGCGCCAAAAGTATTCTCAGCCTTTACAGCAAAACCATCCATAGCAGATTTATCGAATGGAGGAGAATCATGAAAAGATAAAATTTCTTCAGCCAATACTCTTTTATGAGCTTCTTTTAAAGGAACAACTTCACTTCCCATTACTTTTTGATGAGAATAAATTTTCTCACGTGCCTCATTAATTGAATCTAATTTAGAAAGAAACATACAAACACCATTTTAAAAAGCCATATACTTTTCCAATACTCCATGATAAGCATCATCTAATTCTTTAACAGAAATATCTACATTTTCTGATAATTTTAATGAATCTCCTTTAACTTCACCGATTACTGCAACTGGAACATTAATTTTTTCTAATATTTCATCAACAGCATCTGATTTTACGGTTACAATATATCTTCCATGAGATTCGCTGTATAAAAGTTCAGCTACATCCAATTCATCATTAGTTGGAATTGAAGTCACATCAACTTCACAACCAATTCCTGATTTTAGAGCCATCTCAGAAAGGGCAATGATGATTCCACCTGCAGATACATCATGAACTGCAGTAATATTCTTATCAGAATCCTCTTCAATAATATTTAAAATTGTCTCACCATTAGATACTTCTTGATCAACTCTTACTCTTGGAGCCATTCCATCTTCAATATCATAAACTGTTCTTAAATATTCGGATCCGCCTAACTCATCATAGGTTTCACCAATTATTAATATTTTATCTCCTTCATCTTTAAAGTCCATGGTTCTGATGTTTTCAATGTTTTCAACACCAATAACACCCACTGCAGGTGTTGGATTAATTTTAACTCCTTCTGTTTCATTGTAGAAACTTACATTTCCACTAATAACTGGCGCATTGAATTTGTCAGCAACCTCTGACATTCCCTCAATACAAGTTTTGAATTGCCATAATACGTCAGGTTTTTCAGGATTTCCAAAGTTAAGACAGTCAACGACAGCATAAGGAGTAGCTCCCATTGAAATTACGTTACGAATAGCTTCTGCAACAGAACCTGCTCCACCATGGTATGGAGACAATTTGGTATGAATTGTATTGGAATCGGTTGTAAGTGCAATAGCAGTTTCATCATCGATTCTTAAAACAGCAGCATCATCACCAGGTTTTACCACAGTCCTTACTTGAACTTCATGGTCGTATTGTTTGTATACCCACTGTTTACTTGCAATATTTGGTGAAGATAAAATCTTAATCAAGGATTCTTCTATATCAACATGATCTACTTCTATTTTATCCATGTTTTCAGGAATCTCTTCTAAATCACGGTCAATTGATGGCGGATCAGCTAAAAGAATTGTTGGAAGGTTAGCTAACTCTTCCCCATCATCAATAATAACCATATTGTTTCCTTCGGTAACTTCCCCAATAACAGTGGAAACGATTTCGTGTTTATCACATATTTCTTGAGCTTTTTCAACATCATCAGGATTTAATACAAATACCATTCTTTCTTGTGATTCAGAAAGCATGATTTCATATGGTGTCATTCCATCTTCTCTTAAAGGAATTGCCCTCAAATCTACTTTAGCACCATTTTGTGAAGAGTCTGCAAGTTCAGATATACAACAAGTTAAACCTCCACCACCTAAGTCTTTAACACCACTAACATCAATGTTTTCTAAAATTTCCAATGAAGCTTCAAGCACTCTTTTTTTGGTGAATGGATCAGCAACCTGTACTGCTGGACGGTCTTCAGTTTCACTGTCGGAAGTAAGTTCCTCAGATGCAAAGGTAACTCCATGAATACCATCACGACCGGTAGTTCCACCCATCAAAAAGAATACATCTCCAACATTGGGAGCTATACCCCTTACGATTTTATCTTTTTCAACAAGTCCTACACACATAACATTTACAAGAGGGTTAGTTCTAAAAGATTCATCAAATTCAACTTCTCCTGCAACTGTAGGGACACCTACTCTATTTCCGTAGTCTGATATCCCTTTTACAACATGTTCAAACAGGTATCTTGATTTTTCATCATCCAATGGTCCAAAACGAAGTGAATCAAGTAATGCAATTGGCATTGCACCCATAGATATAATATCTCTTAAAATTCCACCAATACCAGTTCCTGCTCCCCCATAAGGTTCAATAGCTGATGGGTGATTATGACTTTCCATTCCAACAGCCAATGCATATTTATCGGTTACTGATACAAGTCCTGCATCATCACCAGGACCCAATATAATATTTTCTCCTTCAGTTGGGAAACATCTGAGCATTGGTCTGCTGCTTTTATAAGAACAGTGCTCTGAAAACATTACATCTAACATTCCCTCTTCTAAAGAGTTCATTTCTCTTTTAAGAATTCCTTGAATATATTCAATTTCAGAATCTTCTAAAACCATATTTAAACACCTTTTATAGTTTTATTACATGTATACAGACTTCTTCACCCTCAATATCCCAATTTTTAAGATAGTGGTTAGGGTCGTCGTTTTTAGTTAATTCACAACTTTCACAGTCTTCAATATCAGAAACGATTAAAGTACGTGCTCTAACTTCATTAATTATAAATTTAATTTGTGGCATTACCCAATCCTTGAATTTGGTTGTTGTTTTAATCATGACATCAATGTTAGCTTCAACATCCAAATCAAGATCTTTTCTCATGTCTTGAATTCTTCTAATAAGCTCACGTGCCATAGCTTCTTCCATGATTTCTGGAGTAATATTGGTATTTACGAATACGTTTCCTCCTTCAAATTCTGAGCTTACGAAGTCATCAGGAAGTTCAGTATCAAATAAAATATCATCACTGGTAAGTTCAAAGGTTTTTCCATCTTCTTCTATAATGAATAAATCATTTTCTTCGAGTTCTGCTTTTACTTGATTTCCATCAGCCGCTTCTAAGAATTTTTTAACAATACCCATGTCTCCCTTAAGTCTTGGACCTAATGTTTTGAGATTTGGTTTTGATATGAATGAAAGATTTTCAAATTCAGTAGCAGTTATGACTTCTTTGGTATTGGATTGGTCTTTTATGATTTCTTTTAAGTCGTCAATAGCTGTTAATACATCAGCATCCTGTGATACGATTGTAATGTCACTTACTGGCCATCTGAGTTTATATCTTGCAATGTCTCTTGCCCTAGCTGCCGCTTCAATTACTTCACGCACAACATCCATTTTAGATTCTAACTCTTCATCAATTGCATCTTCATCATAGCCCCAATCATTCATATGAATACTTTCATTTGCATTCTCATCAATGCCTAAAACAAGATTTTCATAGATGTATTCAGTTATATGTGGTGCAATCGGTGCTAAAACATTGATTAATTTAACTAAAGCAGTATAGAGACTGTAATATGCACCTAGTTTATCTGGATCGTCACTTTCAACCCAAGTTCTTCCACGAATTAATCTTACATACCAACGACTTAAATCTTCTAATATGAAATTATTAATTTTACGAGTAGCCTTATGGAAGAATAAGTTATCTAAATCTTCAGCCACCTCTTTTACAAGACTATTGGCTCTTGAAATAATCCATCTATCTTCATCACGAAGTGTATAATCTCCTTCTTTAAGGTTTGTTGGATTAAATTTGTCTAAAGACATGTAGGTTGTTGAAAATACATAAACATTCCATAAGATGTTAAACATTTTATTGATATTATTTAATTCATCCCAAACGAATTTAAGGTCATCCCATGGTTTGCTTGCCCAAAGCAAGTAGAATCTTAAAACATCGGCACCATATTTCTCAATAACTTCTTCTGGTGCAACTACATTTCCTAAAGATTTACTCATTTTTTTACCGTCTTCATCTAAGACAAAACCATGCATTAAAACTTTTTTATAAGGTACTTGATCAAGTGCAATCACTCCAGTACCTAATTGAGAATAGAACCATCCTCTGGTTTGGTCATGACCCTCTGTAATGAAATCATATGGGAACCATTGATTGAATTTGTCTTGTTCTTGAGGATAGTATAATGATGCCCAACCAGCTACTCCTGAATCAATCCATACATCTAAAACATCAGGAATTCTTTCAACGGTAGCTCCACACTTATCACATTTCATTTGAATTTCATCCACATAAGGTCTGTGAACCAATTCCTCATCATCAACATCAATTTCATTTAATGACTGTTCTTTAAGCTCAGCAACAGAACCTACTACTTTCAATTCTCCACAATCAGGACATTCCCATATAGGAATTGGAATACCCCAGTATCTTTGTCTTGAAATAGTCCAATCTTTAGCATTGTCCACCCAATCTCTAAATCTTCCTTCACCAGCCCATTTAGGGACCCAGTCTACTTGTTCGAGTTGATCTAACATTTGTTGTTTAATGTCAGTTACTTTTAAGAACCATTGTTTGGTAGCTAAATATATAATAGGAGTTTTACATCTCCAACATACACCAAACCTATGCTCGATTGTTTCATTTTTATGCATTAAATCTTTATCAAGTAAATCTTGGATAATTTCAGAATTAGCATCCTTACAGAATTGTTCAGCGTATTTTCCAGCTTCTTCAGTATAGTTACCGCTTTCATCAACGGGACAGAAAATTGGCAAATCAAATTCTTTTCCAAGTTCAAAATCGTCTGGCCCATGTCCAGGTGCAGTATGTACAAGACCTGTACCTTCTCCAAGTTCAACATGGTCCCCAGGCAATATTGTGTGTACATGTTCAGTTCCTTCCAACTCCAATTGTACAGGAACTTCAGAACCTAAAGGATAATCATATTTTGTATCTATTAAAGTGTCACCTTTTACAACTTTAATAATTTCATAAACATCTTCATATTCTTCAATGATTTTATCTTCTTCCCCTTCTTCCTCTGCAGGAACTTTAGTTTTATATACTAACTGTGAAGGGCCTAAAACAGTTTCAACAAGATTTTCAGCTAATATTAAAATTTGACCATCAATTTCAACAAATGCATAATCAAAATCAGGATTGATTGCAATAGCTAAGTTAGATGGAAGTGTCCAAGGTGTAGTAGTCCACACAAGGAAATATTCAGGCAAATCGTTATCTTCAATTAGTTTTTCACTTACTGGGAATTTAACAAAAATAGATGGATCTTCGCTTTCAGTATAATCAATTTCAGCAGCTGCAAGAGCTGTTTCACAATGAGGACACCAGCTAATTACTCTTTTATCGTTTACAAGCAAATCTTTTTCATTAGCTCTTTTTAAAGTCCACCATGCAGATTCCATGTATTTAGGATCAAGAGTCATATACGGATCTTCCCAATTCATCCAAACTCCCAAATCATCAAATTCATGTTCCATTGCCACTTTATTGTCCATTGCAAACTCTTTACATTTGTCTACAAAAGTAGCTATTCCAATGTCTTCAATTTCTTGTTTACTTTTAATACCCATTAGCTGCTCTACCTTATGTTCAATCGGAAGACCATGCATATCCCATCCAGCTTGTCTTCTTAAATTGAAACCATTCATACTTTTAAATCTCAAATATGAATCTTTAATTACTTTATTCCAAGCAGTCCCTAAGTGTATTTTACCACTACAATATGGAGGTCCGTCTAAAAATGAATATTGAGGACCATTAGCTCTTAATTTATTTACTTTTGCAAAGGTGTCATTTTCCTTCCAAAAGTTTTGAATAGCTTTTTCAACTGTTTTATGATTATATGATTTTTCTGCCTCTTGTATTGGCATTTTAATTCTCCTTTAGATTATAAAATAAACTAATATTTCAAATAAAAGTAAAAAAAGTTAAAAAAATGTAAAAAATGAGTAAAGAAAAAGGAAAATTATTTAGAAAGTTCTAGCATTTCCTTTTACAACATTTTCAGTGATGACAGAAATGTCTTCTAACCATCTGTCTACAATTCTTTCAACTTTGAAATTAACGTCTTCTAATTTTACCCCATCATCTAAAATAAGTTGGGTACTTGCTGCTTTAGGTTGGTCGATTGGTTTTCCTATTTGGCTTAAAACCATAATGTTTACTTGTTTTACGCCTTCAACGTTTTCAACAATATCATTTGCCATTTCGGTACATAATATGTTATATATTTTACCTACGTGGTTAATAGGGTTTTTACCAGAAGTTGCTTCCATGGACATTGGTCTGCATGGAGTGATTAAACCGTTTGCTCTGTTTCCACGTCCAACAGATCCGTCGTCACCCATTTCAGCGGAAGTTCCGGTTACGGTTAAGTAGTATCCTGATGCATCTTCAGATTCATCATTATCTGCAGTATTTACATATACTTTAACTTCTCTATCAGTGTATTTAGGAGCTAAATCTGCAACAATGTCTTTTAATTCTTCACGAATTGAAATGTAAGCATCCCTATCATCCACATATTTAGATACCATAGCACAAGCAATGGTTAAAGTAATATGATCTTCTTCTCTTAATCCCATAACTTTAATATCTTCCCCAACAGCAGGGTGTTTTGCTTTAAATGCTTTAGAATTTAATAATTCTTCAGTAGCTAAAACTAAAGATTCAGTTTCAGATAAAGGAGCATAACCTACACCAAATGAAGTATCATTAGAACTTGGTGCACCTTCTCTTTTGAATACATCTACCAAGTCACCAGAACCGTGTCCAATTTTACATTCAACAACAGTATCTAAATTCACATCTAAGTTAATAATAGTATCGTCTAAGAATTCTTTTGCAGCTTCAATAGCTACTACATCAAGAGGGAATTTAACACCATCGTATTCTGATACTCCCCTACCAGTCAATAAAATATCGATAGGTTTTAATACTTGTCCCCCACCAAATTGAGGATTAGACTCACCAGCAGTAATCTGAACTTCATCGGTGTTGTGGTGAAGAATTCCACCTAATTCATCCATATACATATTACAAAGAGCTTCACTTACAGTTTGTCCAAGCCCATCACTAATACTGTCAGGATGTCCGATTCCTTTTCTTTCAACGATTTCAATGTCTAAATCTTCAATATAAGTTTGATTTAATTTATCTACTATAATATTTCTCATACTATCAACACATATCAATTATTTTAAGATTAATGATATATCTTTTATATCTTTAATAATAAAAAGGTTTGGTAATAAATCGTTGAAAATGGGAGAAATAATAAAATAATTTTATTTTATTGGTCAGAAATCTAATATTTGTCTTTGTTTAAAAGAAAATCAATAATATTAATCTTTTTAATACCCTCATATTCATAATCAATAGGATCCATTGACAAAACATACTTAGGATAAGCATCATTTATTTTTGTAAGAGGTTTGAATTCCCTTTCACGAGTTTTTTCATCAGCCATCAAATAAGTCACTTGAATATACAATTTATCCGAACCTTTTTGTGCTACAAAATCAACTTCACTTTGGTAGAGTTTTCCAACATTAACCTTATAACCCCTTCTTAGAAGTTCCAAATATACAATGTTTTCAAGAATCTGACCAATATCCTTCATATTGCTTCCAAACATGGCTTCCCTAAATCCAAAATCTGTTAAAAAGAATTTTTCATTAAATTTTAATATTTTCTTCCCTACCAAATCTTTCCTGTGAACTTTATGAATAAAACAGGCATTTTCAAGATATTTCAAATAATTGTAAATAGTTTCACTTTTAACGCTTCTGTTTTCACTTTTAAAATATTTAGAAATGCTATTGGCTGAAAATATTTGACCAACATTATTCATTGTGAATCTAATCAATCGCTCCAATAGATCAATATTATTAATTGAAACTCTTTTTAAAACATCATTGAAAATAATGGATTTTTGAAGGTCTTCAAGGTAACGAACCTTATTGTCATCATCCAATTCTAAAGTAAAGGGCATTCCCCCAAATTTTATATATCTATTAAAAACAGCATTAGTATCTAAATTTATACCATTTAATTTATTATAGCTAATAATTTCTTTAAATGAGAAAGGATAAATCTTGAATTCAATATGTCTGCCAGTTAACAATGTTGCCAATTCACCAGATAATAAATTAGCATTTGATCCAGTTATATAAATATCTACATTATAATCAACCAAAAAAGAAGATATGCTTAATTGCCAATCTTTAACATTCTGAATCTCATCAAAGAATAGAAAATATTTTTGATCTTTATCCATTATGTAATCTGAAACAAATAAATTCAAATCATTATTGTCAAAGATATTTTGAAAATTACTTGAATCAAAGTTTATAAAAAGAATATTTTCATCTTTTATCCCCCTATTTTTAACTTCTTCAACAATTTGGGATAAAATAATTGACTTTCCACAACGTCTAATTCCAGTCAAAACTTTAATAATATTTTTACCAATTAATGGAGTGATTTTTTCAAGATAATCTTCTCTTTTAAGTATCATATTATTAAATATTTATAAATAATATAAAAAAGTTTCCTTTCCAGGGTGAAACTTTTAAAAAATATAAAAAAGTTTCCTTTCCAGGGTGAAAGTTTTAAAGATAAAAAATACTATAAAAACAATTTCACACTATTAAATACTAATCAATTAATAAACTTTGAAAATTAATTTAAACTAATGAAAATTATCAATAAAAACGAATCTAAGAAAATTATGCTTGCAGACAGTTATTTTAGTAGATTAAAAGGATTAATGTTCAAAAAAGAGATTGATTATGGCCTTTTAATAAGAACAAAACTTGGATCAAGCATACACACATGCTTTATGCTATTTCCCATTGACGTTTATTTTATAAAAAATAAAGAAATCATTGAAAAAACAACACTAAACCCATGGTCTTTTTACAAGCCAGTAAAAGAAGCGGATTTTATTTTAGAATTTAGAAAAGATGATTTTAAAATAAAAAAAGAAGATGAAATATTAATTATTCAAAATAATCAAGAATATCTGAAGGTTCTTCGTAAATACTAATTCCATCCATTTCAGATAATTTCTGAGTATTTTCTATATCAATATCCCTCATATAAAGAGTAATTATTTTTCCTTCAGAAATTGCATCCTCAGGACAGGAATTTTTACATAATCCGCAGCCTATACATTTTTGAAGATCAATTTCGCTGTAAGGAATAATAGCTCCATTTTCACAAACTAGACTAGCAACACAATTATCGCAATTTTTACATTTAGATAATTCTAGTTTAGAAGGCAATACTGTTTCAATAGGGCCAGGATGGATGTCAACAGGCACTATAGCTACTGGAGTTTTACTCTTTCCAGATTGTGCAACAGCATTTGTAACTAATGTGTCTGCAATTCCATAGACTATTTTTGAAACTGTATTTGCAGTAGCAGGACTTACAATAAGCAAATCATATTTACCTAAAGATAATCTCCCAGTTATAGGATAACTAAATTTCTGATTATTATCTGTTGCAAGTTCTCTATATTTACCACCAGTTAAAGATTTTACCCTTTCGAAAAGCCCATACATTTTAAGAACTTCTTCACCAGCCCCGGATAAGAATACGGTAACTTCATTATCAGAAGCTAATTTTTCAAGTAGTTTAACTGACTCTTCAAGTAAATGTCCTGCTCCAGTAATTGCAAAACCTATTCTCATAATTTGTGAACCTTATAACCATCTCTTTCGGAAAATGCATATTGAACAGTAGTGTATTGGTTCATAAATTCTTTTACATCTTCCTTAACGTCTTTTTCATCCATAGCCACTGCTTTTATAAATTCAGCTACTTCAGCCATTTCTTTTTCTTTTAATCCTCTTCTGGTTATCTCTTGAGTACCAATTCTTAACCCGGATGGATTATCACTATCATCTACATTGTCACCAGGAAGAAGATTTTTATTTAAGACAACATTATTTTCAGCCAAGTCATGAGCAATGTCTGTTGCTGGGCGAATATCAGATACTCTAACAGCAATTTGATGGGATTTAGTAAATCCTTGATCTTCACACAATACATCAAAACCTAATTCATAAAGACATCCTGCAAGAGTTTGAGCGTTTTTAATAATTTGTTTAGCATACGCTTCACCGAATTCCATCATTTCAGTGTTAGCTATTCCAAGACCAGCTAAATGGTGAAGGTGGTGGTTACTTACAACACCAGGGAATACTGCATTGTCAATCTTATCTTTATATGCAGCATCGCGTGCGAGAATAATTCCTCCTTGAGGTCCTGGGAATGTTTTATGAGTACTTCCCATCATTAAATCTGCTCCTTCTTCTAAAGGTTGTTGGAATTGGCCTCCAGCAATTAATCCTAAAACATGAGCGGCGTCATACATAATAGTAGCTCCAACCTCATCAGCAGCTTCTCTTGCTTCTGCTACAGGATGTGGGAATAAGAATAGACTACCACCAAAGAGAACTATCTTAGGTTTTTCTTCCAATATTTTCTTATTCATTGCATCAATGTCAATGTTCATTATTTCCGGATTGAACGGTTGGTTGATTGTTTTTAAACCACAAATTCCAGCTGCACTTACTTTCGCATGGCTAATATGTCCTCCGGTTGGAACTTCTAAAGCCATTAACTTATCTCCACGATTACCGAAAGCAAAAAATGATGCCAAGTTTGCAGTTACTCCTGAAACAGGTTGAACATTTGCATAAGCTGCATTGAATAACTTTTTAGAGGAAGCAATTGTCAAATCCTCAATTTGATCAACATATTGGCATCCTTCGTATAATCTTTCATGAGATTGTCCTTCTGCATATCTGTGTTCAAAATCAGACACGATAGCTTCTTTAACTTCTACACTTACGATATTTTCACTTGCAATAAGATTAATACTATTTCTCATGTAGTTAGTATGATTTTCGATAATGTTTTCAAATTCATGTAATTCATTTAAGTTATCAGACATTTAGTACACCTATATCATCAATAAGAATAATTTGATTTTTATAAAATATAATATTTATGTTGAATAAGATTTTAAATTAGTAAAGACATTGAATTAAATGAAAAATAACTTCTATTAAATAATATTCAAAAGTTTAGACCCTAAAAATATAAAAGGCATCTTAAAGCATTACTTATAGGATTAGAAAAATGAGATAAATGTCTTATTAAATATAGATTGAATAATTAGTAAAAAATAAAAAAAGAGAAATGAAGATTGAATCTTCAAATCTATTTACCGATGTCTTCAAGTGCAGCACTGATTTGTGCCATGATTTGATCGGTTTTGAAGTGTTGTTGATCCATTGCACCAGATGGACATGCACCTACACAAGTACCACATCCTTTACATAATGCAACGTTGATTTCTGCGTGGTCGTTACCAGCTTCACCAACAATGGAGATAGCTCCGTATGGACATAATTCTACACAAACTTCACATGCACCACATACTAAATCATCAGTACGAGCTACAATAGGTTCGATTTCTACTTCTCCTTTGGACATTGGGATTGCTGCTCTGGATGCTGCAGCTGAACCTTGTGCTACGGAGTCAGGAATATCTTTAGGACCTTGTGCTACACCAGCAACGTATACACCGTCGGTTAAGGTATCAACAGGTCTGAGTTTTGGGTGAGCTTCCATGTAGAATCCGTCACCAGATCTTGAAAGACCTAAGGTTTGTCTTAATTCGTTGGAACCAGCAGGGTTTTCGAGACCAACAGCTAATACAACTAAATCGTAAGTAAATTCAGTTACTTTTCCGATTAAGGTATCTTCTGCTCTGATGGTTAAGGTTCCGTCTTCGTTTTCGAAGATTTGAGCTGGTTTACCTCTTACAAATTCAATACCGTATTTTTCTTGTGAGGTTTTATAGAACTCTTCGAATCCTTTACCGAATGCACGGATATCCATGTAGTAACAGGTTACATCGGTATCTGGTTCGTGGTCAACACATAATTGTGCGTTTTTGAGGGAGTACATACAACATACTCTTGAACAGTAAGGTTTACCGATTTGTTCATCTCTTGAACCTACACAGTGGATGAATGCAACACGTTTAGGGGTTTTACCGTCAGATGGTCTGATTACGTGACCTTCGGTAGGACCTGATGCGTTGATCATTCTTTCAATTTCCATACCAGTAATTACATTGCTGTAACGGCCGTATCCATATTGGTAAATTCCACTAGGGTCGAATGGGTCGTAACCGGTTGCTGCGATAATAGTACCAACTTTTAATTCGATCATTTCTGGTTCTTGTTTGTGGTTTACAGCACCACGTTCACAGATTTGGTCACAAAGCATACATTCAATACAGTAGTTTTTATCAATAGTTGCACATAATGGTACAGCTTGTGGGAATGGGATGTATGCAGCTTTTACCATACCAATACCTTCGTCGTAGTAGTTTGGTATTTCAATAGGACATACTTCTACACAAGATCCACATCCTACACATAATTCTTCATCAATGTATCTTGGTTTTTTCTCTACACCTACAGTGAAGTTTCCAATGTAACCGTCAACGGTTTTTACTTCAGCATAGGTAATTAAGTCAATATTTTCGTGTTTTGCAGTATCTACCATTTTTGGTGCAAGAATACACATGGAACAGTCAAGAGTTGGGAAAGTTTTATCTAATTGTCCCATTCTTCCACCGATGGTTGGGTTTCTTTCTACCATGTAGGTTTGGAAGCCCATGTCAGCTAAATCTAAAGCAGATTGAATACCAGTTACTCCTCCACCAATAACAAGAGCTTTGTTGTCTACTCCTACTTTGGTTGCTTCTAATGGTTCTAATAATCTTGCTTTAGCTACTGCCATACGAGTTAAGTCTTTTGCTTTTTCAGTAGCTGCTTCTGGTTCAGCCATGTGTACCCAAGAGTCTTGTTCTCTTAAGTTAGCAAATTCAAATAAGAATTTGTTTAATCCTGCTTCTTCTACACATCTACGGAAAGTAGGTTCGTGAAGACGAGGGGAACATGCTGCTACAACAACTCTGTTTAAGTTGTGTTCTTTAATGTCTTCTTGGATTAATAATTGACCTGGGTCAGAACACATGTATTTGTAGTCTTTAGCTACTACTACATTAGGTAAACTTCTTGCATATTCAGCTACTTCAGGACAGTTTACGACTCCACCAACGTTTACACCACAGTGGCAAACGTAAACACCGATTCTTAATTCTTCGTTATTATTTTCTGCCATATTTTATTCACCTTGTACAAGTTGTGACATTATCTAAAATATTTTATAAAAAACAGATTAAATTTTAGATAATAATAATGTAGTTAGCACACTCTTATAAAGGTTTCTAAAAAAAACTTGGAGTAAAGTATATATATGATAAATGAAATGAAGCTTTAAAATAACTTAAAAATTAAAACAAAGACAATATAGTCTAATTTAGGTTAATAAAAAAAAAATATTAGGAATGACTAAAAAAACTTTAAATTAAACTAATAATAATTGGCAAAGTTATTAAAGAAAATAACGTATTTGACAATATGCAATCCGAAGTTACGTGATAGTCAAGATCATATGTAATTGCAAGCAACAATGAAAGCATTCCAGAAGGCATTGCAGCTTCAACAATAGCCACATCATACTCCAATCCTGATAGATGGAGAAGAGAAACAATAATACAAGCGATTAAAGGAAAAATAAACAGTTTCACCACAGATGTGAAGGCAATAGATGGGATGTTCTTATGAAGACCATTCAAATTAAGAGCTAAACCTAATGAAATCATAATTAGAGGAATTGCTCCTTGACCCAAATAATTAATTACGTTATCCAACACCGGCCCAATGGGAACATTAAATGCATTCAATAAAATTCCCAGAATAACTGCCCATAAAGCGGGAAAGAGTGCAACTTTTTTTATGGCAACTTTTGAACTGCCTCCAAATTTTAGAATTAAAACAAATGACAATATAATAAAAATGAATAAAGTACCTAAATCAGAGAAAATTGCTCTTAAAAAACCACTATTGCCAAAAATTCCCAAATTAACAGGATATCCCATAAACGCAGTATTTGCAATCATGACAGTGACAACAATACTCCATACCTTCCTATCATCAAAATGAAGACTTTTTAAAATTATATAACTAATAACACCACAAACACATGATGAACCAACAATAACAAAAGGCAAAACACCAAGTTTTGGAATCAGGTTCAAATCAGCAGAATAAAGAGCTGAAAAAATCATACATGGCATTAAAAGATTCATTACCAAGTTATTAAAAGGAGTGACGTCTTTTTCAGACAATAAATTAATTTTTTTAAAAATATAACCTAAAGCAATTAAAATTGAGATAGATAAAATAGTTGTTATAATTGCATCCATTTAATAGAATATATATTTTTTAATATAAAAAGTTTGGATTGTAGAACTAATCTACAATACCATCGTTTGTAATTTTAAATACACATTCACCTTCAGGAAGGTGTGGACTGTCAACCAAACGTGCAATTCTTTTACCAGCAAGTCCTTTTTTAAGCCAAATTCTGTAAGTTGAAGCGTGTCCTAATACATGTCCACCAATAGCCTTAGTAGGACTTCCAAAGAATGAATCTGGTTTTGCTTGAACTTGATTAGTAATGAAAACAGCAATATTATAAGTATTTGCAAGTTGTTGAAGTGCATGTAAGTGTTGGTTTAATTTTTGTTGTCTTACAGCTAAAGATTCACGACCAACATATTCTGCTCTGAAATGAGCCATGAGAGAATCAACAATAACTAATTTAATATTATTGCCTTGTTGGATAAGTTCATTAACCTTTTCAGCCATTAAGATTTGGTGAGAAGAGTTGAATGCACGAGCAATGTGAATATTTTGTAAAACTTCTTCGTGATCTAATTCAAAGCCGTCAGCAATTTGTTCTACTCTTTCTGGACGGAAAGTATTTTCAGTATCAATGAAAACACATTGACCTTCAAGACCTCCTTGTTCAATAGGAAGTTGTACTGTAACAGCCAATTCGTGAGAGATTTGACTTTTACCAGAACCAAATTCTCCAAATACTTCTGTAATTGATTGGGTTTCAATACCTCCACCAATAAGATCATTGAACCCTTGACTTCCTACAGAAATACGGCCTACTTCTTTTCTTCTTTCAAGAACATCATATGCAGTTTCAAAGTCAATCTTTTCAGCTTTACGTGCTGCTTCAATAACTTTTTCTGCAACACCTTCACCAATTTCTGCTTTTACTGATAATTCTTTTGGAGTTGCAGTAGCTAATCTCATCATATCTGCAAAACCTGCATCTCTTAATTTTTCTGCTGTTTTTTCACCGACACTTGGCAAATCTTCTAACTCTACCATAATAATCACCTAGTAATATTTGGATAAAATCTTTTTAGGACTTAATCTCATTTCTTCATTATATTCATCAAAATTAACATTAGCAATAACTTCTACGTTTAAACCGTTTAAATCTTCAATTTTACCTTCTAAAACACCGAAATCATCAGATTCACGAATGACATCAACAATCTCATCAATTGTCATTCCAAGTAACTCTTCTGCCAATTTATTAAAGAAAGTAATTGAAATTTCTTCACCATCTTCATCTTCAAGTCTTGCAGGAATCATTAAAAGATGTTTAGGTTCATCTATTTCCTCTCCACAATAATCGCAGACATATTCATCCTCACCGAATTCCTCAATTGTGTTGTTACAATGAGGACATTTAGTAATTAGTACCCTATTGTTAGATGGATCTCTAATAGTTCCACTTATACGAATATTGGAATCATTTTCTTCTAGAGTTCCTATTGTTCTGGATTGGTAGATCATTTCTTCCAATTCTTCAAATGAAGGCAAGTTTTCAATTTCAGATTCTGAAGGTACTAAAATAGAAGTAGCCCTATTAGTTTGTAGTTCAATTCTGTTGTCATTGTCATTATATACAACTCTTGGATTTTCAATTTTAATTGCTTCACCTATTTCAAAATCCAACATTGCATTAGAATCCCATAAAACAACTTTAATACTGCCAGTTAAATCTGCAATTTCAATATTTCTAACAACTCCCTTTCTTCCATCTTGTCTTTCAAATTCACGAGGTTCGTTAATATCAATTATTCTTGCAATAATACGTGTTTTACCTTCTTCGTATTCATCATCCTCATCAATTTCGTCAATGGACTTAGTTGTGTAAAGCATTTCTTCTATAATTTCAAAGGATGGTAAAGCATATGCATCCTCTTCTGATAATTTTATGATTCTTGATGTGGAACCTACATTTAATTCAACTGCATGCATTCCCATTTTAGTTCTGGCATTTTCAATTAAATATGCTTCACCAGGAGTAAATTCATAATCTGCTTTTTCTCCCCATAATGCCAATCTTACTTCCCCAGTACCATCTGAGAAATCAACAGAACGTACAATTCCTACAGTACCATCATCTCTTTGGAATTCGTTAATATCGAAAACAGACACTATTCTACCCATAACATCAACTTCTTCACCATCTTCATCGAATTCCTGAAGATCGCTAATGCTTATTGGATGCATTTGTTGTATAATTTCATCAAATATCAATCTTTCATCTTCAGATATATTATCCGGATTTATTGATATTTGGGTTGTCCAATTAGTATTTGCTGAGTAGCCAGATTTAGTGTAATCATCAAATCTAATTTTTGCACCAATGATTTTTACAATATCTCCTTTATTAATAGGCAAATCTGTATCATCACCCCAAAGAGTTACTCTAATTGAACCTGTTTCATCACCTATTTCAAATGAACGAAGCTTTCCGTCACTACCATCATTTCTTGTAAATGTTTTAATGTCCTGAATTTTGGTTACGACACCTAAAAGATTAACATCATCTCCTTCTTGAACTTCGCCAATTTTAGTAATAGGGTTTGAGAAATCTGGAAGATCGTAATCTCCTTTAATAATTCTTCCATCCCAATGGGACAATGAAAGTTCCCCATCTCTTCCTTCACGAACTTGCGCTTTTAATATTTTAACAGTGTCTTCATCCTCAAGACCTAAAGTTTTAATTAAATAAACATTATTATTCCATAAAGTGTAAGATATCTCACCAGTATCATCTCTAAGTTCAAGGGATGCAACTTTACCGTCTTTACCATTCTTTTCATATGTTCTTACGGTTGGAATTCTAGTAATTCTTGCAATGACATTGACTTCTTCATCAGATACGTCAATATCTCCAATTTTGGTAATTTCTTCTTCATATACTGGAAATTCAGGGAAATCGCCTTTCAAGACATTTACAGTGGAATTTGATCTTAAACTAGCTTCGAGTTTTCCGCTGTAATCGCTTCTTTTTATTCCAACGTTGTTAATTTGAATTACGTCCCCTTCATTAAACCTTTTCATGAGTTTTATATTAATACTCCAGAAGGTTGCTCTAATAGAACCTGTATCGTCAGCAATTTCAACATTAGCTAGTTGACCTTCTTTACCTCTGCTGTTTTTAAAAACTTTAGGGTTGCTTATAGACATTACCCTTCCAGAAATAGCAGTAGTTTGATCGCTTCTGTCTGTTTCGGCCAAATCAGCGATTTTTGTTCTAGTATATTCTTCATCCTCATAATCATCAGATTCTTCTTTTTCGGTGTCAGGAACTGTTTCATTATAGACTAACTCCGCCAAATCTTCTTCAGTCATGAAAGGATTATTTTCATTTTCTTTTCTATGAAACTCCATTCTTTCCTCAAATTTCTCTTCAGAAATGAAGTCTTTAATCTCTTCATAAAATTTTTTACGTATTTCATCGTCCATACCAAACCCTCACGATATCAATTAATATACTATATACTATTTGACTATATAAAACCTAATAGATAGAGCATTTGAAAAGTAATATATGAAAAATAAAAAAATCAATATGCATTAGGATTTTTCTTTAAAATGGTCTTAATCATAATACCAAGGTCTAATCCCATATGCCAGTGCTCTACATATTCAATATCATACTCTATACGTTTTTTAATAGAAGTATTACCTCTACAACCATGAATTTGAGCCCAGCCAGTCAGTCCAGGTTTAACTTGATGTTTAATCATGTATTTTGGTATTTTTTCTTTAAATTCATTAACAAAATATGGCCTTTCCGGTCTAGGACCTACAACACTCATCTCACCTTTTAAAACATTGAAAAATTGAGGCAATTCATCAATACTTGTCTTTCTAATAAAAGATCCTATTTTTGTTTTTCTAGGATCATCTTTTGTTGTCCATTCATGTTTCTCCTCATTAGGATCCTGAACCTTCATACTTCTAAACTTGTACATCATGAATGATTTTCCATTATGGCCAATTCTTTCCTGTTTAAAAATAATTGGCCCTTTTGATGTTAGTTTAATAGCTATTGCAGTAAAAATCATAATAGGAGAAGTTATAATAATAGCTATAATTGCAATAATATAATCAGAAACTGTTTTAAGAACTTTATTGAATGCATCATTCAAAGGAACATATCTGATGTTGATAATCGGCATGTCTTCAATCATGTCTATGGAAGGTCTTGCAGGGAAATATTGATAATAATCCGGAATAATCTCCGCTTTTATCCCCACCTTTTCACAGCTAGCTACAAGGCTATCAATCTTATAATAATATTTTAATGGGATAGCTAAAACAACCCTATCAAAATCGTTATTTTCAAGTACCTCTTCCAAATCATTAAAACTGCCAATAATCTTACTTCCTTCTATTTCTAACCCCACCCTATCTTTACGGCCTAAAAATCCACTGATTTTAAAACCCAAATATGGATTGTTGCGAATTTTTTGGGCGAAGTTAAATGCAAGATCATTGTCTCCAACAACAAGGATATGTTTTTGATTTTTGTTATTGGAACGAATACGCTTTAAAATACTTCTTAATACAAATCTCTCAATAATACCAAAGAATGTGGCAATGATAGCTAAAAGTATTAATAATATTCTAGAAAAGTTAGGTTCATTGATAATAAACAAAACAGCTACAAGAACAATAAATGCAACTATATTTACCTTTATGATTCCTGTTGCTTCTTTAAATATTGTTCTATGAGATCTGAATGGTTTATACAAACCAAAAGAGAAGTATAGTATTAAATATGTTGGAATAACAGCAAGTATAAGAAAAATCAAATATTGTTCGAAACTTAAGTGTCCTCCAATAGGCCCAAATAATGTAGTTTTAAAACGTAATAACCATGCGCACAATAATGAAAAAGACAACATCAATACGTCAATTAAAACTAAAAGCAAATTGAAAGCTTTTTGATTCTGTTTTATCATAGTAATACTACACCCTTAACTACTATTTTTATTAAAATACTAATTAATTTTTTCTTTTAAACAAGTTTAAAAATAGCTTTGAAAAACATAATAAAGCTATACCTAAAAATACAGTAATATTCATGAAAAATGAATTATCATTATATAAATGTTTTTTATAGTAAATATACATTGCCCTATAAAATTCATATATCAGCTTGGATTTTTGCTTTTTGCTGCTGGCTCCTTTATAATGGAGTATCTCGGATTGACCGTAATAGATGATTTTCCATCCGTTCTGCTTTATTCTATAACAGAGATCAATATCTTCACCATACATGAAAAATGTCTCATCAAGAAGGCCTGAATCCTGCAAAGCTTCCCTTCTTATAAACATGAAGGCTCCTGTAAGGCAATCAATTTCATATATCCCATCGTCGTCAAGATTATCCAAATTATAGTCATTGTGATTGGTTTTTATATAGAATAATCTTGAAAACGCATTGGCGGGATTTGGAAATGATCTTTTGCAAGCCTTATCCAATTCCCCGTTTTCCAGAAGCACCTTACATCCTACCGCCCCTACATCCTGATGTTTTTCCATATAATTATAAATATTTTCAAGAGTGTTCTTTTTAATAATTGTATCTGAGTTTAAAAGTAGTATGTATCTCCCTTTAGATTGTTTAATTGCAATGTTGTTGCCTGCAGCAAAACCTAAATTTTCATCTGACTTTATGAATTTGACACTTGTATCTTTAAAGAAATTCTTAAGCTTTGATAAGCTATCGTCTGTTGAATTGTTATCAGTAACAATGATTTCAACTGTAAAAGGATAGTCATATTTTAGAATTGAGTTAATAGTGTCTCTTGTAAGCTCAAATGTATTATAATTTACAATTATAACAGAAAGATCCATATTATCACTTTAAAAGTTTGAATGTGTTTTTTATTAATTGGCCTTCAATCTTAAAATAGTTCTTGATATTTTTAGATTTGAATTTTACTTTATTAATTTTTTCTTTATTATCCAAGCCTTCCCGAAGGCCCTTAAGATAAATGTCCCCATACCCTTTTCTTTTGAAGAACAAATATTTGATTAAAAAACCCAAAATTAAAAATCCGATATTCAAAATCTTTTGTGGAATTGGCAGATTTTTATAAACCACCCAAACGTTATTTCTTGCAGCCAGCCTAATTTTAAATTCATTGTATCTGCTACCGGAAGTTCCGCTTCCCTTATGATAAACAATGGCCTTTGGACAGTAGACATTTCTATACCCGTTGATTTTGGCCCTATATGACAAATCCACATCTTCCATATATGCAAAGAAGTTTTCGTCAAACAATCCTATTTCATCTAATATTGATTTTCTATAAAGTGCAGCTCCGGCACAACTTGAAAAAACTTCACAAACCTCATTGAATTCGCTTGATGGTTTGTTATCACCTATTTTTTGAGTATATGCAAGTAAAGTGTAGCTATCCCCCGCATCATCAATCAGATTAGGATAGTCCATTTGAATCATCTTTGATGAAAGAGAAAATATTCTTTCATCGGTTTTTATTAGTTTCAACAGCTCTTCAATGGTATCCGATTCCAGTTTTACATCATTGTTTAAAGAGAATACATAAGGATATTTGGAAGCTTCAATAGCCTGATTTGTTGCCTTTGCAAAGCCCAGATTTTCCTTGTTTTCAATCAGCTTAAAGTCAAAATCCTTTGGATATTTCTTGATAAACTCTACGCTATTGTCACTGGATCCATTATCTACCATTATAACTTCTCCAATGTATTTAGAATTTAAATTAAGAGAATCAAAATAGTCTTTTAAGAATTTTTCACCATTAAAATTAGGAGTTACTACAGAAACTTTCATTCAATTCCATCCTTAAAGGTTTTCCATGCTCTATAATATAATTTTGGATTTAGTAAGAATAATTTTATTTTAAATCTAAATTTACTTTCTCCTTTAAAATTTTTAAGTTTTATTAGTAGATCTAATTGTTTCATTACATTCATTAATTGATTAAATTCATAGTCATGATAAAAGAAATACATCAGATTTCCAAAAATCGCTTTTGGAATTCTGTTTGTTATGATTAATTCAGCCAAATCGTTTAAATTGTTTTTTTCGTAATATCTGGCCAGATTTTCAAAAATATCAACAATTTCAAACCGTTTAAAGTCCGCTTTACCAGTTGCTGAATTCTCTCTTTGCCTGTAGAAATAAGTCGGTTTTGGGCAAATTCCCAAGACATTTGCATTTATTAGATTTTTCAGAACAAATTCGGTATCCTCACCATAAATTGCATTTTCATTGAATTTTTCTGTTATTAATTCTTTTTTATACATTATTTGACAAAAACTAAATGGAATATTCATAGTAAGCTCTAATTTTATTAAATCTTTTGATGAAATTCTGTTTTTACCGTCAATAGAAAGATACAATTCCTGATCACCGACAATTTCACCCTTTTCGGTAATCTTAAGCATTTCCGTAAAGCTCCCATCATTACCATTAGCATTTTCAAATAAGCAACTTATATGATTTTTAGCTATTATATCGTCATCATCGACAAAAATGACGTATTGTCCTTTTGCATTTTCAATTCCAACATTACGAGCATGACTTACTCCATTATTTTCTTGATTTATAATAGTATAATATATTTTTGAATCTTTTAAAGTGTTTTTTATAATATCCAGGCTATTATCAACTGATCCATCATTAACAATTATCAATTCAAAACTATTAAAATCCTGATTAATGACTGAATCCAATGTTTCTGATATATATTTAGAAGAATTATAAACTGGAATGATAACACTCACATCAATATTCATAATAATGCCCCATTATTTTAAAAGTAAATCTACAATCCTCTCAGATGATTTGCCGTCAATCCTATCAAATTGATTTTCTAAAAACTTGGAATTATTGATTTTGAAATCCTTGCTTTCGATGCATCCAATTAACTCATCACTGGTCTTCACAACCTTTCCTGGAGACATCTCATCAAAATCAAAATAGAATCCCCTTTCATTTGACAGATAATTATCCAAATCATAAGCGAATAAAATGACTGGCTTGTCCAATGCTGCAAACTCGACAGCCATAGAAGAATAGTCAGATATCAATAAATCAGAAATCATCAGCAACTCCTGTTCATTTTCAACACCTGAAACATTAATTAAATTCTCATCAGAACCTATCATTCCTTCATAGAACTTTTTGATTTTAGGGTGGAGCCTCAATGCTAAAACATAATCCTCCCCCAGCCTATCATTGAATTCATCCAAATCAAAAAAATTAAAGACATCATTGTTATATTCATTGTCTCTGAATGTAGGCGCATACAATACGATTTTCTTGCCTTTGGCTTGAGGAAATCTATTATCAAATTTCTCCCTTAAATCATCATGCTTTTTAAAATAATAATCCATCCTGGGAATTCCCAATGATTTTATTTTTGATTTGTCAATTTGGAAAGCTTCTTGATAAAAGTCAGCTATATTTTTAGAAGTGTTAATCAGATAGGTAATATTTTCATTAGATTTTTTAATCAATTCTATTTCTTTTTTATTGTTGCTGCTGGAAGCTCCAAACTTCTTAAATGCTCCAGGTGCATGCCACAGCTGTGTTATAACAGTACCTTCATTGAACTTCATGTTGGCCATTGCCAGAAAATTATCATTCAAAAAAACGTATTTTGATTTGGAAAGTGTCTTCAAATCCTTAATTGACAATCTATTTTTATTGTAAAAGAAGAATTCAAAATCTCCTCTTTTTTTGAATTCATCTTCAACATGTTTAAAATTAGAAATAAAAGACTTATTATCGTCAATGATAAATGAAACTAAATTTTCATCAATATTGGAACTTGAAACACTGTTAAAAATAAACCCAAATATTTTATGTTTAAAGGACATGGTTACACAATTTCTAAATCTTTAAGTTCATCGTCGGATGCTTTTTTAGCTGCTTCAATATAAGCATCACATACATAATCTACATCTCCATCCATGACCAATTTTCCTTTATCAAGCCAGATAGCACGAGTGCATAACTCCCTTATCTTAGCTGTTGAATGTGATACCAATATTACGGTTGTTCCAGACTCCATCATTGACTTTATCTTATCTCCACTTTTTTTCTGGAATCTTACATCCCCAACAGAAAGAACTTCATCTAAAATCAATATTTCGGGATCGACAACAGTAGCTACTGCAAATCCTAACTTAGCCTTCATACCAGAAGAATAATTCTTAATAGGAACTTCAATAAACTCCCCAAGCTCTGAAAATTCTAGAATCTCATCATATTTTGTTTCTAGAAATTTTCTAGAATATCCTAAAATGGAACCGTTTAAAAATATATTTTCACGACCGCTGTAATTATGGTCAAAACCTGCACCTAGCTCTAGAAGAGGTGCCACCTTGCCTTTAACTTCAGTAGTGCCTGCAGTCGGTTTATATACACCAGAAAGAACTTTTAATAAAGTACTCTTACCGGCACCATTAAATCCTATAATTCCAACTCTTTCTCCTTTTTTTATTTCAAATGAAACATTATCCAAAGCTTTGAAATGTTCTTTAGGTTTTATCTCTCTTTTGATAAATTTAATGACATACTCCTTAAGATTATCAATTTTTTCCTGAGGCAATTCAAATTCCATAGAAACGTTGTCTACTTTAATAGAAGTTTCCTTTTCAAGCTCTGCAAGTTCCTTTTCGGCCGCTGAAACAGTTTCAGGCTTGATTCTAGCCTTTTCAAACTCATTTTTGCCAATATCTGAACCTTTTGGATAAACTTTCACATGAAAATCTTTAGATTCACCCGTATATTTGTTGGATGAACTTATTGCATAAGTTCCTTCACGAGCTCCTTTTATAATTAATTTTAAAGTTGAAAAACTCTGTCCCCTTACAGAAGGATACCAAATCATGTTTTCCTCATCCAGCTCATCCTCATATACCTTTACCTGATCGGCATCCAACCTATTGACCTTGTGAGACTTGAATTTATATTTGACTAGCTCCAATCCATCAGGAAGATTGATTTTGACTGCCTGCTTGTCCTTCAAGAGACCGTTGGTATTTCTAAAGGTTATGTTGTACTGGAGAAGATCCCCTTCAACCTTCTGCAATGGATTATCTTCAGTCGGAAAAGTAGGGTTTGATTCCCCTGTTGATAGGATGTACATAGGGAAGTCATAGATTACCTTAATACGAACGAAATCTAGAAGAAGCCTTCCCTCATTCTTTGAGATGTTTTCTGGAAATTCTATTTCAATTCCAAAGTCCTTTCTGTTAACGTCCTCATATGTTAAGCCAAATTCATTTTTCTGAAAAACAACGGACCTATTGGCAGGATAGATTGAAGCCACAACATGAGATTCCTTCTTAACCTCTCCTAAAGTGATGAAAGGAGGGTTTACCACTATCAAATCAAAATTATTCTCTTTAGAAAAATCATGTTCCACAATAATTTGTGTTATAATAGCCTTTTCTGGAATATTAAAATCAAAATCTGATAAAAATAAAGGAGCCGGTTTTTGGTGTGGTTTAAGATCACATGAAGATAACTTTTCCCAATCGTCAAGCTTTATATTATCTAAATCAACCCAACTACCATCATTCTCAGATTCTTTTTGAATAACACTACCTGGATATCTAACTTGACTAATCATTTAAACACACCTATAGATTAAAGATAAATTTGTTTTGATATTTTCTAAATACATAAATACCTATTATTAATGATACGATTGATGATGCTATTAAATATAACAATGTCCCAGTTCCCGGAAATGTACCGTTGAGTACAATATCCCTAAATGAAGTTACTGCAGCATAAAGAGGATTCAATTTAAAGAAAAATATAAATTGCTTTGGAATAATAGAAATCGGATAGAAAATTGGAGTCATATAAGCCAATAACATTACAAGAACCCCGTAAAGATATTTAATATCAGTGAAAAATGTTGTAGCTGTAGCTAAAATCAAACCAACACCAAATATCAATATAACTAGGAAGAATATTGGAATTGGAGCATAAATCAAAGACCAGTAAAATGGAGCCTTTGTAACAATCATTACCGCTACAAGCACTACAAGAGATATTAGGAAATTTACAAATTCGGAACAGATTATTCCAACCGAAAACATATATTTTGGAACATAAATCTTTTTAATAATGGCTGCATTTCCTTTAATGGAATTCATAGCACCATTTGTCCCAGCTGCAAAGAAATCAAATAATAATTTACCACATAACAAATAAACTGGGAAATTTTTAATGGTTTTTCCAAAAATAAATGAAAATACAATTGTTAATACAATCATTGATAAAAGAGGGTTTAAAAAACTCCATAAGAACCCCAATGTTGAATCCTTATATTTTCCACTCACATCCCTTTTAACAAGTTCTCTCAATAAAAAAGAATATTTGGAAAAATTTTTAAACAATTGCTTATCATTAAACATTTAAAAACCTAAAAATAAATTAATTAAACTTAATATTATTATTTAAGATTTTATTATATAAAAATTATTAGAATTTTAAGAAACTTTTTACCTTATTCTTAATTCTTCTAATTTTTTTGATTTTATTCATTTCTTTAACTGCTTCATCAATCTGATTATTTGACAAATGCCTGGCCAAACCATTGAAAATTCTTTCATCAAGATTTGGAGAAATAAGTAGCTCCCTTTTAAGAATCGGGTTAATAGCTATCAGCAGCTCCCTCTTATCATCATCGGAAATATTGCTTTTGACTAGATTTGTCAGGAAATAAACAAAATGCTTTTTGAAAACCAGGTCAAAATACTCTTCCTTATTTAAATTGGACAGCAATTCTTCAGTTTTATAATATCCTTCAATCATTTTGGAAAATATTAGCTTATTTCTTAAATGAATTGTAGATTTGTCCTCATCAGAATCCCTAATGGAGTAATTGTAACTATAGAAATCATCCAAATATATTGTTTTATTTGATAATAGAATTGCATGAATGAAGAGTTCCAAATCCTCTCCAAGCATTCCCTCCAAAAATGAGATGTTGTTGCTTGTTAAAAACTCCTTTCTAAACAGCTTTGTCCATATGCTTGGGCTTAATTCGAACAATCTCAAATCCTCTTCAACATTTCCAATTATGATATTCTCCCCATCAAAAACTGTTTTTTCCTTATCTTTTCTATCTGGATAAACCCTAAAGTAGTTTGTAAAAACCAGATCTGCACCATTTGATGTTATCTCATCGTACATTCTTTCAAATGCACCCTCATTGTAAGTATCATCATGATCGCAGAAAATGACAAACTCCCCCTTAGCCATGTCCAACCCAATATTACGGCCCCTACCAGGAAAACCGGAATTCTCCTTCAATTTAACGACAGAAACATTGCTGTAAGAATCCAATTCACTTAAAATAGCTAATGTTTCTTCATCTGGAGAATTGTCATCAACGAAAATAACTTCAATATTCTCAAAGCCCATGGTTTGGCTTTTGATAGAATCAAATAAATCATAAATGCCTTTGCCAGTATTATAGGTTGGTACAACAACGGTTATCTTATAGTTATTCATATTATCTGGAAAACTTATTTTTTATTCTTTTGAACAAACCTTTTCTATGGTTCATATTGTCCTGGTTTTTTGCAATTTCTCTTGATTCCGCAACGGCTTGGTCGAAATCCCCATTTAAAATATATTTTACCAATTTATTATATTTTCCTTTAAAATAAGGATCCTCCCTGTAATATTTTTTAAAGATAATCTGTGCCCTTTTAAACAGTTCAA
Organism: Methanobrevibacter sp.; assembly: GCF_030539665.1. NCBI lineage: Archaea > Methanobacteriati > Methanobacteriota > Methanobacteria > Methanobacteriales > Methanobacteriaceae > Methanobrevibacter > Methanobrevibacter sp. The sequence goes on from NZ_JAUNXR010000002.1 coordinate 278,796, forward strand.
ATCTGTCCTCATCAGATATCTCGCTTAAAACAATTGTATAAATCCAAGAAGTCAAATGCTTTTTAAATATGTTTTTGCCGTATTCTGGATAATTTTCATCCAGCCACTTGCAAATTTCAAAATAGCCGTCCAGAATAGCCTCAATATACTTCCTGTTTCTCAGGTGAATTGTGGACCTGTCCCCTTCAGAATCCCTGATGCTGTAGTTGTAGGCATAGGTATTAGGCAGATAAACAATATTTTTGGCCTTGAAATTAGCTAATGTTGCAACATAAACATCCTCACAAAGCATCCCCTCCAAAAAGAAGATATCATTGCTTGTTAAAAACTCCTTTCTAAACATCCTTGTCCAAATTGCTGCAGGAATTTGAAATATATCCAAATCATCTTTAAAACTTTCAATCGTTATTCTTTCCTTAATTCCTGAATTAAAATGATTAATCTTTCCTTTGTTAACCTGATTGAAATTGGCTACAACCATGTCAGAATCATTGAAAACCATTTCTTCATACATCTTTTCAAATGCGTCCTCATTGTAGGTGTCATCATGATCGGAAAAAATGACAAACTCTCCCTGAGCCATGCCCAAACCAATATTACGGCCCCTACCAGGAAAACCGGAATTCTCCTTCAACTTAACGACGGAAACGTTGTCAAATGTATTTAGCTTATCCAAAATGTCCAAGGTAAGGTCATCGGATGAATTGTCATCGACGAAAATAACCTCTATATTTTCAAAGCCAAGAGTTTGAGCCCTTATTGAATCAAATAAATCATACAGCCTATGGCCAGTATTGTATGTTGGAATTACAACAGTTATTTTCATTGAATCCCCTCATAGATTTCATTGTACTCGCCAATCATTTCATCAAAGCTTTTTAAATCTACCTTTGAAATGTTATTGGCTTTCTTTTCATAATCCTCTTTTGAAATATTGATTATCCTGTTATAAATATCTGCAGAATCCCTATGATTCACTATCCAGCCAATGTCATACTTTTCAACCCTTTCCTTTTGGGCCCCCAAATCAGTAGCTATAATTGGAATTCCAGTGGAAATTGCTTCAGTTAATGTATGGGAATAGGTTTCGGGGCAAACTGACATTATACCAATAAAATTTGGACTTATCTCTTTTACAATGTTTCCAAAATCCTCACGTTTGTATCTGCCATGGTTAACTCCAAAGCTAAGGTTTGGAATTGTAGTTCCCATAAAATGAAATTCTATTCTGTTGTCATCAACCTTGTTTAAAGATTCAATTAAAAGGGAACCCTTGTGCTGGGAAATGAATCCTGGAAATAGAATTCTAATCTTATCTTCAGGAAATGTCGGATTTGCAGTTATCTTTTCAATATCCCTTCCGTGTTCGATTACTCTAAAATTTGATAACTTAGGATAAAATTTTCTATAGAGCTCCAATGATGATTCTGATGGGAAGATATTCAGATATGCTCCATCAAGTGCCTTTAGACAGTGCCTGCGCCATATTTCAACCACTTCATCTAACTTTCCCTCATCGTCAATATCGATAGCACAATTGCTGCAGCAGTCCAAATTGCAGAAATTCAAATTCCTGTCTAAAAGATGGATTGAAGGGCAGCAATAGTAGAAGTCATGTACACTAATCAAATATTCAATATCGAATTCGTCAGCTAATTTAAAAATATCAAAGCTATTGTTGATTAAATGATTGATATGAATAATGTCTATGTCTAATTTTGACAAGATTTCAGCATAAATATCATGCAAATCCTCATTGAATAGGCTTTCTTCAAAATTTTTGGAAATGATTTTGGAGCTCTTATCCAGATCTATCAAAGCATGGATGTTTGAAGTTTCAACTTTCCATTGGGCCATCTTGTCTAGCTTATCGGAATATTCCCATAACTCCACTTCTTCGCCAGAGGATGTTAAAATGAACTTTTTATAGTTGTCTCCCAATGATTTTATTATATCAAGACTTGTGAATCCTGTTCCACCTACATTACTTATCTTTTCATGGAGAATAAATAGAATGGCCTTTTTGGAATCGTTTCTAAAATCAGATAAGTTAAAATCTTCGAGCTTATAGCTATAACCCTTATTTCGACCTATCAACGCATAGTGGATTAACGGATTTATGTCAACATCATATTTATTTGCATAAAAAGCACCGTCAAAATCCTCATTTGGCCTTTTTCCTTCATCAAAGCCAAAAAACAGGTAGTGCAAAAGCGGATCCATAGAAGATGTCTTGGGATACTTTTCCAAATAAAACCCCTCATCAAAGAGATTTTGATCTTTAATTGCCTTATAGCCTTCATAAATGAATTTAGCTTCATTCTTATCATTTACTTTTTTTGAGATATATAAAAAAGGCAATCTGGAAAATAATCTATTCTTAAAATTCATAAAAATCTGTTACTCTTGATTATAGCTAAAAATTACAATTAAGATTATTTTATTAATATTAATTAAATATATTGAAAAAAAAGTTTATAAAAAAGTTTTTAAACTAGTATTTAGATTAAAAACTCCTTTATTTAAATTAAACCTACTGCACTCAACATGGATTGAAGACCTAAAAGAAATATCGCAAGACCTCCAACGAATGTTATGAGATTTGCATGCTTAAGAGCCGCTTTAGTACCAAATGTACCTACAGCCAACCACATAACTACGAAAATAAGACTTAAAATTCCTACAACTAAAGGATCAAGATGTAAAACTACTCCCTGAGAAGCTAAAATTAAGTTTTCAATGTTTCCAAGCAATAATAATCCTAAAAACTGTTTAAATTCACCTGCCATATTATCACCTGTTCCTCTCCTCTACATATTCTTCAATAATCTCCTCTTCAGTTTCAACATCTTTTCTAGCATCAAGCATTGCTTGAATACCTAAGACAAATATTGCCAAACCACCAATGAATTCTATTATATTAGAATATTGTAATGCTATTTGAGTACCGAAAGTACCTACAATTAACCACAGAATAACACAGAGAATACTTAAAATACTTAACCTAAGAGGTTTTGCACCAGCAACAACTCCCTGAGAAGCTAAAACTAAGTTTTCGATATTACCGAAAATCAATAATCCTAATAACGGCAAATATGCTGCTAAAAATTCTAACATTTAACCACCATTTTAATATATCCCTATCAGTACGGAAAGTATCTTCCATACTAACAATACTTATTATTAAACATTCAAAGTATATAAATTAATATGGAATAACAGGATTAATTTATAAATAAAAATATTAATTGCAATTTTTCATGATTGCATTTATAAAGAATCTTCCTAAAAAAATTTATTTTTGATAATGGATTTGACAGTGCCGACAAATTTATTTTTTTTCCTAAGCAGCTCCTTCAATTCCAAATCATTGAGCAAATTTAAGCTAAAACTGAATTTAATATAAGAAATTAAGTCAAAATCCCCTGTTAAAATATACATTGGGTCATGAGTATTGAAATATTGATATATATCATCTAGGCCATTGTCACAATTTGAAGATGCAATCTTAATTTTTCTACAGTCGGATTCAATATTAGAAATATGTACCTTAACGTATTCATCGCTGATTGGATCGAAACGTAACCTCCTAACATTTTCAAATGAATTTAAATTAAAAGAAATCTCATTCTCCTCCTCATTGTTGAAAACGACTTCAATTGACTCGTTTTCATTAAAACCATTGCCCGTATCAACATAAAGTTTGGCCACGCCTATGAGTCTTGATTTATTGTATTCTTCATACTTGTCAAGGAATTCCTGCGCACCATACTTGCCCAAATCAAGAATGTCTTCACCGTACAATAATTTAGAAGAGTTTAACTCGTTGTAAAATTCAATATCCTGTTTAGAAATATCTCCAAGATTATTGAGAGAGTTGACTATTTTCAATTTTTCATCTGAAGACCAATCATAATGATATAGCCAGAATAAGATATCATCCATGAATTTTAAAATTAGCAGCCGGATATATTTGCCTTCCTTTTGATAAACATCAGCCAAGTCAAAAAGTTCCCCAATGGAAATTGCCAGGTCCAATGGGCTTTTAAGAGTGATTTTGCTTGTAACCGATTCGGAATTTTTTCTATAGAAATATCCAATGTTTTCTGACAGGAAAGTTCTCCTTGAATTTAATAATGATTCAACGCTCATGATATTGTCATCATAAGAAATGTCTGAAAAGTTCAAAAACCCATATAAGCTTTTATGAAATATTTTACTTCCTGTGGATGTGGCATAAATCAAGGCAGGCATTTCAGATATTGATTCGATTATTTGATTTTTAGCAATATTTGGCTTATGGATTGACTCTTCATCTATCGGATACAATTTCCAATTAAACAATAATAAATCGCAATTGTTATCTTTAATAAGATTTAAAGAGCTTTTTAATGCATCTTTTTCCAGAAAATCATCACTATCCAAAAAAGTAAGATAATCAGAAGTCACATGTTTAATTCCAGTATTTTTAGCAGCTCCAGCACCTTTATTTTCTTCGTGACTGATTATTTTAAATGATGGATATTTATTTGCATATTCATTTAGAATATCTAAAGATTTATCAGTACTCTTGTCATTGACTGCTATTACTTCAATATTTTCAATACCTATTGTCTGATTTACAACACTATCCAAACATTCTTTAAGATATTTTTCCTGATTATACACTGGAATTACAACACTAATCTGAGAAGACACGCTATACCCCTTAAAGTTAATTATCCCAAATACATTTTTCTGTAATATTCCTGATATTCGCCTGATTTAACCTGTTCAATCCACTCTTGATTATCCAAATACCATTGAATGGTTTCTTTAATTCCCTCTTCAAAAGTGTATTTAGGTTTCCATCCAAGTTCCTCTTGAATTTTAGTAGAGTCAATTGCATAGCGCCTATCATGACCCAATCTATCCTTTACAAATTTTATTAAAGATTCATCTTTACCCAAATCCTTTAAAATCAGTTTGACAATGTCAATATTTTGTTTTTCATTGTTCCCGCCAATATTATAGACTTCACCTGCATTTGCATCATGCAATACTAAATCAACAGCTGTACAATGATCATAAACATGCAGCCAGTCACGTATGTTCTTTCCATCCCCATAAACAGGAAGAGACTTATCTTCAAGGGCGTTTGAAATCATTAGCGGAATTAGCTTTTCAGGAAATTGGTAAGGACCATAATTGTTGGAACAGCGAGTGATATTTACAGGCATTCCGAAAGTATTATGGTAAGAGCGTACAATCAAGTCCGCACCCGCCTTAGAAGCGGAATATGGGCTATTTGGTTTTAGTGGAGAGTCTTCTGTAAAGTATCCTTCAGGTCCTAAACTTCCATAAACTTCGTCTGTGGATATCTGAACATATTTTTCCACATTAGCCTTGCGAGCTGCGTCTAAAAGAACCTGGGTTCCCAAAACATTGGATTTGACAAAAATTTCAGGATCTTCAATGCTTCTGTCCACATGGCTTTCAGCTGCAAAATTTACGACATAGTCACAATCCTTCATTACATCTGAAACCAAGTCCTTATCAGCGATGTTACCCTTAACAAAGCTATAATTACTATTAAACTCGATATCTTTAAGATTTTCAAGATTTCCGCAATAGGTAAGCAAATCTAAATTAACAATTTCATAATCAGGATATTTGTCTGCAACATATCTTACAAAATTGCTGCCGATAAATCCTGCCCCGCCAGTAATCAATATTTTAGTCAATTAAATCACCTTAAAACTAATTGGATTTTCATCTAAGGTCAGCCATTTTTCATCCTTTTCAGACAATATAATTTCATCAATACCCTCTAAAGGCCATTCAACAGCTATAGATTCATCATTCCACTTAATACCTCCTTCATCGTCACCATGATAGAAGTCAGTGCATTTGTATACGAACTCTGCTTCATCTGATAGCACTAAAAATCCATGTGCAAATCCTTCTGGAATGAATAGCTGTTTTTTATTTTCTTCTGACAATATTGCTCCAAACCATTGCCCATAAGTTTTTGAGCCTTCTCTCAAGTCAACCCCAACGTCAAAAACCTCTCCTTTAATTACACGAACAAGTTTTCCTTGAGGATAATTGATTTGAAAATGAAGTCCTCTTAAAACTCCTTTTGATGATTTTGATTGATTGTCTTGCACAAATGTCAAATCATGCCCTGCATTTTTAAAGTCTGCCTCATTATATGTTTCCATAAAAGAGCCTCTGTTATCTTCAAATACCGCAGGTTCTACTAAAAACATTCCATCTATATCCGTATCTGTGAATTTAAATTGTCCCATGTTATCTTTCCGCTAAGTTAAATAAATACTGACCATAGTCAGTTTTCTTGAGTTCTTCTGCTGTTTTTAAAAGTTGTTCTTTTGATATATAACCTTTGTTGTATGCAATCTCTTCAAGACATGCAACATAAAGCCCTTGTCTTTTTTGAATTGTTTCAATAAAGTTAGATGCCTCCAATAATCCATCATGAGTCCCTGTATCTAACCATGCCATTCCCCTTCCAAGAAGCTCCACATTTAATTTATTTCTATTGAGGTATTCCTCGTTAACTGATGTTATTTCTACTTCTCCTCTTCTAGAAGGCTTTACGTTTTTTGCTATTTCGATTACATCATTGTCATAGAAATAAAGTCCCGGAACTATGTAATTTGATTTAGGTTTTTCTGGTTTTTCCTCTATTGAAAGAACTTTTCCATCTTCATTAAATTCAACAACGCCAAAGGCCTCAGGATTATTGGTATAATATCCGAATACAACAGCTCCTTCATCTAATTCGCAGGATCTTTCCAATATTTCTGTGAATCTATGGCCATGAAAAATATTGTCTCCTAAAATAAGAGCTACCTTATCATCACCTATAAACTCCTCTCCAATTATAAATGCTTCTGCAAGACCATTTGGATTTTCTTGAACTTCATAGCTAAATTTAATACCTAATCTACTTCCATCACCCAATAAATCCTTAAACATAGGCAAATCTCTTGGAGTGGATATTATTAATATATCTTTAATTCCTGCCAACATCAGAACAGAAATTGGGTAATAAATCATTGGTTTGTCGTAAATAGGAATTAGTTGTTTAGATATTGCCTTGGTGATTGGATATAAACGAGTTCCAGACCCTCCAGCAAGCACAATTCCCTTCATCAAATACCTCCATTTAAAATATCAATATAATCTTTAATTGCGTCCTTATAACTTCTTAAAGGTTCAAATCCATTTTCAACCCATTTTCTATTATCCAAAACTGAATAGGATGGTCTTGGAGCGGGCCTTGCAAATTCCTTAGCTGTTACAGGAGTCACTTCAACATCAACATCTGCCAATTCAAATATTAATTTTGCAAATTCAAACCATGAACAGCTGTCTGAATTTGTAACATGATAAATTCCATAGTTATCAGTTTTTATCAATTCAGAAATCGCTTTGGCCAAATCAAGAGTATATGTTGGACTTCCAACCTCATCATAAACTACAGTGAGAGTATCGTGTTCTTTTGCCAACTCCAACATTGTCTTGGGAAAATTTCCCCCATTGCAACCATATAGCCAAGCAGTTCTAATAATGAAATATTTATCTAAAATAGAGAGAATAGCTTCTTCACCTTTAAGCTTGCTTTTCCCATAGATACTCATAGGACCCAATTCATCATTTTCAAGCCTAGGAGTATCCTTATCCCCCTTAAAAACATAATCTGTACTTATATGAACTAAAACACTATCGGTTTCCTTACAAGCCAATGCAAGATTTTTAACTCCATCCCCATTAACAGCATAAGCCATTTCCTGATTTGTTTCACAATCGTCAACATTAGTATAAGCCGCTGAATTTATAACAACATCAGGCTTTTCTTTTCCAATAAAATTAATTACATCATCCCTATTTGTAATATCTAATGTTTTAGATGTAGTATTGATTAAAACATTATCTTCATGAAATACTTCAATTAAATCATGCCCCAACATACCATTAGAACCTGTAATTAAAATTTTCATAATATCTCCTTCTATAAAAATTAATATATACAGTTATGTATATATAATTAAATTATAATATTTATCTTAATTATTTAGGAGCTTATTAGATGAAAATTTGTATTATCGGACAAGGATATATAGGACTCCCAACCGCCGCTTTATTTACAACTAAAGACTGTAATGTGGTTGGAGTAGACATTAATGAAGAAGTAGTTAATAAATTAAATAAAGGTGAAATTCACATTGAAGAGCCAGGATTGAAAGAAATTATTAAAAAAGCGGTGGCTGAAAATAAATATCATGCATCATTGACTCCTGAAAAGGCCGACGCTTACATAATAACAGTCCCAACCCCTTACATTAGTGAAAATTACAGCTGTGACTTAAGTTATGTGAAAAGCGCATGCGAATCAATATTGCCTTATTTAGAAAAAGGAAATACAATCATTATTGAATCTACAATAGCTCCAATGTCTACTGATAATGAAATTAAACCTATTTTTGAAAATGAAGGATTTACAGTTGGGAAAGACATCTATCTTGCTCACTGCCCTGAAAGAGTGCTTCCTGGAAAAATAATGTATGAACTTGTCCATAATGATCGTATTGTTGGTGGAATTACACCAGAATGTTCTAAAAAGGCCATTGAAGTTTATGGTCAATTTGTGGAAGGAGAATTGATGGAAACTGAAGCTAAAACAGCAGAAATGTCCAAATGTATGGAAAATACTTTCAGAGATGTAAATATTGCTCTTGCAAATGAACTTGCAAAAATAGGTGCTGAAATCGGAGTAAATGCTCTTGAAGTAATAAAACTTGCAAATAAACACCCAAGAGTAAACATACATACACCAGGTCCTGGTGTTGGAGGCCATTGTCTTGCTATTGACCCTTATTTCATTTATGCAAAAGCTCCAGAAACTGCAAAAATAATCAAGCTATCAAGAGATACAAACAATAGCATGCCTGATTTTGTAGTGGAAAATATCAAAAAAATAATTCCTGAAGGAAAAATAGCCATATTTGGTCTTTCCTATAAAGGAAATACTGATGACGATAGAGAAAGCCCATCTTACGAAATAATAGCTAAGCTAGAGAATTTGGGATATGAAATAACCACATATGATCCTCATATAAATCCTGATAGTAATCTAAATGAAGCAATTAAAGATTCTGAATTAATCGTAATTCTATCAGACCATGACGAATTCAAAGAATTAGACTATGATTTAATAAAAGAAGAGATGGAAAATCCAATAATATTAGATACCAAATCCATAATTCAAGATGTTCCCAAAGGAATAACTCTTTACAACTATGGAAATCTATATGAACTTCAAGGATAGGTTTTAAAATGGCCGAAAGTGGAATTTGGAATAAAATTCTAAACCATCCTCTGGGAGATATGGACGTTGGAATATCTCCAGATAGGTTAATGGCATTAACAGACGGCGTATTTGCAATAGCTATAACGCTTCTTATTTTAGGAATAGCATTGCCAACGTCAATATTTGCAAATTCCGAGTCTATGGTAAACTTCTTGCATTCAACTTTAAATCGTTTGATTACAGTAATTATTAGTTTTATTATTCTAGGAGAATATTGGATACAGCACCATAATTTTATAAAATTAAGACGTATCAATATTCCTTTTTTATGGTTAAACATATTCTATTTACTTTTTATTATGTTCATCCCATTTACAACTTCAATCATATGCCAATACAATGAATTTACAGTATCTGAAGTTCTATTTGGAATTGATATTACGCTTACCTCAGTTATTTCTTTAATTATGTACTGGTATGCCTTAAAAACAGATTTATTAAAGGATGAAGAAAACGAAGTTGAAAAAAGATATGCCTTAAAATCATTATCTTCCTTAATTTATATTACAGTAATAATCGACTTATTAATGTATTTTGTCTCACCACAATTATTAGTTTTATTTTTAATTATTCCGTTATATTCTATATTTTTAGCTGTAAAGAAAGAAAAAACCTTAAATGATGAAAAATTAGAAATTTATGAAAAACCACATATTTTGGCCAATATTAAAAAAGACAAAATAATACAGTTCATGCTCTCTTCTAAAATTGAAGATTACATCAATACAAATTATAAGAATTATGATGAATTAAGTAAAAATGAGAAGAAAGAGATAAAAAAAGAAGCTTTAGATGATTTGAAAATTCAATTGAATAAAATAATAGATGAAGGAAAAGAATCAATCGAAGATTAGAACTATTCCAATAATTAAAAAAAGATTTGAAATTTAAAAGTCAATAGATTGATCCGCTTGAATTTGATTACCATTCCAAGCTTTTAAAGTAGTCCATTCTTCATATGGAGCTACCCAAAACTGATCATTTTGTGGCAATCCCAAAGGTAAGAAAACTGCACAACATGCATAAAGTCCACCGGTACTCATATTTTTTTCAGCAGCATTTATTTGACTACCATTAATTCCAATTCTTAACCAATTTCCTTCAGTGAAATTATGATTATCCTGAAATTGAGTTCTTAAGACTTGTGTTAAAGCTGATCTAACCTGAGCAGGACGTATGTTAGACGGCAATATTCTAAGAAGTGTTGCTTGTGACAAACTGTGGAAAACTCCAGCTCTAGAAGTTAAAGCTTCGCCAATAAGTGGATATGTTCCTGTAGGTGAAATAGAACGTTCCAACTGAGATGCCAATCTACTTGTTCTCATAAGCTGTTTATTTAAAAATTCGTTTCCATCCACATTATATTTTCTCATGACCATTAAAATATCATTTAACATTGGATGAATAATCATACTATTTTCATATCCTGCTTTGAATTGATTTCCATCTTTATAAAGACCATCGCCAATATACCATTCATCCCAAAATTTAAGCAAACCATATTCCAAACGTTCAAAATCACATTCACCAGTTAAATCTAAAAGTGTAGCTTCAATCATTGAAGTATAAAGCAGCCAATGATTTTCATATGGAGCAATGATTCTAGTATTCTTAAGTTCTGCTGCAACTCTAGCTTGAACATCTAATGGTAAATTTAACCAAATTTTATGTTGACATCTTAATAAACCTTGAGCAAAGAACGCCGCATTTACTAATGACTGTTTAGGTTCTGTAAAACTTAAATAATCATTACTATTTGGATTAACAATATTTTCTATAGATCTTAAAGTCAAGCCTACATATTTTTCACGCAAATTTCCTTCATTTGACCTATCCATAGGCAAATTTAACCAAGGTGCAATACCATTAAATACTCTTGAAAATGCTTCAAAAGGTGAAAACTTTTCCATTTCACTACCTAAAGATTCATAAGGCATGTTTTTTCTTAATTCACCTTTTTTTAAATTAGACAAAACCGGATAAGATATTCTTTGCATTATTTCAATCCAAAAATTTCTATCTTCCCAAATTGGAGTCGGTTCTTGAAAAGTAGGTTCAACAAAATCCGCTTTATTTTTCTTAAAACGTCCAAAAATAGAATTGCTCATAGTAGTATATTTTATTATACATAATATATAAATCTTAATAATGTATATTTTTTAAAAAAAATATTTTTAAAAATTAATGATAATTTAAATTTTATAAGAGGTTTAATTATGCCAAAAACAATGTCAGAAAAAATATTAGCTAGAGCTAGTGGTAAAGACGAAGTTGAGGCTGGAGATATTGTAATTGCAAACATTGATGTTGCAATGACACACGATTTAACAGGCCCTCTTGCAGTACAATCATTTAATGAAATTGGAACTGAAAAAGTATGGGACCCTTCAAAAATTGTAATTCCATTTGATCATCAAGTGCCAGCAGATTCTATTGACTCAGCTAATAATCATATTGTAATGAGAAAATTCGTAGAAGAACAAGGTATTGAAAATTTCTATGACGTTAACGCAGGAGTATGTCATCAAATTTTACCAGAATTAGGACATGTAGTTCCTGGAGAAGTTATTGTAGGGGCAGACTCACACACCTGTACTCATGGTGCATTAGGTGCATTTTCAACCGGTATTGGATCTACAGATATGGCAATGGTATTTTCTGAAGGAACCCTCTGGTTTAAAGTCCCTGAAACCAACAGGTTCGAAATAACTGGTGAATTAAAAGATAATGTTTATGCTAAGGATGTTATTTTAAATATTATTGGGCAAATGGGAGTTGATGGTTCAACTTACAAAGCTTGTGAGTTCGGTGGAGAAACCGTATCAAACATGACTGTTTCCGATAGGATGGTTCTTACAAATATGGCTATTGAAATGGGTGGAAAAACCGGTTTAGTGGAACCTGACGAAAAAACCATAAAATATGTGGAAAGTCGTTCAAATAAACCTTACAAAGTATTTAAAAGTGATAAAGATGCTGACTCAATGACTGTTTATGACATTGACGTGAGCGATTTAGAGCCACAAGTAGCTTGCCCACACCATGTTGACAATGTAAAACCAGTTAGCGAAGTGGATCAGGAAATCGACCAAGTTTTCTTAGGTTCCTGTACTAACGGAAGACTTAGCGATTTAAGAGATGCTGCTAAGATATTAAAAGGAAAACAAATAGCTAAAGGAACAAGAATGTTGGTTATTCCTGCTTCAAAAGAAGTTTACAGTAAAGCACTTGATGAAGGATTACTTAGAATATTTGTTGATGCCGGTGCTCTCGTATCAGCTCCATGCTGTGGTCCTTGTTTAGGTGGCCATACTGGAATTATTGGTCCAGATGAAGTAAGTCTTTCTACATCAAACAGAAACTTCAAAGGAAGACAAGGAAGCCCTGACGGAAAAGTTTATTTATCTTCTGCTGCAGTAGCTGCTGCATCTGCACTTGAAGGAAGAATTGTTGTACCAGAGTGAGTGACATGAAAGGAAAAGTTTGGAAATTTGGAAACGATATTGATACTGATATTATTCTTCCTGGTAGATATTTGATTTACACAGATGAAGAAAGATTATCTCAACATTGTATGGAAGGTTTAGATGAAGATTTTAATGAAAAATGTAACCCTGGAGACTTTATAGTGGCTGGAAATAATTTCGGTTGCGGATCTTCACGTGAACACGCACCAATTGCTCTTAAAGGGCTAGGCGTTGCAGCTGTAATTGCAGAATCTTTTGCAAGAATCTTTTATAGAAACTCTACAAATGTGGGAGTGCCATTGCTTGAAGCTCCTGGAATAACTAAACTTGTAGAGGAAGGAGAAGAAATTGAAGTAGATATGGAGAAAGGAACAATCACATCTGAAAGCGGTGAAACAATTACCTTTAAAAAATTACCTCCATTCATGTTAGAAATTTTAGAAAAAGGTGGGTTAATTGAGTACCTCAAGCAAAAAAAACAATAAATACCAAATAGCAGTTGTTCCTGGAGATGGGATAGGTCAAGAAGTAATGGAAGCTACATTATCTGTATTGGATGGTCTTGACTTGGATTTTGATTATGTATTTGGAGAGGCTGGTGATGAATGCCTTGAGAAAAATGGAGTCCCTCTTCCAGAAGAAACACTTGACATTATTAGAAATGCAGATGCGTGTTTATTTGGAGCTGCAGGGGAAAGTGCAGCAAATGTAATTGTAAAAATACGTCAGGAAATGAAAATGTTTGCAAATTTAAGGCCTGTAAAATCATATCCAAACACCAAATCTTTGTTTAGTGGTGTGGACTTTATGATTGTACGTGAAAACACAGAAGGCATGTATATTGCAGACGAAGAAGAATATACTCCAGAAGGAGCTATAGCAAAACGTATAATCACTCGTGCAGCTGAAGAACGTATTATTAGATATGCTTTTGAGTATGCAAAAGAAAACAACAAAGGTAAAGTGACAGCTGTTCACAAAGCAAACGTTCTTAAGAAAAGTGATGGACTATTTAAGGAAATATTCTATGAAGTAGCTAAAGAATATCCAGAAATCGAAACCGAAGATTTCTATGTTGATGCTACAGCAATGTATCTTATTACAAACCCTCAAAGCTTTGAAGTTATCGTGACTACTAACTTGTTTGGAGATATTTTGTCTGATGAAGGTGCAGGAGTCGTTGGAGGTCTTGGATTATTACCTTCAGCTAACATTGGTGAAGAAGGAGCATTGTTTGAACCTGTACATGGATCAGCACCAGATATTGCAGGACAGAAAAAGGCAAATCCTACAGCTATGCTTCTCTCCGCTGTAATGATGCTTAGATACATTGGTGAAAATGAAGCAGCTGATAAATTAGATGCTGCAATCCTAAAAGTTTTAACCGAAGGAAAAGTGTTGACTGGGGATTTAGGCGGAAATGCGAATACCTTTGAAATGGCAGATGCAATTAAAGAGAATTTATAAGTGATCAAATGATATCAACTGTAGAATTAAAAGATGGAGTAAGTGTAATTGTTCCTACTTCAAACAAGGAGGACAATATTAAACCTCTTTTAAATTCTCTTGAAGAGCAAACCCTAGATAACGAATTATTTGAAATCATTTTCATTCAAGACAAAGGCAATTCCAAGTTAATTGAAGAGTTTAAATCAAAAAATCCTGAAATTAACATAATCCTAGCCAACAGTGAACCGGGATTATCCCAAGCATACAATGAAGGCATTTCATTAGCAGGTAGGGAATATACTACATTCATTGATTATAAGGACTACATCAGTCCAAAATATCTTGAAATGCTCTTTAAAAATGCTAAAAACAATAGAATTGTAATTCCAACACTTATGGATGTTAATGAAGAAACCGGAGAAGTTAGGAATACTTATTTTACTTCACCTAGTCTTGAAAAGGGAGGGTTAATAAAAAATCCTTTTTCCAATAAGTTATCAGGCACAATACACATACCAATGAAGTTAATTCCTACAGTTAGTATCAAATATACTTCTTTTAATACAAACAACAACGAAGATCTTCAGTATTATGTTAAATTATACTCAAGACATGATTTTGAATTCTATATATTGGATAAAAATGACGAGGCATTCTACTACAAATTGTTAGAAAAGCCTAATTATGAAAATAATATCAGAAAGCCTCTAGAGAACATAAAGGAATTCAATAAGCAATTATCCAGTACCGCCAATGAAGAATTGATTAAAAGTCTGATAGATTCACAGATACTATTTATGAATAAATATTTATTTGAGTATCCTGAGGATTTGGAGAAGGTTATGCTTGAAGTTTATGATTATGAATTCAAATATTTCTCCTACAAGCTATTAAACGAAAATCCATCAAACATAAACAAACCAATCAATGAACTTGTAATCTCATATGCGTTTGCACCAACAAGTACAACATCAAGTAATGACGTGGCCAAAAAGATTTTAAAAAGCAAGGAAAATGTTGATGTAATCTGCGGAACACTCTTCAATGAGCCAAAAGACGAGTCAATGGCTAAAATCGTTGAAGAATATGTGGACAAGAAGATGTTGGTGGATTTGGATGACTACCACTTCTATTCCGGAGGAAAAAAATTTGGAAAGGAAGGATTGAAAATACTAAATGAACAACCGACTTATGATAATATCTATAGCTGCGTGCAGTTCGTTCCGGCCCATTATCTAGGATACTTGTACAAAATATCCCATGATACATTTTGGACTGCTGAATTCTCAGATCCTATTATTCGTCATTTTAATGCAGGGTTAATGAGTTCACCAATAAATGATCAGGACCTTGTAGATGAAATTAATGAAACCATACCTGACGGATTTGACAAGGTAAAAGTCACTGACACAGTAAACGAAATAATTGAATATATAACTTATATCTTTGCAGATAGGATTATTTTTACAAATGAAAAGCAGATGGAGCTGATGGTTAACGATTTTCCAAAGCTAAAGGAAATGGTCATTGAAAAATCCATTACGAAAAGGCATCCTACCCTAGAGGAAAAATATTATTATATCGGGAAAAGCGATTATGAATTAGACGATGATTATGTTAATTTTGCTTATTTCGGAGTTTTATATGAAAATAGAAGCTTTGAAGAGTTTATAAATGGTTTTGATAGTTTACCTGATGAATATAAGGAAAAATTTAGATTGCACGTATTCAGTCCCGATAGGGAAATATTTGAAGAGGTCTTAAGCGAAGAGCTTCTTGAAAAAACCGTAATAAACGACCCCATCAACTATTTCGAATTTTTAAATCTGACAACAAAAATGGACATATTGCTTGTAGAGGACAGTACCGTAGCTGGATTATATGATTTCAATCCTTACTTGCCATCTAAAGTATCAGATTATAAAGGAACAAATGTTGATATCTGGGCAGTCTGTGATGAAGACAGCATTATGTCCCACATGGCCGAAATTAAATATAAATCTTCTATGAACAACATCAATTCTGCAAAAAGCGTCTTGAATCAGATAATGAGTGATAAGTTAGGAGAAAAAATAAATAATGATGATCTAACCGACGAAGAATTATTTAAATATTATAAAGTCAGGCATTCCCATTTGGTAACTAAGCTGAGTCAATTGAATAATATAAAGAACAATGAAATTTCACAGAAAAATTCATTATTGCAGGAAAAAAATAAGTTAAGCTCTGAAAAAAAGGCATTGCTTGCCGAAAAAGAAAAATGGAAGAAGGAAAAAGAAGATTTAATTAAAGAAAGAAATGCATTAAAATCACAAAATACATTTTATGAAGCTAGAATTGAAGAATATAAGAACTATACTGAATATTTAAGAAAATGGATGAGGCCTCGTTTTGTATTTACTGCATTAAAAAAAGTCAGAAGCTTATATAGGAAATTAAAGAATTAAAATTAAAATACTAGCTATCAAATGTAAAAATGGTGAAGGGTATGAGTTTGGAATTGAAAAAAGGTGTTAGTGTAGTTGTGCCAACATATAAGGGTGAAAACCACATAAGTGTTCTTTTAGATTCTTTAAAAGAACAAACATTGGAAAATGATTTATTTGAAGTGATTTTTGTTGTTAATGGTCCGGAAGATGAAACACCAAACATAATCAAAAAATTCCAAAAAGAAAACCCTGACTTTAATATTGTATTAACTAAAAGTGAAAAAGGAGCGGCCTATGCCCGTAACAAAGGTATTTTTGAAGCTAAAAGAGAATACATTACCTTTGTAGATGACGATGATCGTATAACTCCAAATTATCTTAAAAAGTTCTTTGAGAAGGCTAAACCCAATAGGGTGGTTATTGGAACTTTTCTAGATATCGATGAAGATACAGGTGAAGTTAAGGAGTCCTACATCAGCGGACCTCTTCTTAAAAGAAGTGGAATGATTAATGATGCATACTCTACTTTAACTAGTGCTCTTGTTATAATGACAGCGAAACTGATTCCGAGCAATGCTGTCAAGGATAACTTGTTTAATCCTGTTTTAAGCAATGGGGAAGATGTTGCATTCTATTCTTCATTGTATGCCAAAAATGACTTTGAGTTTTATCTTTTAGACAAAAGCGAAGATGCTGTTTATTATAGGCTTCTAAGATCAGATTCTGTATCAAGACAGGACATTACATATGAATTTAACATAAAAGATCGTTTGAAAGTTATTAAAGAGCTTAATAAATCACTTAGGATTGCTAAAAATCCAAAAGTGAAGATAATGATTAGGAATTTAATCACCTCACAGGTCTTATGGATGAACAAATATCTCTTTGAATACCCTGAGGATTTAGAAAGAGTCATGTATGCTGTGGACAAACAAGATTTCGATTATTTCCCTTACAAATATATAAATGAAGACCCAACACAGCTCAATAAACCAAATAGCGAATTGATAATATCCTATGCATTTGCACCAACAAGTACAACATCCAGTAATGTTATAGCTAAAAAGATCTTGCTAAATAAAAGAAATGTCAGTGTAATATGCGGAACACTTGACGATGAGCCTAAAGATGAATTATTGGGTAGGATTGTTGATGAATTTGTCACCGATAAGATGAAAATAGATATTGACGACTACTTTTTCTATTCTGACGGGAAAAAATTCGTGAAAAAAGGTTTGGAAATATTAAACAAAAAACCAACCTATGAAAAAATTTACAGTAGAGCACAATTTATCCCATCACATTTACTTGGATTTTTCTACAAAGCTACTCATGATACTTATTGGACAGCAGAATTTTCAGATCCAGTCATTTATACCTTGGAAGGAAAATATATGAGTAATTCCATTAATGA
Source organism: Methanobrevibacter sp. (assembly GCF_030539665.1). Classification (NCBI taxonomy): domain Archaea; kingdom Methanobacteriati; phylum Methanobacteriota; class Methanobacteria; order Methanobacteriales; family Methanobacteriaceae; genus Methanobrevibacter; species Methanobrevibacter sp. The sequence goes on from NZ_JAUNXR010000002.1 coordinate 296,931, forward strand.
TGAAGAATTAGTTGAAAAAATTAATAAAGCACTTCCTGATGGGTTTGACAAAGTAAAGATTACTGATACTGTAAACGAAATAGTGGAATATATCACATTCATACTTGCTGATGAAATTATCTTCACTAATGAAAATCAAAGGGAGATAATGCTTGAAGACTTCCCTAAGCTAAAGGAGATGGTTTATAATAAGTCCAAAGTAAGCAGGCATCCTACATTGGAAAAGAAATACTATTATCTTAGAAATAGTGACTATGAAATTGATAAAAACTATATTAATTTCGCTTACTTCGGCGTGGTCTACGGAAGCAGAAGCTTTGAAGAATTCATGGCAGGTTTTAATCATTTGAATGAGGAATTCAAAGACAATTTCCGCTTACACATATTTACACCAAATTCATTGATGTTTGAACAGATTTTAACCCCCGAAATTCTTGAAAAAACTAAAATAAACCCTCCTGTTGAATACTTCGAATTCCTAAACCTTACTACAAAAATGGACATATTGCTCGTGGAAGACGCTTCAACAAATGGCATATATGACATTAACCCATTTTTACCTTCCAAAATATCAGACTACAAAGGAAGCGGAAATGATATCTGGGCCATCTGTGAAAAGGGAAGCATAATGAATGGAATGGAGAACATAAAATACAAATCCAACATAAAAGACTTTAATTCTTCAAAAATGGCAATAAATCATATAATGGCCGATAAATTAGGAGTTGCAGTAAAAGTAGAAGAATTAAATGAATATGAAATCATAAAGTATTATCAGGAAAGACATGCCCACTTATTAAATAAGATGGTAGGCCTAGCTAGAACCGTAGAAACTTTAACACCAAAACAAAGATTCTACGAACGCAGAATTCAAGAATATAGAGAATATACAAATTACCTAAGAAAATGGATGAGACCACGTTTCATGTTTAAACTATTGAAAAAATTCAGAGATTACTTTAGAAAATTCAAGGGTTTGTTGAAGCGTGCAAAAAATAATTAAAAAAATATTAATAATCTAAAACTTATTATATTAATAAGGAGAGTAAATATGAAATTTACAAAATTACAATTGGCTGCATTATTCATCATTTTAATTATGGTTTTAAGTGCAGTAGCTGGATTTATACTCCTCGTATTTGGAGGAAGTTGATTTTAAATAAAATTGAGGACTGATATTTATGGTAAAATACAGAATAGGTGCTGTAGTAGCAGAATTTAATTATGATATAACCCAAATGATGTTAGGTCTTGCTGAAGAAGAAGCAAGATTTAGAGACTGTGAAATTACAAGAGTAGTTACCGTCCCTGGTGTATTCGATATGGGATTAATCGTTAAAAAATTACTTGAAAAAGATGACATAGACGCTGTAGTGGCAATTGGTGCTGTAATCGAAGGTGCAACTGACCATGATCAAATTGTAGCACAACATGCTTCCCGTAAAATAGCTGACTTATCCTTAGAATACGAAAAACCAGTAACTCTTGGTATAAGTGGTCCTGGAATGACCAGACTTGATGCTCACAGACGTATCGATATGGGTAAAAAGGCTGTAGATGCAGCTATTAAAATGTGTGAAAGATTAGAATCATTAAAAGATGATTAGATGGAAATCCTTAAACCTGAACAATTAAAAGAGAAGTTTAATGACCCTTGGATTGCACCATATGAAAAAGTTTTAACTTTAGTTGATGGTGATAAAGTAGAATTAATTGAATTCCATCCATGTATTTCTGGTTCACATTGGTTACTTAACCAATATAGAAATAATAGTGAATTAATTGACTCCGCTTATCGTGACGGGAATAAACACGTTTACTCCTGTCATGTGGGATCCGCCCCTTTAGACCTTCAAGCAAGTTTCAATGCAGCAGGGATTGATGAAATAGCTGTAGATGGGGATGAAGTAAGAGTTACTCATTCCGGTCTTGCAGGTGCTGGCGTTGGAGCTGGAATGTGTAGAGGAATGGGTGAAGGAGTAAAATATGTTGAACTTTTAGAAGTTGGTGGAGGTTCAAAGCCTGGTAAAGCTACCGTTGTAACTCCTAAGCTTGAAAAAGTGGTTATAGGTATTGACGATACAGATACAAAAGATGCCGGCGCAACTTGGACAATGGCACATAACCTAGGAATGGAGCTTAAAAAGGAAGGTTTTGAATACTTAGATCATATAATTGTTCAATTATATCCTCACAATCCACATAAAACTCAAAATTGTGTATCAATTGCACTTACTTTTGCTGTTGAAAGCGATAAAAAAGAAGAACTTATTGAAAGAACAATAGAACTTCTTAAAAGAGATACATTATCTGATAAAACTGCAATAGCTATTTTAGAAGGTCTTGAAATTCCTTCCAAATTAAGAGAATACTCCATTGCAACTAAAAGTGGAATGATGGATGTTGAAACTGCTGAAAAAACTGCAGAAGAATTAAACATCCCATTAATAGCTGTTACAGGAGAACAAGGAAAAGTTGGTGCATTAGCTGCTCTTGGACTATATAACGATGTAGAAGAAGCAGTAAAAGTTTATGATAAAAAATAAACTTTCTTTTTTTATTTTTTTATAATAGTATTAAATTCTAAAAACTTACCTTCTTTTGAATTTAAAAAGTATTTAACTGAACTTGTTGTTTCGTTTGAGATTTCAATTTCAATTTTATGGCCATTTGTATCAAATGAATATGTTTGATTTGAAAATGTTCCATTTGCAAATTTAAGCTCTCCAATGACAACGTTATTATAGGAAACCAAATAAGTGTTATTATCTTCAAAACAACCTATAATTGGCTTAAATGATTCATTGTCAATGCTAACTTTGAAAATATGGGCATTATTGTTAAGGTCAGTTATTTCAAAATTATCTGAAAGAGAAATGTTATTTATTTCACCGACATTATGATAAGCAATAGATTTATCGAATAATGTATTTAGACGGCTATTCTGAATTGAATCCCCATCATGAACATTGAAAAATTGTTTTACTTCCATTGGGAGTCTTATTGTATAATCTTCATCTGGCCTAGGTTGATCAATAATATAGGAATTCTTATTTATATTAATTAAATCTCCATGTGAAAGACCTAATGTATCTAAGGCATCAGAAGGAACCCTAATAATATTGGATTCATTTTCAATAGCTGAATCGATGGAAAATGGTCCCCTAACTGCGATTTTATTGTCATTATCAGAAAATATAATAAGATTTCTTGAAGTAGGCTCAATGGAAATTGATCCATTCTCGAATGTTGCAGCACCTAAAAATGTTGAAATCATTAAAACTAAAATAATGAGGGAGATAAGTACTGGAAAATGAATTTTAATAAATGATTTTATTAAATTACTTCTAGGAAGTCTCTTAAACATTGAAATAGATTTTGCAATAACCTTAATAAGGTAATATACAGTCAAAGCCATTCCAACAACTACAATAAAAACACCAATAGCCAATGGAATAAATTTTACAAAGAAAATAGTGAACAATCCCAAAATAATAAGGGACAATCCTACAATAAGCATCCTAATAAAGAATCCAATATCATCAATCATGACAACTCTTCCATACTTATTTGCACGATCCATGATGGTTCTTACTACTTCATTTGCCATTATATGCAAATCTGATAACGGAGACATGTCATGTTCAATTTCACCAATGTCAACTTCCTCAATAGAAATTCCATGAACATCTGCATCCAATACTATACCTACATCCACACCATAATCAGGTTCAAAATTAATCTTTTTAAGTGCAGACTTTTTAGCGGCGAACTGTCCGCTCAATGGTTGTTCAAAAGAAATTTCTGGGAAAAAAAAGTTTAAAAGGGGTTTTGCAGTTAATTCAGTTACCCTGCCACTAGCACGAGCAAATTTAGTTTTTGTAATTTCAGTTTTACCATCTAAAATTGGCCTGATAATAGCATCTACCTTATGTTTAGTGAGATTAGATATGTCTGCATCGATAAAAGCGATAATATCAGCGTTAGTATAGTTATAACCTGTTTTTATAGCTTCACCTTTACCTTTATTAACCTCATGAGAGATTACAATTGCTCCTGCATCAGTAGCCACTTTAGCGGTACCGTCAGTAGAACCGTCATCTACAACAATAATCTCATCAACATAGCTTACTTTCGATATAACATCTATGACTGCTTTAACATTCTCCTCTTCGTTGAAAGCTGGTAGTATGACTGCTACTTTTTGATATATTTTATCAGAGGATTTGAAAGCAGCTAAGAAGAAAGTAAGTAGTACAAACAACCAAGCCAAAATTATTCACCATTAATTTTTAAATCACTATAAAATATGTTTTTTAATTACTATAAAGGTTTTTATAAGTTATTATAGAATTATTTAGCAAAAACTACTTTTTTAATAACAAATAAACATTAAGGCGATGATAGAGAAAATCTTAGAAAAAGAGCTACAACTTGAAAAATGGCAAGTAAATAGAGTTATTAAATTAATAGATGAAGGAAATACCATCCCATTTATTGCAAGATATAGAAAAGATATTACAGGTTCATTGAATGACGAAATACTAAGGGAATTTGATGAACGCCTTAAATATTTAAGAAACTTAGAAAAGAAAAAGTTGACATATGCTGAACATATTAAAAAACTTGGCAAACTCACCGATTCCTTAAACAATAAAATATTAAATGCAAAAACTCTGGTTGAATTAGAAGATATCTATAGGCCATTTAAAAGTAAAAAACAGACAAGAGCTACGATTGCTAAGAAAAAAGGCCTGGAACCACTTGCTGAAATAATTATAAAACAGGAAGTTACAACCCCAATTGAAAAGATTGCTAAAAAATATGTCAATGAAGAGGTTCCCAGCGTAGAAGATGCCATTAAAGGGGCTTCTGATATAATAGCTGAGAATATCTCGGACAATTCAGATTTTAGAAAAAGAATACGTGAAAATTTTATTTATCACGGAGACATTCAAACAAAAGCAAAGAACAATGAAGATGACAAGGAATATGAAATCTATTATAATTATTGTGAAAAAGTCTCAAAAATTCCACCCCATAGACTATTAGCAATAAATCGAGCTGAAAAGGAAGGGATAATAAAAGCTAAAGTTGAAATTGATGATGAAGAAATTATAAACTACCTCAATAGGCACATCCTAAAAAACATTTCAAAAATTCCTAAGAAAATTGAATACAATCAGTATACTACTCCAATTATTAAAAATGCAATAAAAGATTCTTATAAACGCCTTATTTCGCCGTCAATTGAAAGAGAAGTGAGAAATTATTTAACAGAGCGAAGTGAAGAACAATCAATTGCTGTTTTTGCAAAGAACCTTTATCAACTTCTTATGGAAAGTCCTTTGGCTGGAAAAACCATCCTTGGCTGGGATCCGGCATTTAGAACTGGATGTAAATTAGCTGTCATTGATGAAACTGGAAAGGTTCTTGAAACTTCCTTAATTTATCCAACGGAACCTCAAAAAAAGATTAAGGAATCTGAAAAAATTGTAAAAAATCTAATAAAAAAGCATAATATTGATGTAATAGCCATCGGGAATGGAACAGCTTCAAGAGAGTCCGAAAAAGTAGTCGCTGATATTATCAAAGATACAAACGTTAAATATATAGTCGTTAATGAAGCGGGGGCTTCTGTTTATTCAGCAAGTAAATTGGCATCTGAGGAATTTCCCGATTTAAATGAAGGTGAAAGAAGTGCAATTTCAATAGCTAGACGTCTTCAAGATCCATTAGCTGAGCTGGTTAAAATTGATCCAAAGTCCATTGGAGTAGGACAATACCAACATGATATGAACCAGAAAAATCTTAATGAAAGTTTGGAGGGCGTTGTTGAGCATGTTGTTAATGAAGTAGGGGTTGATTTAAATACCGCATCAAGCAGTCTTTTAAATTACATTTCTGGGATTAATAAAACAACTTCTAAAAATATTGTAAAATACCGTGAGGAAAACGGAGCATTTAAGAGTCGTGAGGATTTAAAAAATGTAAAGAATCTTGGAGATAAAACTTTTGAGCAATGTGCAGGTTTTGTGAAAATAACAAATGGAAAAAATCCTTTAGATAATACCACAATACATCCAGAATCATACGAAGTTTCTAAAAAACTTTTGAAAAGACTTAATATAAAATTGGATGATGTTGGAAATTATAATCATGATCTAGATAATTTAGATTATGATAAGTTAGCATCTGAACTGGACATTGGCGTGATGACTCTTCAAGATATTGTTAAAGAATTAAAAAAACCAAGCCGTGACCCACGTTCCGATATGGCTAAACCTATCCTTAGAAAAAATGTTTTAAATATAGATGATTTAGAGGAGGGAATGGTTCTACAGGGAACTGTAAGAAATATAGTTGATTTTGGGGCATTTGTTGATATAGGGGTTCATCAAGATGGTCTTGTACATATCTCACAATTAGCTAATCAGTTTGTAAAACATCCTTTGGACATTGTATCAATCGGAGACATTGTGGATGTTAAGGTATTGGGCGTAGACACTTCAAAAAATAGAATTCAATTGTCGATGCTGTTATAAACAAAAAAGAGATGTTAAATTTAAAATTGTTTTTTAAAATATACTATTAACTATATATAATTAAAAATATAATCGATATATATTAATATTCATATCAATAATTTCTTAATAAATTTATTTATTATTAAAAATGAATAAATAGCTAAAAAATGGCAAGAAAATTAAAAAAATGAGCTACAATAAATAAACTTTTAATATAAAGAAATTATAAATATAAAATGTTGTTAAACTTTAATTTTAAATGAGGTGACATATTTGAACGAAAATGTTAAAGTAATATCTCCTACATCAAGACAAGAAGGACATGCAGAATTACTCATGAAAGTCGATGATGATGGAATTGTTACAAAAGGAATGTATTTTAGTATAACTCCTGTAAGGGGTTTAGAAAAAATGGTTCTTGACAAAAGTCCTGAAACCGCACCTGTATTATGTCAAAGAATCTGTGGAGTATGTCCAATTCCACATACCTTAGCTTCAGTAGAAGCAATGGACGCTGCTCTCGGAATTGAAGTACCTAAAGCAGGTAAACTCTTAAGAAAAATTACCTTAAGTGCACACAACATAAACAGTCATGCAATTCACCATTTCTTAATTGCTCCTGATGTTGTACCTGATGACTTATTTACAACCGCTGTAAAAAGTGTTGGAGAAGTAAGAAAAGCTACCCAATTTGTTGTAGATACCATTGCTGGAGAAGGTATTCACCCATCCGATATTAGAATAGGTGGTATGGCTAGAAATATCTCCCCATTAGCAAAAGAAAAATTAATCGAAAAAATGAAAGATTTAAAAGGTACTCTTGAAAACCATGTTGAATTAATTAAAGACTTAGTTTACAAAGCAGACTTCCCTGAAGATTTAGGAAAAGTTGATGTACCATTATTTGCATCCGACAAAACCTACGGAAACCCTGATGCTTTTGATATGGACAAATTTAGTGAAGTATTACCAGAAGCATGGTATGGTGACGAAGAAGTAGGTAAAAGAGCTTGTACCGTTATTCCATTATTAGATGGTAAAAATGTAGAAACCGGTCCTAGAGCTAGAATGGAAAAATTCTCAGGATTCAAAGGTAAAGGAGTAACAAGCCAACACATTGCAAGAGCAGAAGAAATGCTCGTAAGTTACGCTGATGTATTAGAAAAATTAGATGAATTAGATACCTCTGCACCAGCTAGAGCTGAATATGACCCAAGAGGTACTGGTGAATTAGGTATTGGTGTAATTGAAGCTCCTAGAGGAACTAATGTTCACATGGCAAAAGTTGTAGATGGAAAAACTCAATTCTACTCTGCTATTGTACCAACTACTTGGAACATACCAACTATGGGACCTGCAACTGAAGGATTTTCACATGAATTAGCTCCACATGTAATCAGAGCTTACGACCCATGTTTATCCTGTGCTACCCACGTAATGGTTGTAGATGATGAGAAAAAAATATTAAGAAATGAACATATGAAACTTTAATTAATTTGGGATTTTTATGCCTTATAATGTAGAAACCTTAGTTGTTGGATGTGGAAATATCCTTTATAAAGATGATGGATTTGGATCTACTGTTATTGAAGAGTTAAAGAAGTATTTCCAGGAAAATTCATTGCCAGATAAAACTGAAATTGTTGATGGAGGAACCGGAGCATCATATCATATTTTTACATTTCCAGAAACATGTTGGAAAAAGGTTATTGTAGTAGATGCTATTGATTTTGGTGGAGAACCTGGAGAAATTAGAATATTAAAACCAGAAGAAACGCCATTAGGCAGATATGAAAATCCTCATGCAAGGCCTGGAGAGCATCTTCTTTCAGAACTAGAAAAAGAATGTGAAGTAAAAATAATTGGTTGTCAGCCAAAAGACGTTCCAATAATTGATATTGATATGGGGTTAACTACTGAAATTGAAGAGGCAATACCTGAAGCTATTAATATTATTTTAAAAGAAATAGGGGCTTTATAATGTTTTCAAAAATTAAAAAAGCTTTAATGGGATCAGACGAACCAAAAGTTGAACCTAAAAAAGTTGAAAATCAAGAAAGTGTAGTAATTACAGAAAAAAGAGAAGATGCTCCAGAACCTGCTGCTGGTAGTAAAAAACCACGTGTTGGATACATCCACTTAAGTGGTTGTACTGGAGACGGAATGTCATTAACAGAAAACTACGATATTTTAGACGTTGTTCTTACTGATATGATTGATATCGTATACGGACAAACCTTAGTTGACTTATGGGAAATGCCAGAAATGGATTTATGTTTAATTGAAGGATCTGTATGTCTTCAAGATGAACACAGTTTAAAAGAACTTTACGAAGCAAGAGAAAAATCCACTTTAATCTGTGCTTTCGGTTCCTGTGCTATTAACGGATGTTTCACTACCTACGCACGTGGTGGACAACAAGCACAACCTAAACACGAATCATTTGCACCAATTAGTCAATTAATTAAAGTAGACGTTGCACTTCCAGGATGTCCTGTAGGTCCAGAAATGATTAGAAAAACCATCATCGCATTAGTTGAAGGCGATATGGACTACTTAAAACCAGCTATGGATATTGCATCCTGTCAAACCGCATGTGGTTGTGACTTATTAAACAATGTTATCCGTAATGCAATGTGTACTGGATGTGGAACCTGTGCACTCGCATGTCAAACTAGAGCTATCAAAATGATTGAAGGTAGACCACACATTAACAATGCTAGATGTATTAAATGTGGATGTTGTTACACATTATGTCCAAGATCTTGGTTACCTGAAGAACAAATTAAAAAGGATACAGGATTATAAGGAGGCTTAAAAATGGTATTAGGAAACTACAAAGAAGCTGTATCTGCAAGAGCTACCGATAAAAAAATATTAGATGTAGCACAAGACGGAGGAATTGCTTCAGCATTACTTATTCACGCGATTGAAACTGGAGTAATTGAAGGAGCTGTAGTAGCAGGAGATCCAGGAGACGACTGGGTACCTGTACCTGAAGTAGCTACCACCGCTGAAGAAATCTTAGCTGCTGCTGGGACTAAATACTCAATGTCACCAACAGTATATGGAATTAAAGAAGCAGCACGTCAATTCGGTCTTGAAAAAATGGGAGTAGTTGCAACCCCATGTCAAATGCAAGGAATCAGAAAAGTACAAGCTTACCCATTCTCCACCAGATTTATCGGAGACAAAATTAGCTTAGTAGTTGGTATTTTCTGTATGGAAAACTTCCCAATGGCATCATTAGACACTTTCGCTGATGCTTTAATGGACACTCCATTATCCGATGTTAAAAAAATGGACATTGGTAAAGGAAAATTCATGATTGATACTGCTGACGGAGAAAAAGGAATCGGTCTTAAAAAGACCCACGGATATGAACAAGCTGGTTGTAATATCTGTATGGATTACGTTTGTGAATATGCAGATGTATCCACTGGTTCAGTAGGTTCCCCAGATGGTTGGTCCACTGTTTTAACCAGAACCGGTTCTGGTATTGACTTATTCAAATCTGCTGTTGAAGTAGGTTTAATTGAAACTAAACCAATCGAAGAAGTAAAACCTGGTTTACCTTTACTTGAAAAATTAGCTAAAGGTAAAAAAGAAAAAGGTGCAGCAGAACGTGAAAAAAGAGTTAAAATGGGAATCCCAATTCCTACTTTATACTAATTCTTTTTTCTTTTATTCTTTTTTTCATAAAATTATTTTAACGCTTTTTATTACAATAAATTATTATTAAACTTATTTTACTAGTCCTTATTAAAATTCATCCACTACAACAATCTTATTTTAAAGTTTAAATAAAGGAACTATAAATTTATTATCAAACTTCTCAATCAAATATAATATATATTATTAAATCATAATTTATTTATGGAAAATTAAGAGGGTTTAAAAAATGACACCGAAAATAATGATTATACTAGGAAGTGGATCTGATATTGATATAGCAAAAAAGTCTGTTGATATTTTAGAAAAACTTGAAATTCCTTATAGTTTAAAAATAGCTTCTGCACATAGAACTCCCCATCTCGTTAGAGAACTTGTAATTAGAGGAGAAGAAGCAGGAATTGAAGTTTTTATTGGTATTGCAGGTTTGGCAGCCCATCTTCCTGGAATAATTGCATCACATACTTCAAAGCCAGTGATTGGAGTTCCAGTAGAAGGAAAACTTGATGGGTTAGATGCATTGTATTCAACAATTCAACTTCCTTATCCCACACCAGTAGCATCTGTTGGAATTGATAGGGGAGATAACGGAGCGATACTTGCAGCCCAAATTTTAAGTGTTCATTACCCAGAAATTAAAGAGAAACTAATTGAACTAAGAAATGAATATAAAGAGAAAGTATACAAAAGCAATGAAGAAATTCCCGAACTAATCAAAGGAAAATATATTCAAAATGATTTCTTAAAGGTAGATGAGCTTAAGATTAGCGAGCCTGATTATATTGATTTTGAAGTTGATAACGTTGAGGTTCCAATTATTGTATCCAATTACAGCGATATAACAATAGCTAAAAAAGTAGCTGTTATTCTTGATAGACTTAAGATATCCCATGATTTAAAAGTTCTTGGTCCTATAAGACAACCGAAAAGATTTGAAAGTTATGTTAAAAGTGTTGAAGAAAGCGCATGCCTGTTTATTGGAATAAGTTCTAATGCCTCCATTTTGACAGGTGCATTATCAAGCCTTACTACCAAGCCAATTATTGGAGTGCCATGTAATAACGAATCAGGATACAATTCAATATTTTCAATGGTTAATATGCCACCAGGCGTTCCTGTAGCAACCGTAGGTTTGAATAATGGAAGAAACGCTGCAATTCTCGCAGGTGAAATTCTTGCAATAAAAGATGAAGAAGTAAGACACATTTTAGAAAAAACTAAAAGTAAAAAAATTAATGTATAGTGATTATATGAATTTTTTAGAAAACGAAAATATTATTGAAATTGATGATGAAGTCAGCAGCGAATATGAGGCTGCAAAAATACTTCGTGAATATCCTACTGATACTGTAATCTTAAATAATGTGAAAGGATTTGATATACCAATAATTTCAGGGATTTGTAATACAAGAGCAAAAATTGCTAAATCCATTAATTGTGAAGTTTCCCAAATTACTGAAAAAATAATTAATGCTAGCGACAAACCTATAAAAGTCGATGAATTTACAGATTTCTCTGATTATGAAACTAGTGAAGCTGATTTGAATAAAATACCTATTTTAACACATTATAAAAGAGATGGTGGAGCATATATTACAGCGGGTGTTGTTTTTGCACGTGACCCTGAAACTGGCATTCAAAATGCTTCAATTCATAGGATGATGGTGCTTGACAATAAGAGACTAGCTATCAGAATTGTACCAAGAAATCTTTATACTTATTTCCAAAAAGCCCAAAAGATTGGAAAAGACTTGGAAATTGCAATTGCAATTGGAATGGATCCGGCAATTCTACTTGCAAGTACAACCTCAATTCCAATTGACTATAATGAAATGGATGTTGCAAACGCATTCAAAGATTCTAATTTGGAGTTGATTAAGACTCCAAATGGCCTTGAAATTCCTAAAGCAGACATCATATTGGAAGGTAAGATATCTGTAACTGAAACTACTCCTGAAGGTCCTTTTGTAGATTTAACTGACACTTACGATATTATACGTGACCAGCCAGTCATTACTTTATCTAAAATGCATATTGTAAAAGAAAATCCTTATTATCATGCAATTATTCCTGCAGGATTTGAGCATAAATTATTACAAGGCCTTCCACAAGAACCTAGAATATATAAATCTGTTAAAAACGCAGTCCCTACTGTAGAAACTGTTGTTTTAACTGAAGGAGGTTGTTGTTGGCTTCATGCAGCCATTTCCATAAATAAACAAACTGAAGGAGATGGAAAAAATGCAATTATGGCTGCATTATCTGCCCATCCTTCCCTTAAACATGCGATAGTTGTGGATACAGATGTTGACGTATTTGACCCTCAAGATGTTGAATATGCTGTAGCTACCCGTGTTAAAGCCGATAAGGACATTATGATTGTTCCTAATGTTAGGGGTTCATCTTTAGATCCTGTTGCTGAAAGTGATGGAACAACTACTAAAATGGGAATTGATGCAACAAAATCCTTTAAAAATATTGAAAAATTTGAAAGAGTGAGTTTTGGAGAATAAATTTATTCCAAACTTATATTTCTTTTTTGAAATGATTATATCCTTTTTTTTGAATTTTTTTAATTTTTCCATTAGCTAATTTTATATTAATCTCAGATGAATCGTTAATTTCACCTATTATAATGAAATCCAATTTTTCTTCTAAATCTTTAACTTTATCTTTAGGAATTGTAAAAATTAGTTCAAAGTCTTCTCCAAAATTGAAAATTAAATCCAAATAATTTAAACCCATATTGTTAGCGATTTCTTTAAATTCATCACTGATATTTAATTTATCTTCATAAATCAGCATTCCTTTTCCATTAAACATTTCATGTAGTTCACTTGCAAGGCCATCGGTAATATCTGTTGCACTTGTAGCTCCGTTCTCCTTTAAAATCATTCCCTCTTTTATTCTAGCTACTGGTTTTAAAATATTATCTAAATATTTAAGATCATTTGAATAAAAGCCTAAAGCTGCAAGACCAATATTTCCTGTAATGGCTATTAAATCGTTGTTTTTGTAAGTGTTTTTCATTAATGAGTCTTCATTAGTCCCTAATGCAGTTCCGTTTATTATAATTTCACTTGCCTCATTTGTATCCCCGCCAATTAAAGGAATTTCATAAAATTCGCAGGCTTCTAATACCCCATCTATAATCTCTTTAAAATTACTGAAATTAAGAGAATCTGGAATTGCTATTGATAGAAGAAATCCTAACGGCTTAGCACCCATTGCTGCAAGGTCACTCACATTTACGGTTACTGCTTTAAAACCCATTTGAAAATAAGTCATGTTTTTAGGGAAGTGTTTTGATTGAATAAGCATGTCAGTGGTTGAAATAAGATTTGAATTATCATCTATTTTAGTAATAGCCGTATCATCGGGAGTGATTGTATTACATTTAGATAGAATGTATTTAACAATATCCTTTTCACCAATATCTGAAACATTCAATTCCATGAATTATTGTTTAATGTTAATATTATTTAAAGAATTATAAAAAAAGAAAAAATAAAGTTTATAAATTATCTTTAACTCTATTTTTAATAATTTCAAGAATGCTCTCCTCTATTCCAAGAGGATCTGTTAATATTATTTCCCCATCGAAATCAATTGCCTTTTCATCATGGTCGTGATCGTGATGATGATGGTGATGATGATGGTCGTGGCCATGGTCATGATGATGATGGTGTGAATCTTCAATATCCAATTCTTCAACTTCAATTCCCAATATTTTTGGAATATCTCTTTTTGTATGAAGTCCATGTGCAATAAAAACTGGAACTACGATTATTTTTTCCAAGTCATTTTCCTGTGTAAGTTTATTAATAGTTGTTGGAATGTCTGGTTGTCTTATTTCCATAAATGCATAATCGACAATTGCGTCTGGATATTCTTCTTTAAACATGTTAGTATAAGCTTCAATTACTTTTTTGCCCTCTGGTAATCTGCTACCATGGCTTAAAAGTAAAATGGCTGTTTTTGAATTTTTAAAATCAAAATCTTTCATATTACTACCTTAAAATAAATTGAATATAATTTAATATTGCTTTAACAATTATTTAAAATTAAGTAATAAGAATGGGCTTTGTTGAAACCCTTTGTCGATGTGTAAATTTTGTTATTTGCATATGATTAT